>NZ_JBHVMF010000002.1:365453-399611 GCF_042797055.1 Streptomyces sp. NPDC057854
CGGGTGTTCGTGTGGGGTGGGGGGGTCTGGCGGGGTTTCCTGGGGGGCGGGGGGGCGACGGGGCCCCCGCGGGGGGGGGGGGGGGGGGCCGGGCCGGCGGGCCTCCACCGCCACCTGCACGCCTTCCCGTCGGTCGCGAACGCGGCGTCGAACGCGGTGTGCCGCAAGGCCGGGTTCGAACTGCTCGGCGAGGAGGACTTCGAGTACCCGCCGGGCCGTCCGATGCGCTGCAACGACTGGCGGCTCGACCTGGGTTCTACTGCGGACCGGTGAGCGGCCGGACGAAGTGGAAGGCCGCGATGTCGAATCGTTCCCGCAGGTAGAAGCGGTGGGCGCCGGTGCGCTGCGTGCCGGAGTCGAGGTTGAGCTCGTGGCAGCCGGCCGCGCGGGCGTGGTCCTCCAGGTGGGCGAGGAGTGCGTGGCCGACGCCGGTGGACCGGACGGCGGAGGCGGTCACCAGGTCGTCCACGTACAGCTTGCTGAGCGAACTGGTGTTGAAGACGAGGCGCCAGCCGGCCGCGCCGACGCACCGGCCGTCGTCGCCGTAGGCGGCCGAGAAGCGCAGGCCCTGCGCGTGGCCGCGCGCGTACACGTCCCGGAAGAGCGCCGGGGTGAGGTGCGGTCGCAGTTCGACGAGGACCGGGAGGAGATCGCTCTCCAGACGGGGATCGCCGGGCTCCAGATCGATGATCTTCATACGGGGACGGTAACCCGGGGGCGGGCGGGCTCCCCCGGAATACGGCCCGCGGCCGGGAAATGCCTGGCCCGCCGTCGCACCCCGGTGCGATCCTGTCCCCGTGAACGGACCGGAGATCCAGATCAGTTTCGCCCCCGGCCTGGCCGTCTTCGTCGCCGCGGAGCGGCGCTCGGGACGCACCGCCGTGACCACCGACGGAGTCTCCTCGCTCGGCCATGTCGTCGAGTCCCTCGGCGTGCCGCTCACCGAGGCCGGCCGGCTCCTGGTCGACGGCCGCCCGGTGCCGCCCGCGCACGTGCCGGCGGCCGGCGAGACCGTCGAGGTCGAGGGCGTCGCCCGGCCGCAGCCGGTACCCGGCGCGCCCCTCCGGTTCCTGCTCGACGTGCACCTGGGCACGCTGGCCCGGCGGCTCCGGCTGCTGGGCGTGGACGCCGCGTACGAGAACGAGGACATCGGCGACCCGGCGCTCGCCGCGCTGTCCGCCCGGGAGCGGCGGGTCATGCTCTCCCGCGACCGGGGGCTGCTGCGCCGCCGCGAGCTGTGGGCGGGGGCGTACGTCTACAGCGACCGGCCCGACGACCAGCTCCGCGACGTCCTGGAGCGGTTCGCGCCGCCGCTGGCGCCGTGGACCCGCTGCACCGCCTGCAACGGCCTGCTGACGGACACCGGCAAGGAAGAGGTGCGCGAGCGCCTGGAGCGCGGCACGGAGAAGACGTACGACGTCTTCGCGCGGTGCCAGGAGTGCGACCGGGTCTACTGGCGGGGCGCGCACCACGCCCGCCTGGAGGCGATCGTCGACGAGGCGGTCCGCGAGTTCGGCGCCGCCGCCCCGTAACGCCGCACCGTGATGCCGCGGTCCCGTAACGCCGCGGCCCCCGTGACACCGCCGCGCCGTCACTCCCCCGCGCCCGGGTCAGGGGTGCTCGGCGGTGAGGTACCGCTGGACGGTCGGCGCCACCCAGGCCACCAGTTCCTCCCGGCTCATCTCGGACGCCGGCGGCAGGTGCAGCACGTAGCGGGCGAGCGCCAGGCCGAGGATCTGGGAGGCGACGAGCGCGGCCCGGGCCGGGGCCTCCTCGGGCTTCGGGCAGACGCCGAGGGTGACGGGGCCGAGCTGCGCCCCGAAGATGGCCCGCATGCGGGCCGCGCCGGCCTCGTTGGTGACGCCGACCCGGAGCAGGCCGGTGAGCACGTCGTCCCGGTCCCAGCGGTCGAGGAAGTGGTTCACCAGGACGGCTCCGATGTGCTGCGAGGGCAGCGCGCCCAGCGGGGGGAGGGCGAGGTCGATCTCGGAGGCGGCGGCGAACAGCTTTTCCTTGTTGCCGTAGTAGCGCATGACCATCGAGGGGTCGATCCCGGCGTCGCGGGCGATGGCCCGGATCGTGGCGCGCTCGTACCCGTCAGCGGCGAAGCGCTCGCGGGCGGCCTCCAGGATCGCGGCCCGGGTGGCGTCGGAGCGGCGTGTGGTCGTCATGCCCACAACTGTATGCCAACAGGTGTTGACAGGCATGTCGCAGGGGCCTACCGTTGCCAACAAGCGTAGGCCAACAAGCGTTGACCGATCGGAGGCCAGCCATGAGCACCACCGGACACCGCACCCACGAAGCCGACCAGCCCGCCGACCCCGCCGCCGTCGACACCGACGTCATCGTCGTCGGCGCCGGACCCACCGGACTCCTCCTCGCCGGCGACCTCGCCGCCGCCGGCCTCGCCGTCACCCTCGTCGAGCGCCGCGCCGCCGGCCGCTCCAACCTCACCCGCGCCTTCGGCGTGCACGCCCGCACCCTCGAACTGCTCGACACCCGCGGCCTCGCCGACGCCCTGGAAGCCACCGGCACCCCGCTCACCCGGATGCGGCTCTTCGGCCGCGCCACCCTCGACCTCGGCCGGCTCCCCTCCTGCTTCGACCACATCCTCATCACTCCCCAGTACGAGGTGGAGAACCTCCTGGAGAAGCGCGCCGCCGACGCCGGCGTCACCTTCCGCCACGAGACCGCCCTGGACGCCCTCCGCCAGGACGCCGACGGCGTCACCGCCGAACTCACCGGCCCCGGCGGCACCCGCCTCACCCTCCGCGCCCGCCACCTCGTCGGCACCGACGGCCACCGCAGCACCGTCCGCAGCACCCTCGGCCTCCCCTTCCCCGGCACCAGCGTCATCCGCTCGATCGTCCTCGCCGACGTCCGCCTCACCGACGAGCCCGCCGAATCCCTCACGGTCAACGGCAACGGCGAGACCTTCGCCTTCATCGCCCCCTTCGGCGACGGCTGGTACCGCGTCATGGGCTGGGACCGCACCCGCCAGGTCCCCGACAGCGAGCCCGCCGACCTCGACGAGGTCCGCGCCCTCGCCTGCCGCGCCCTCGGCACCGACCACGGCATGCACGACGCCCGCTGGATCTCCCGCTTCCACAGCGACGAGCGCCAGGTCCCCGCCTATCGCGTCGGCCGGGTCTTCCTCGCCGGCGACGCCGCCCACGTCCACTCCCCCGCCGGCGGCCAGGGCATGAACACCGGCCTCCAGGACGCCGCCAACCTCTCCTGGAAGCTCATCGCCGTCCACCGCGGCGAGGCCCCCGACCCCGAGGCCCTGCTCGACAGCTACCACGCCGAGCGCCACCCCGTCGGCGCCATGGTCCTGCGCAGCAGCGGCGCCCTCGTCCGCCTCGCGATGGCCCACACGCCCGCCACGCGTGCCCTGCGCGCCGTCGCCGCCACCGCGCTCGACGTCGCCCGGCCCGCCGCCGCCAAGGCCATGAACATGATCAGCGGCCTCGGCATCGCCTACGCCCCCGCGCCCGGCGGCGGACGCACCTCCGGCCGCCGCGCCCCCGACGTCCCGCTCCGCGAGGGCCGCCTCCACGCCCTGCTGCGCGCGGGCGAGTTCGTCCTCATCGCCCCCGAGGGCGCCACCCCGGGCCTGCCGCCGCTCGCCCCGACCACCGCGGCCCGCGTCGTCCGGGCCACCTGGCAGGACCCCGCCCGCCGCACCACGGCCCTCGTCCGCCCCGACGGCTACGTGCTCTGGACCGACCGATGACCGCGCCGGCCACCCCGGCCGACCCTCAGAACACGTACGGGTCCCCGGTCGCGAGCACCAGCACCCGGTGCCGGTCGTTGAGCGAGTTCCGGTCGACGCCGCCGGCCCGCCAGGCCGTGCTCACCTCCACCGTCAGCTCCTGCGGCCGGCCCGCCGCCCGCAGATCCAGCGCCAGCTCACCGGCCGCGCCCCCGTCCGGCAGCGCGCCCGTCCGGCACGACACCACCCGGGAACCGCTCCACAGACAGCCCGGCGGCAGCTCCTGGCCGCCCGCCATGGGCGCGGAGAAGGCCAGCCGGACGGTGGCGTCCACGACGTCGGACGGACCGTGGTTCTCCGTCACCAGCCACACCCCGACCCGCCCCTCCCACAGGGACACATGCCCGTGGTGGGCCAGATCCGCCTCGGCCCCGACCACCTCGCCGACCGCCTCACCCCCAGCCCCGTCGACCACACCACCGACCACACCGTCGGCCACGTCACCTGCCACGTCACCGACCACACCGCCGGCCGCCGCACCGCCGGCGACGCCACCGTCCGCGCGGCTTTCCGCGCCCCCGACCGCGCCCCCGGCCGCGCCGGCGGTCGTCCCGGTACCCAGCACCACGAGCGCCGCGAGGGCCGCCCCGAGCACACCCTGAGAGATCACACGCATGAGCCAAAAATAACCGCAGACCATCCCATATTCTGACAATCCGTCAGCCCGCGTGTCCCCTGCCGCTCCCGCGCCGCCACCTATCCTGGCCACCACCACGACCGTCCACCTGTGCGAGGAGCCTCCGCCATGTCCGCCCCCATCGCCGTCATCACCGGAGCGAGCAGCGGCATCGGCGCCGCCACGGCCCGGCAGCTGGCCGCCGCCGGCTACCGCGTGGTCCTCACCGCCCGGCGCAAGGACCGCATCGAGGCCCTCGCCGCCGAGATCAACGAGGCCGGCCACCAGGCCACCGCCTACGCCCTCGACGTCACCGACCGCGCCGCCGTCGACGAGTTCGCCACCGCCTTCCGCACCCTCGCCGTCCTCGTCAACAACGCCGGCGGCGCCCTCGGCCTCGACCCCGTCGCCACCGCCGACCCCGAGGAGTGGCGCCGCATGTACGACGTCAACGTCCTCGGCACCCTCCACATGACCCAGGCCCTGCTGCCCGCGCTCACCGCGAGCGGCGACGGCACCGTCGTCGTCCTCTCCTCCACCGCCGGCCACGGCACCTACGAGGGCGGCGCCGGTTACGTCGCCGCCAAGAACGGCGCCCGCGTCCTCGCGGAGACCCTGCGCCTGGAGATCGTCGGCACCCCGGTCCGCGTCATCGAGATCGCCCCCGGCCTGGTGAAGACCGAGGAGTTCGCCACCACCCGCTTCCACGGCGACACCGAGCGCGCCGCCGCCGTCTACGCGGGCGTGGCCGAACCCCTCACCGCCGACGACGTCGCCGACACCATCACCTGGGCCTGCACCCGCCCCCCGCACGTCAACATCGACCTCCTGGTCGTCCGCCCCCGGGCCCAGGCGTCCAACACCAAGCTCCACCGCGAGCCGCAGCCGAAGCCCTAGCCGTAACCGCAGCCGCAGCCGCAGCCGCAGCCGTTCCGTAGCCGGCGAGAGACCGCGGAAACGAAAACGACGGCGGGAGGGGCCCGGTGCCGTGCACCGGACCCCTCCCGCCGAGCCGCCAGCCCCCTCAGCCTCAGGGAGCCGTTCAGCCCTTCACGCAGATGACCTGCTTGAGCTTGGCGACGACCTCCACGAGGTCGGTCTGCTGCTCGATGACCTTCTCGATCGGCTTGTACGCGCCCGGGATCTCGTCCACGACGCCGGAGTCCTTCCGGCACTCCACGCCCCGCGTCTGCTCCTCCAGGTCCCGCGTCGAGAAGCGCCGCTTCGCCGCGCTGCGGCTCATCTTCCGGCCCGCGCCGTGCGAGGCCGAGTTGAACGACGCCTCGTTCCCCAGGCCCTTCACGATGTACGAGCCGGTGCCCATCGAGCCCGGGATGATGCCGAACTCCCCGGAGCCGGCCCGGATCGCGCCCTTGCGGGTCACGAGCAGGTCCATCCCCTCGTACCGCTCCTCCGCCACGTAGTTGTGGTGGCAGGAGATCACCGGTTCGAAGGTCACCTTCGCCTTCCGGAACTCCTTGCGCACGACCTCCTGGAAGAGCGCCATCATGATCGCGCGGTTGTACTTCGCGTACTCCTGCGCCCAGAAGAGGTCGTGCCGGTACGCCGCCATCTGCGGGGTCTCGGAGACGAAGACCGCGAGGTCGCGGTCGATGATCCCCTGGTTGTGCGGGAGCTTCTGGGCCACGCCGATGTGATGCTCGGCGAGCTCCTTCCCGATGTTCCGGGAACCCGAGTGCAGCATGAGCCACACCGCGCCCGACGTGTCGACGCAGACCTCCACGAAGTGGTTGCCCGAGCCGAGCGTGCCCATCTGGAGCGCGGCCCGGTCACGGCGGAACTTCACCGCGTCCGCCACCCCGTCGAAGCGGGACCAGAAGTCGTCCCAGCCCGAGCTCGGGAACTGGAACAGGCGCTTCGGGTCCACTTCCTCCCGGTGCATGCCGCGGCCCACCGGGATCGCCTGCTCGATCCGGGAGCGGAGGCGGGAGAGGTCGCCCGGAAGGTCGTTCGCGGTCAAGGAGGTCTTCACCGCGGACATGCCGCAGCCGATGTCCACGCCGACCGCCGCCGGACAGACCGCGTCCTTCATGGCGATGACCGAGCCGACCGTCGCGCCCTTGCCGTAATGCACGTCCGGCATGACCGCGAGGCCCTTGATCCACGGCAGCGTCGCCACATTCCGGAGCTGCTGCATCGCGCCGCCCTCCACCGTGGAAGGATCGGCCCACATCCGGATGGGCACCTGCGCACCCGGTACCTCTACGTACGACATACTTCCTCGATTCCCCCGAAAAGTCCGATAACGCAAAAACCGGAGCCAAAGCCCGTACAGGTGACGGCGGACCGGCATCAACGGCAGCGCGTGCGATAGACATTGTGTCCACCCGCCTCCGCAGGGCGGCAAAGGGTTTTCGGGAAAGACTTCGGGAGAAGGGAGCCTGGGACGGTGCAGCGAAAGAGGTACTCAACCGGCCGCGCCCCTGGCACCCTCCTCGGCCTCGGCGCCGGTCTCGCCGCCGCGCTCGGCGCGCTGACCGGCTGCTCGGCCGCCGGACCGACCGAGGACGTCACCCTCGACGCGAAGGCCGGCGCCGCCGCCGCGCCCGTCGCCCCGCCCGGCCGCTACCGCACCCTGTTCGAGCCGTGCGGCGCCGTCCCCCAGCCCACGCTGCGCGAGCTGCTGCCCGGGACCGCCGCGCTGCCCGACGCCGACCGCGCCAAGGCCCTCCGCGGCACCGCCGCCGTCACGTACGACACCGACCGGCGCGTCGGCTGCACCTGGAACGCGGACACCGAGGACGGCGGCGCCCACCGGCTGGTGCTCGACGTGGAGCGGGTGGTCTCGTACGACCCGACGGTGAGCGACGCCGCGCGGGCCCAGGACGTCTACGCCCGCAAGCAGCTCGCGGCCGGGATCGCCGTACCGACGACGCCCCCGACGGCCACCGCCACGACCGCCACCGCCCCGACCGCCACCGCCACGCCGACCACCATGCCGCCCGCCACCGCCTCCGCGAGCGGCACCCCCGCCGGCCCCACGGGTTCCGCCCCCTCCGGCGCGACACCGCCCGCGGCGGACACCCCGTCCGCCCCCGCGACGACCGGTCTGGAGTCCCGCACGCTGGGCGGCCTCGGCGACACCGCGTTCGTCGACGACACCCTCGGAAAGGCCGGCGGCAACGGTCACCAGCGGGTCGTGAGCGTGGTGTTCCGCACATCGAACGTCATCGTCACCGTCGAGTACCGCCAGCGCACGACCGGCGCCGCGACGCCCCCGGACAGCAAGGAACTGCAGGACAGGGCGCAGAATCTGGCCCGGCTGCTGGCCGAGCGGCTGGAGGAGTAGCCCGCCCTCCGGTCTTCCGCACCACCCCCCGGGCGCCGGGGGGACCACGTAACGTGTCGGCGTACCCAGGGCCGCCAGGGCCGCCGACCGGCGCCGGCCGTACGACAAGCGACTGAAGGAACCATGCAGCGATCAGCTCCGCGACTCACCCGCATTCTCGCCGCCGCAGCCGTCCCGGTGATGCTCGTCGTCGCCGGCTGCTCCTCGGACTCGGGAAGCGGCGACAGCGGATCCGGGGACGCCGGCGCGGCCGCCAAGGCGACCGCGACCGCGTCGCCGACGCCGTCCCCGACGCCGACGGTCGAGCCGGCGAAGTTCGCGAAGCTGCCGGCGGCGTGCAAGGCGGTCACCGCGAAGACGGCGTCCTCGCTGGTGCCGAAGGCGAAGAACGAGAAGGGCACGGCGGCGGCCTCCTCCGACCTGTCGCACCGCGGCGGCTGCTCCTGGAACGGCCTGGAGGACAAGGGCGTCGACGGCTCGCAGTACCGCTGGCTGGACGTGTCGTTCTACCGCTACGACTCCGAGGTGTCGCTGGGCAGCGGCCAGGCCCGGGCGCAGGAGAACTTCGCCAAGGAGCTCGGCAAGGTCCAGGCCACCGCGGGCGCGAAGAAGATGAGCACCACGGCGGCCACGGGCATCGGCGACGAGGCGAAGACGGTGACGTACACCGTGAAGAAGACCGGCGAGGACTTCGTGTACGCGTCGGTCGTGGCGCGCACGGGCAACGTGCTGGTGCTGCTGTCGTACAACGGCGCCGGGTACGCCGGCGCGGACACGCCGGACACGAAGAAGATCGTCGCGGGGGCGACGAAGGCGGCGAAGGAAGCGGTCGCGGCGGTCGCGGCGGCCAACAAGTAGTTCTACCCCTGTGCGGGGCGGCCAACCGCCGTCGGCCGCACGGGGAGTGAGACAAACCGACACAGACGGTGTGTCGGAGCGGAGCCCGTCCCTCCCCAGGGGGTCGGGCTTCGTTCATGTGTGCCACTCTGGGGCCCGCGAGACGTCGAACACGGGAGGGGATCGCGGGTGGCCGCGATGGAACTGACACGCACACACCGCATACTCATCGGGCTCGTCATCGGCGGCGCGGTGATCATCGCGGGGATCGGTTTCGCGGGTTCGTACGCGGCCGTGCGCGAGCTTGCCGTGCACAAGGGCTTCGGTACGTTCTCGTACTTCTTCCCGATCGGCATCGACGCGGGCATCTGTGTGCTGCTCGCGCTGGACCTGCTGCTGACGTGGCTGCGGATCCCGTTCCCGCTGCTGCGGCAGACGGCGTGGATCCTGACGGCGGCGACGATCGCGTTCAACGGCGCGGCGGCCTGGCCGGACCCGCTGGGCGTGGGCATGCACGCGGTCATCCCGGTGCTGTTCGTGGTGGCGGTCGAGGCGGCGCGGCACGCGGTCGGCCGGATCGCGGACATCACCGCGGACAAGCACATGGAGGGCGTGCGGCTGACCCGCTGGCTGCTGTCGCCGGTGCCGACGTTCCGGCTGTGGCGGCGGATGAAGCTGTGGGAGCTGCGCTCGTACGACCAGGTGATCAAGCTGGAGCAGGAGCGGCTGATCTACCAGGCTCGGCTGCAGGCGCGTTTCGGGCGCGGCTGGCGGCGGAAGGCGCCGGTGGAGGCGCTGATGCCGCTGCGGCTGGCCCGGTACGGCGTCCCCCTGTCGGAGACGGCCCCGGCGGGCCTGGCGGCGGCGGGCGTGGAGCCGGTCCTGATCCCGCCGAACCCGGCCCAGGTCGCCGCGGCGACGGCCCCGGTGGCGGTCGCCGCCCCGGCCCCGCAGCAGCTCGCCCCGGCCCCGCTGCCGGCACCCCAGCCCGCGGAACAGCCCCAGCCCCAAGCGCAACCGCAGCCCCAGGCACAGCCGCAGCCGAATCACGACAGCCCCTGGTTCGACACGTCGCAGGTCACCCCCGAGGGGTACGGCGGCGCGTACTCCGCTCAGTCGCCGGGGCAGGTCCCGCCGGACCAGATGCACGGGGAGCAGATGCCGGCGGGGCAGATGCCGGTCGCGCAGATGCCGACCGAGCAGCTGCCGGTCGAGCAGGCCCCCGCGAGCGCTCCCGAGGGCTTCCTGGAGAAGCTGCCGCCGTCGGAGGCCGAGCAGCAGGGCCCCGAGCTGTTCGGGGTTCTGCAGCACCCCGACCCGACCCGGGAGCCCGACCCGCAGACGGACGAGCTGCGGGAGGCCGCGTACAAGGTGATGTACGGCTTCGTGCAGGAGAACGAGCGCTTCCCGACCCCGTACGAGCTGGAGCAGCACGTGGCGGCCGCGCTGTACAACCTCCAGCAGCTCCCCGCCCAGCAGTCCGACCTGCTCCAGCTGGTGACGCCGGAGGTCCAGCAGCTCGTCCAGCAGGACATGGAGGAGTACGACCCGTCCTGACGGGTCGTGACCGACAGACGAAAGGGCCGCCCCCGCGCACGGGGGCGGCCCTTCGTCGTCCGGTGTCAGCTCACGCGTCTCACGCGCCGAGCAGCTTGCGCACCCGGTCCGCGCCGACGGCGAGGAGCAGGGTGGGCAGGCGGGGGCCCGTCTCACGGCTCACGAGGAGCTTGTAGAGCAGGGCGAAGAAGGCGCGCTGGGCGACCTTCAGCTCCGGGGTGGGCTTGGCCTCGGGCGTGAGGCCGGCCATGACCTTCGGGACGCCGTAGACCAGGGTGGTCAGGCCGTCGAGGGACCAGTGGCTGTCGAGGCCCTCCAGGAGCAGCCGGAGCGACTCGCGGCCCTCGTCGTCCAGGGAGCCGAGGAGCTCGGTGTCAGGCTCCTCGCGGACGATGGTGCGCTGGTCGGCCGGGACCTGGGTGGTGATCCAGTTCTCGGCGCGGTCGAGCCGCGGCCGGACCTCGTCGAGCGAGGTGACCGGGGACTCCGGGTCGAGGTCGGTGAGGATCCGGAGGGTCTGCTCGTCGTGACCGGCGGTGATGTCCACGACCGAGGCCAGGGTGCGGTACGGGAGCGGGCGCGGGGTGCGCGGCAGCTCGCCGGCGGCGGTGCGGGCGGCCCGCGCGTGGGCGGCGGCGTCGGCGGGCAGCGCGGTGCCGTCGGCGACCTTGGCCTCCAGCTTGTCCCACTCGTCGTACAGCCGCTGGATCTCCTGGTCGAAGGCGATCTTGAAGGACTGGTTGGGCTTGCGGCGGGCGTAGAGCCAGCGGAGCAGCTGGGGCTCCATGATCTCCAGGGCGTCGGCGGCGGTGGGCACGCCGCCCTTGGAGGAGGACATCTTGGCCATGCCGCTGATGCCGACGAAGGCGTACATGGGGCCGATGGGCTGGACGCCGTCGAAGAGCGAGACGATCTGGCCGCCGACCTGGAAGGAGGAGCCGGGCGACGAGTGGTCGACGCCGGAGGGCTCGAAGATGACGCCCTCGTAGGCCCAGCGCATCGGCCAGTCGACCTTCCACACCAGCTTGCCGCGGTTGAACTCGCTGAGCTTCACGGTCTCGGCGAAGCCGCACGAGGTGCAGGTGTAGGCGAGCTCGGTGGTGTCGTCGTCGTAGGCGGTGACGGTGGTGAGGTCCTTCTCGCACCGCCCGCAGTAGGGCTTGTACGGGAAGTAGCCCGCGCCGCCGCCGGAGCCGTCGTCCTCGGCCGCCGCGCCGGAGCCCTCGGCGGCCTCCAGCTCGGCCTCGTCGACCGGCTTCTGCGACTGCTTCTTCGGGGCCTTCTTCGTCCGGTACTGGTCGAGGATGGCGTCGATGTCGCCGCGGCGGCGCATGGCGAGCAGGATCTGCTCGCGGTAGGCGCCGGAGGTGTACTGCTCGGTCTGGCTGATCGGGTCGTACTCGACGCCGAGCTCGGCGAGCGCGTCGACCATGGCGGCCTTGAAGTGCTCGGCCCAGTTGGGGTGGGGCGAGCCGGCCGGGGCGGGGACGGACGTCAGGGGCTTGCCGATGTGCTCGGCCCAGGACTCGTCGATGCCCTCGACGCCGTTCGGCACCTTGCGGTAGCGGTCGTAGTCGTCCCACGAGATGAGGTGGCGGACGGTGTAGCCGCGGCGGCGGATCTCGTCGGCGACCAGGTGCGGGGTCATGACCTCGCGGAGGTTGCCGAGGTGGATCGGGCCGGAGGGCGAGAGGCCGGAGGCGACGACGACCGGTTTGCCAGGCGCACGTCGCTCCGACTCGGTGATGACCTCGTCCGCGAAACGGGAGACCCAGTCGGTCTCGGTGCTGCTCTGAGCCACGGTCGGTACGTCCTTCTTTCCAGATCCTTGCGGGAATCCCTCGAAGCCTTACGCCTGCCATTGTCCCAGACGGATCGGGCCGCCCCGAGGTTGTCCACAGGCGGGATTCCTCGCGGGCCGCTTTGTCCACAGCCTGGGCACGGGCGGAAAAAGACGTTGCCCGCCCATGGGACACTTGACAAGCGAAATAGACCACCGGGACACCCGGACACGACACAACAGGAACGGAAGCTCATGGCCTCGGTCCCTTCCCTCGCTTCGACCGTGCAGCAGCGCCTCGCGGAAGGCCTCTCGGCAGCCCTGCCGGAGGCCGGCTCCGCCGACCCGCTGCTGCGACGAAGCGACCGGGCCGACTTCCAGGCCAACGGCATCCTGGCGCTGGCCAAGCAGCTCAAGGGCAATCCGCGTGAGCTGGCGACGAAGGTCGTGGACGCGATCCCGGCGAACGACGTGCTGCGGGAGATCGAGGTCTCCGGCCCCGGCTTCCTCAACATCACGGTGTCGGACGCGGCGATCGTCCGGACGCTGGCGGCCCGCGCCGCCGACGCGCGCCTCGGCGTGCCGCTGAACGAGGCGGCGGGCACGACGGTCATCGACTACGCGCAGCCGAACGTGGCGAAGGAGATGCACGTCGGCCACCTCCGGTCGGCCGTGATCGGCGCCGCGATGGTGGAGATCCTGGAGTTCACGGGCGAGACCGTGGTCCGCAGGCACCACATCGGCGACTGGGGCACCCAGTTCGGCATGCTCATCCAGTACCTGATCGAGCACCCGCACGAGCTGGACCACAAGGGCGACGAGGAGGTCTCCGGCGAGGAGGCCATGTCGAACCTGAACCGGCTGTACAAGGCGTCCCGGGCGCTGTTCGACTCGGACGAGGACTTCAAGACGCGGGCACGCGCCCGCGTGGTGGAGCTCCAGGCCGGCGACGAGGAGACCCTCGCGCTGTGGCAGCGGTTCGTGGACGAGTCGAAGATCTACTTCTACTCGGTCTTCGAGAAGCTCGACATGGACATCCGCGACCCCGACATCGTCGGCGAGTCCGGTTACAACGACATGCTCCAGGAGACCTGCCGGATCCTCGAGGAGTCGGGCGTCGCCGTCCGCTCCGAGGGCGCGCTGTGCGTGTTCTTCGACGACATCAAGGGCCCGGACGGCAACCCGGTCCCGCTGATCGTCCAGAAGTCCGACGGCGGCTTCGGCTACGCGGCGACGGACCTGTCCGCCATCCGCGACCGGGTGCGGAACCTGAAGGCGACGACGCTGCTGTACGTGGTGGACGCCCGCCAGTCGCTGCACTTCAAGATGGTCTTCGAGACGGCCCGCCGGGCCGGCTGGCTGAACGACGAGGTGAAGGCCGTCCAGCTGGCCTTCGGCACGGTCCTCGGCAAGGACGGCAAGCCGTTCAAGACCCGTGAGGGCGAGACGGTCCGGCTGGTGGACCTGCTGGACGAGGCGATCGACCGGGCCTCGGCCGTCGTCCGCGAGAAGGCCCAGGACCTCACCGAGGAGGAGATCGCCGACCGGGGCGCCCAGGTGGGCATCGGCGCGGTGAAGTACGCGGACCTGTCGACCTCGGCGGCCCGCGACTACAAGTTCGACCTGGACCAGATGGTCTCGCTCAACGGCGACACGTCCGTGTACCTCCAGTACGCGTACGCCCGTATCCAGTCGATCCTGCGGAAGGCCGGGGACGCGAAGCCGGCCGCCCACCCGGAGCTGGAGCTGGCGCCGTCGGAGCGGGCCCTCGGCCTGCACGTGGACGGCTTCGGCGAGACGATCGCCGAAACCGCCGCCGAGTACGCCCCGCACAAGCTCGCCGCGTACCTCTACCAGCTGGCGTCGCTGTACACGACGTTCTACTCGGAGTGCCCCGTCCTCAAGGCGGACACCCCGGAGCAGGTCGAGAACCGCCTCTTCCTGTGCGACCTCACGGCCCGCACGCTCCACCAGGGCATGGCCCTGCTCGGCATCCGGACGCCCGAGCGCCTCTGACCGCCGCCGGGGCGGGTGGGTCTACGGCTGTGCGACCCACTCGCCCTTGTCGGGCCAGTAGCCGTAGACGGTACGGCCCTCGATGGCCTGCGTACGGAACGGCTGCCCGCCGTCGTCGACGCGTACCGTCCCCTTCCTGTCGCCGGTGCTCCACTCCAGCTCCAGGTACCAGGCGACGACGTGCTCCTCGGTGTGCACGTCGAGGTTGAGGACCTGCGGGTCCCCGGTGGCGACCTTGTACGGGAAGTCCTTCGCCGGCACGACCCGGTCGCCGTCCTGCCCGGCGACGGCCTTCACGTACGGCCGGGGCGCGTCGAGGTCCACGTCGAAGGTCTGCGGGGTGACCCCGCTGCCGCAGCCGTCGCCCATGGAGTACGCGTCCCGGGCCGGCGGCCGGTCGCGCTCGACGACCCGCACGCTGAGCCGCGACAGCACGACCGGTTCCCGGGTGCGTCCGGTGACGGTGAGCTGGAGCTGCATGTGCCCGCCGTCGACGCCGCCGAGCGCGCGCGCCCACGGGCGGGTGTCCTGGGGCGGGGGCGGCGGCGGCACGTGCTGCGGCTTCTGGTCGAGGACGTAGTACTGGCCGCAGGGCTGGGCCCAGTTGTACGAGCTGATGCCGGCGTTCAGCGGGGCGGGCTCCGCCGTCGCGCCCGAGGCCCCGCGCGGCTCCTTCTCCCCGTCCCGCGCCACCAGGTAGGCACCCGGCACGGCGAGCGCGACGACCGCGACGGCGGCGAGACCGCTGACCCACCGCCTCCGGGCGGGCGCGGCACCGCCCCCGGCGGGGTCCACCGCCACGACGACGGGCTCGACGGACTCGGCGGACGCAGCGGATCCGGCGGCTTCGCCGGCGGGCTCGGCGGGCTCGGCGGGCTCGGCGGGCTCCACGGAATCGGCTGAATCGGCTGAATCGGTGGCGGCCGAGTCGCCGCCCCGCCCGCGGGTCTCGTCGGCGACGATCCACGCGCGGTGGAGCGCGACGAGCTCGTCGCGGGTGGCCCCGCACAGCCGCCCGAGCCGTTCCACGGGGGCGAAGTCGGTCGGGACGGCGTCGCCGTTGCAGTACCGGTGGAGGGTGGAGGTGCTGACGTGGAGCTGCTTGGCGAGCGAGCCGTAGCTCAGCCCCGACCGCTCCTTGAGCCCCTTCAGCAGTCCCGCGAACCGGTCCACGGTGTCCATCCGTCGCTCCCCCGTACCCGTCGGCGTCCCAGGAACGCGTTCCGGGCAAGGTGCGTCTCCCCAGGTCAGCGGGGGTGGAAGCGTTCCAGCGTTCCTCATTGTGCCGCGTCGATCGACAGCGGGTCACACCGGCTCGCAGCATGGAGCCATGCCGAACAGCCGCGTCATCGACGCCGTGGCAGTGACGGTCCTGGTCATCTGCACCGCGATCGTGATCACCCTGCTCGACGGCCACTGACCGACCGAACCGACCGAACACTTACGGGGGAACCCGCATGCGTACGACCGCCCGCCGCCTCGCCCTGCCCGCCGCCGCCCTCGCCGCGACCCTCGCCCTGACGGCCTGCCAGTCGTCCGGCGAGAAAACGGCGGCCGCACCCACCACGACGCCGACACCCACGGCCCCGTCCACGGCCCCGTCCACGCCCACCGCCCCTCAGACGACCGCCCCGGGCGCCACCACCGCCACCCCCGCTACCCCGGCAGCCACCAAGCCCCCGGTGACCACCGCCCCGCCGGCCACCCCCTCCCAGAAGTCACCCGAGAAGGCCCAGGACGGAAAGGCACAGGACGGGAAGGCACCGAACGGAAACGCCCAGGACGAAAACACCCCCCTCCGCCCCTGCACCGCCGCCGGCGTGAAGGTCGTCGCGAGCAAGGTCAGCCGCCCCCTCAACCACCTCGCCCTGACCGTCACCAACACCGGCGCCCGCAGTTGCAACGCCGCCGGGGCGCCCCTGGTCGGCTTCGACCACAGCCAGGCGCCGATCAGGATCGTCGAGGAGAGCAAGCCGCAGGCCGTGGTGACGCTGGCCCCCGGGGAGTCGGCCTACGCGTCCCTGATCCTGACCGGGGAGCCGGGCGGGGACACCCACGGCACGACCGTCCGCACGATCAAGGTGAACCTGACCCCGGACAGCATGGTGACGGTGGCGGCGCCGGAGGGCACGTACGTGGACGACGGCGCCGCCGTCTCGTACTGGCAGCGGGAGTTCGAGGACGCCCTCCAGTACTGAGGACTCCGGCCGCCTACCGGTTGATCGGGTACGACGTCCGCCCGGACGCCTCGTCGATCTCCGTGTGCGCCTTCTGGAGCAGCTGGGAGGCCAGGTCCATCAGGGCGCGGGCCCCGGCGATCTCCTCGCCGACCCTGAGCTGCTCCGGATCGGAGGGGTGCCGGTTCGCGGTGCCGTGGGCCCGGAACTCGGTCCCGTCGGTGAGCCGGACCATCGCCGCGGCCCGCGTCCGGTCGCCCTCCTCCTTGAACTCCATCTCCACGTGCCATCCGACCAGCGTGTGCATCATGAGGATCACCTCCACCGAGGTACCTGTCGGCTACCCCTCCAGAGTGCGCCGGGCCGTGGGCGGCGGCGACCCGTGCGTTCCGGGTCAGCGGCTCCCGGCGGAGATCATCCGGGCGGCCTCGGTGGCCCAGTAGGTGAGGATCATCCCGGCGCCGGCCCGGCGGATGCCGGTCAGGGTCTCCAGGATCGCCTTCTCGCGGTCGATCCAGCCCTTCTCCGCGGCGGCCTCGACCATCGCGTACTCGCCGCTGATCTGGTAAGCGGCCACGGGCACGTCCACGGACTCGGCGACCTTCGCGAGCACGTCCAGGTACGGGCCGGCGGGCTTCACCATCACCATGTCCGCGCCCTCCTCCAGGTCCAGGGCCAGCTCGCGCAGCGACTCGCGGAGGTTGGCGGGGTCCTGCTGGTAGGTCTTGCGGTCGCCCTTGAGGGAGGAGCCGACGGCCTCGCGGAAGGGGCCGTAGAAGGCGGAGGAGTACTTCGCGGTGTACGCGAGGATCGCCACGTCCTCCTTGCCGATGGTGTCCAGGGCGTCCCGGACGACGCCGACCTGGCCGTCCATCATCCCGGAGGGGCCGACGACGTGGACGCCGGCGTCGGCCTGGACCTGCGCCATCTCGGCGTACCGCTCCAGGGTGGCGTCGTTGTCGACCCGGCCGTGCTCGTCGAGGACGCCGCAGTGGCCGTGGTCGGTGAACTCGTCGAGGCACAGGTCCGACATGATGACGAGCTCGTCGCCGACCTCGGCCTTCACGTCCCGGATGGCGACCTGGAGGATGCCGTCCGGGTCCGTCCCGGCGGTGCCGAGGCCGTCCTTCTTGGCCTCCTCCGGCACGCCGAAGAGCATGATCCCGGAGACTCCCGCCTCCAGCGCCTCGACGGCGGCGCGGCGCAGCGTGTCCCGGGTGTGCTGGACGACGCCGGGCATCGCGCCGATCGGCACGGGCTCGGTGACGCCCTCGCGCACGAAGGCGGGCAGGATCAGGTCGGCCGGGGAGAGACGGGTCTCCGCCACCATCCGGCGCATGGCGGGCGTCGTCCGCAGCCGTCGTGGACGGGCCCCCGGAAAGCTTCCATACGAGTTCATCCCACGAATCTACGCCCGCCCCGACCCCGCACTTACCGACACCCTGTTGCCGTCCGCCGGCCCGCCGGCCCGCCACCGACGCCCCGAAACGCCCCCACGCCGACGCACCCATCCGCCCCCCACGCCGAAACGCCGACGCCCCCGCCGCCGGCCCCCTCAGGGGGACCCGCGCCGGGGGCGCCGCGTACAGACCACTACACCTGCGACCGCGTCACGTCGTCCGTCGCCGCCGCGCGCCCGGGCGCCGCTCGCTGGGCCGCGTCACGGGGTCGCCCGCCTCCAGCGCCGCCTCGCGCCGCCGGATGCCGAACTCCGCCAGCGCCTCCGCCAGCTTGTGGACGGACGGCTCGGGCGACAGCACGTCGACCCGCAGCCCGTGCTCCTCGGCCGTCTTGGCGGTGGCCGGGCCGATGCAGGCGATGACGGTCACGTTGTGCGGCTTGCCGGCGATGCCGACGAGGTTCCGCACGGTGGACGACGACGTGAACAGCACCGCGTCGAAGCCGCCGCCCTTGATCGCCTCGCGGGTGTCCGCCGGCGGCGGCGACGCGCGCACGGTCCGGTAGGCGGTGACGTCGTCGACCTCCCAGCCGAGCTCGATGAGCCCCGCGACCAGCGTCTCGGTCGCGATGTCGGCGCGCGGCAGGAAGACGCGGTCGATCGGGTCGAAGACCGGGTCGTACGGCGGCCAGTCCTCCAGCAGCCCCGCCGCGGACTGCTCGCCGCTCGGCACGAGGTCCGGCTTCACGCCGAAGTCGACCAGCGCGGCGGCCGTCTGCTCGCCCACCGCGGCGACCTTGATACCGGCGAAGGCGCGGGCGTCGAGCCCGTACTCCTCGAACTTCTCGCGGACGGCCTTGACCGCGTTCACCGAGGTGAAGGCGATCCACTCGTACCGGCCGGTGACGAGGCCCTTCACGGCCCGCTCCATCTGCTGCGGGGTCCGCGGCGGCTCGACCGCGATGGTCGGCACCTCGTGCGGCACGGCGCCGTAGGAGCGCAGCTGGTCGGAGAGCGACGCGGCCTGCTCCTTGGTGCGCGGCACGAGGACCCGCCAGCCGAAGAGCGGCTTGGACTCGAACCAGGAGAGCTGGTCCCGCTGCGCCGGGGCGCTGCGCTCGCCGACCACGGCTATCACCGGCCGGTGGCCCTCGGGCGACGGCAGCACCTTGCCCTGCTTGAAGACCTGGGCGATCGTCCCGAGGGTCGCGGTCCAGGTCCGCTGGCGGGTGGTCGTGCCGGCGATGGTGACGGTGAGCGGGGTGTCCGGCTTACGGCCCGCCGCCACCAGTTCACCGGCCGCCGCGGCGACCGCGTCGAGCGAGGTGGAGACGACGACGGTGCCGTCGGAGGCGCCGACCTCGGCCCAGCACCGGTCGTCGGCGGTCCGCGCGTCGACGAAGCGGACGTCGGTGCCCTGCTCGTCGCGGAGCGGCACACCGGCGTACGCGGGGACGCCGACCGCGTTGGCGACGCCCGGCACCACCTCGAAGGGGATGCCCTCGGCGGCGCAGGCGAGCATCTCGGCGCCGGCGTTCCCGTCGAGGCCGGGGTCGCCGGTCACCGCACGGACGACCCGCCTGCCGCCGCGCGCGGCCTCCATGACAAGATTGGCCGCATCCCTCAACACGGGGACACCGGCGGCTGTTGACGCCTCGTCAACAACCGTCAGCTCAGGCGTGCTCACCCCCGCGCGCGCATGCCCGCGGACGACGTCGAGGACCTCCGGCTCGGCGATCAGGACGTCCGCTCCGGCCAGGGCCTCGACGGCCCTGAGGGTCAGGAGCCCGGGGTCGCCCGGGCCTGCGCCGAGGAAGGTGACGTGGCCGTGGCCCGCGAAGACGGGGGACACGGGGCTGGTGGTCGGGCTGGTGGGGTTCAAAGTGCTCGCTCCCCCATAAGACCGGCCGCGCCCTTGGCGAGCATCTCGGCCGCGAGTTCGCGTCCGAGCGCCGCCGCCTCGTCGTGCGAGGTGGGCACGGGGCCGGTGGTGGACAGCTGCACCAGCGTGGAACCGTCGGTGGTGCCGACGACGCCGCGCAGGCGCATTTCGGTGACAACCTGCCCGTGACCGGGGCCGTCGGCGAGGATGTCGGCGAGCGCGCCCACGGGCGCGCTGCAGCCGGCCTCCAGGGCGGCGAGCAGGGATCGCTCGGCGGTCACGGCGGCCCGCGTGCGCGGGTCGTCGAGAGCGGAGAGCGCGGCGACGAGGTCGGTGTTCGACGCCAGGCATTCGACGGCCAGGGCACCCTGGCCGGGGGCGGGCAGCACGGAGTCGACCGGCAGCGGCTGGGCCGACAGGCCGTCGAGGAGCTCCTCGGTGCCGCCGATGCGGTTGAGTCCGGCCGCGGCGAGGACGACGGCGTCGAGCTCGCCCTTGCGGACGTAGCCGACGCGGGTGTCGACGTTGCCGCGGATCGGCACGCAGGTCAGGTCGAGGCCGTGGCTGCGGGCGTACGCGTGCAGCTGGGCCATGCGGCGTGGCGAGCCGGTGCCGACGCGGGCGCCCGCGGGCAGCCGGTCGAGCGACAGGCCGCCGCCGGCGATGAGGACGTCGCGCGGGTCCTCGCGGCGCGGGATCGCGGCCAGCACCAGCTGGGGGTGCTGGGCCGTCGGCAGGTCCTTCAGGGAGTGCACGGCGAAGTCGACCTCGCCGTCGAGCAGCGCGTCGCGCAGCGCGGCGACGAAGACGCCGGTGCCGCCGATCTGCGCGAGGTGCTCACGGGAGGTGTCCCCGTACGTGGTGATCTCCACGAGCTCGACGGGCCGGCCGGTCGCCTGCCGGACGGCGTCGGCCACGTGCCCGGACTGGGCCATGGCGAGCTTGCTGCGCCTGGTCCCGAGCCTCAGTGCCCTCTCGGTCATACTCGCCCTCGGTTCTTGACGTCGGCGTCATTCAGGTCGGCCCTGGAGACGGACGCCACCGTCTCCGGGTCGAGGTCGAAGAGTGTCCGCAGCGCGTCCGCGTACCCGGCGCCGCCGGGCTCGCTGGCGAGCTGCTTGACCCGCACGGTCGGCGCGTGCAGGAGCTTGTCGACGACGCGGCGCACGGTCTGGGTGATCTCGGCGCGCTGCTTCTCGTCGAGGCCGGGGAGGCGGCCTTCGAGGCGGGCGACCTCGCTGGCCACCACGTCGGCGGCCATGGTGCGCAGGGCGACCACGGTGGGGGTGATGTGGGCGGCGCGCTGGGCGGCGCCGAAGGCGGCGACCTCGTCGGAGACGATGCCGCGGACCTGGTCGACGTCGTTGGCCATCGGGGCGTCGGCGGAGGCGTCGGCCAGCGACTCGATGTCGACGAGCCGGACGCCGGGGATCCGGTGGGCGGCGGCGTCGATGTCGCGGGGCATGGCGAGGTCGAGCAGGTACAGGGTGTCGTCGCGGCCCGCGGCGGCGGCCTCGATCGCGTCGCCGCCGAGGACGAGCCCGGTGGCGCCGGTGCAGGAGACGACGACGTCCGCCCGGCCGAGTTCGTCGCCGACGGCAACCATCTCGGCCGCGCGCGCGGCCACGCCCGTGCCCCCGGGCTCGCGGAGGATCTCGGCGAGCCGCTCGGCGCGGGCGAGGGTGCGGTTGGCGATGACGATCTCGGCGACGCCGGCCCGGGCGAGGGTCGCGGCGGCCAGCGACGACATGGAGCCGGCGCCGATGACCAGGGCCCTCTTGCCGCGCGCCCAGTCCTCGACGGGGGTGTCCTGGGCGAGCTGCTCCAGGCCGAAGGTGACGAGCGACTGCCCGGCCCGGTCGATGCCGGTCTCGCTGTGGGCGCGCTTGCCGACCCGCAGGGCCTGCTGGAAGAGGTCGTTGAGGAGCCGTCCCGCGGTGTGCAGGTCCTGGCCGAGGGCGAGGGCGTCCTTGATCTGGCCGAGGATCTGGCCCTCGCCGACGACCATGGAGTCCAGGCCGCAGGCCACCGAGAAGAGGTGGTGGACGGCCCGGTCCTCGTAGTGCACGTAGAGGTACGGGGTGAGCTCCTCCAGGCCGACGCCGCTGTGCTGGGCGAGGAGCGTGGACAGCTCGGCGACCCCGGCGTGGAACTTGTCCACGTCGGCGTAGAGCTCGATGCGGTTGCAGGTGGCGAGGACGGTGGCCTCGGCGGCCGGTTCGGCGGCGAGGGTGTCCTGGAGGAGCTTGGCCTGGGTGTCCGAGGGCAGCGAGGCCCGCTCCAGGATGGAGACGGGGGCGCTGCGGTGGCTCAGCCCGACGACGAGGAGGCTCATGCCGGCATCACCGCGGGGACGTCCCCGTCGGGTCCCTTGCGGCCGCTCTCGGCGGTGGTACGGGTCGCGGCCTGCGGCACCACGGGCGCGGCGGCCGGGGCGGCGGAGTCGTCGCCGGGCTCCTCGCCGGCCTTCCGCTGCTCGTGGAAGGCGAGGATCTGGAGCTCGATGGAGAGGTCCACCTTGCGCACGTCGACGCCGTCCGGCACGGAGAGCACGGTCGGGGCGAAGTTGAGGATGGAGGTGACGCCGGCCGCGACGAGGCGGTCGCAGACCTGCTGGGCGACGCCCGCCGGGGTCGCGATGACGCCGATGGAGACGCCGTCCTCGGCGATGATCTTCTCCAGGTCGTCGCTGTGCTGGACGGGGATCCCGGCGACCGGCCTGCCGGTCATCGCGGGGTCGGCGTCGATGAGCGCGGCCACGCGGAAGCCGCGGGAGGCGAAACCGCCGTAACCGGCGAGCGCGGCGCCGAGGTTGCCGATGCCGACGATCACGACGGGCCAGTCCTGGGTCAGGCCGAGCTCGCGGGAGATCTGGTAGACGAGGTACTCGACGTCGTAGCCGACACCGCGGGTGCCGTACGAGCCGAGGTAGCTGAAGTCCTTGCGCAGCTTCGCGGAGTTGACGCCGGCCGCGGCCGCGAGCTCCTCCGAGGAGACCGTGGGTACGGAGCGCTCCGACAGCGCGGTCAGGGCGCGCAGATACAGCGGAAGGCGGGCGACGGTGGCCTCGGGGATTCCTCGGCTACGGGTCGCCGGTCGGTGAGTTCGGCCAGTTGCCACGGTGCTCCTGCGGGATGAGCGGGGCTGCAGGCGGCCATGCGTCCCAGGACCGCCCCGTCGAATGCAGGCTATGTCTTTGTGAACGCGTGCACAAAGATGGTGTCCGTTTTGTCTGCCCAAAGTGACCGGGGTCACGCGGCTGGTTCTCGCCGTCGTGGAACTGCCGCGGGGCGCGACGCGTTGAGATCCCGAAGGGGGCAAAGCCGTACACACTCCTCACGACGTGGCCCCCGAATGCCAACAAAACGTCCACGATGGTAACCGGCTTTCGGTCACGCACCCAGTTCGCGCCGGAGCCGGTCGGCGTCCACCCGCCAGAACGTGTGCTGCTCGCCGTCGACCAGGACGACCGGAATCTGCTCCCAGTACTCCCGGTACAGCGCCTCGTCCTGGAGGATGTCCCGCTCCTCCCAGCGCGCCCCGGTCTCGGCGCAGACGGCCTCGATCACCGCCCGGGCGTCGTCGCAGAGGTGGCACCCCGGCTTCCCGATCAGCGTCACGGTCCGCGCGGCCGGATCCCGGACCGCGTCCTTCTTCTTCGTACGTCCGAACATGCCGCCCATTGTCCGCCCCGCCACGGCGGGGACCCGCACTGTTCACACGACGGCATCCCCACAAGTCGGGAAGGACCGAACAGACTGGCTATGCTCCAAGCATGGCCGCTCTGGGATGGCTCACCCCCCGTAGGCGCTCCGCCACCGCGCGCAGCGTCCTGGCAGGCGAGGCCGCCGCCGAGGCGGCCCGCAAGACCTCGCTCCAGCTGGAACAGGAGAGGGAGGCGGAGGCAGCCGCCCTCGAAGCGGCGAAGGCCGCCGAAACCGCGCCGGAGGAAGCGGAGTTCCCCGTCGTCGGCGACGTGCGCGCGGCCGCCTTCTTCGACCTCGACAACACCGTGATGCAGGGCGCCGCGATCTTCCACTTCGGCCGCGGCCTGTACAAGCGGAAGTTCTTCCAGCGCCGCGAGCTGGCCCGCTTCGCCTGGGCGCAGATCTGGTTCCGGCTGGCCGGCGTCGAGGACCCGGCCCACATGCAGGAGGCCCGCGACAGCGCGCTCTCCATCGTCAAGGGCCACCGCGTCTCCGAACTGATGTCGATCGGCGAGGAGATCTACGACGAGTACATGGCCGACCGGATCTGGCCGGGCACCCGCGCCCTGGCCCAGGCCCACCTCGACGCCGGCCAGAAGGTCTGGCTGGTGACGGCCGCCCCGGTCGAGACGGCCACGATCATCGCCCGCCGCCTCGGCCTCACCGGCGCCCTCGGCACCGTCGCCGAGTCGGTGGACGGCGTCTACACCGGCCGGCTGGTCGGCGAGCTGCTGCACGGCCCGGCCAAGGCCGAGGCGGTACGGGCGCTGGCCGCCGCCGAGGACCTGGACCTCGCCCGCTGCGCCGCGTACAGCGACTCGCACAACGACATCCCGATGCTCTCGCTCGTCGGCCACCCGTACGCGATCAACCCGGACACCAAGCTGCGCCGGCACGCCCGGGACCGCGACTGGCGGCTGCGCGACTACCGGACCGGCCGCAAGGCGGCGAAGATCGGCATCCCGGCCGCCGCGGGCCTCGGCGCCGTCGCGGGCGGCACGGCCGCCGCGGTCGCGCTGCACCGCCGGCGCCGCTGAACCGCCCGGCCGACGCCGTCTCTGCCGATACGTTTCGGCTGCGATCATCTGCGACAACCACGGACCAGGGGGACTCACCCGTCCGTGGTCGAACAGTCGCGCGCCCCGGAACTCCCGGGCATTCCCGCGCCCTTACCCAGGACCGGCCGGGATCACTCCCCTCGCCCGCACATGAGCACAACGCAACGCCGACGCAGTCACGCTCGGAAGCCAATCGATCAATAACCGGTCACCAACTGCGACTTGATGCGCCCGCAACCTATAACTGAAGCGACGTAATCGGTGATTTAGGCAACTGGGTGTAGCGCTGCCTGTACGAAGCGTTATTCTCCTCAGACGCACAGCGGAACCCTCCCGTCGCCACGACGAGTGAACGGATCCGCACTGCACGTGATGGAAGCTCTGCCTCTGGGAGTCCCGTGTACCCACACGTCGGGGTTGACGCCTCGGGCCTGGCTACGCTGCGCGCAACGGTCCTCGACCACTTGCGTGGCTTCGTCCCCACCGCGTACGCCGGTCCTGCCTTCGCCTTCGCCGCACCGGCACCCGCCGGCCCCTGCTATGCCCTGGCCGACGGCGGTGCCGCCGTCGGCAGACGGGGCGCGCGCGGGGGTGCCGCGAACCCGGCCACCGCCCGACGCCCCACCGCCGACAGCGACAGCGCCCGCATGATGGACCTGGTGGAACGCGCCCAGGCCGGCGAGGCCGAGGCGTTCGGCAGGCTGTACGACCAGTACAGCGACACCGTCTACCGCTACATCTACTACCGCGTCGGCGGGAAGGCGACGGCGGAGGACCTCACCAGCGAGACGTTCCTGCGCGCCCTGCGCCGGATCTCCACCTTCACCTGGCAGGGCCGCGACTTCGGCGCCTGGCTCGTCACCATCGCCCGCAACCTGGTCGCCGACCACTTCAAGTCCAGCCGCTTCCGGCTGGAGGTCACCACCGGCGAGATGCTCGACGCCAACGAGGTCGAGCGCAGCCCGGAGGACTCCGTCCTCGAGTCCCTCTCCAACGCCGCGCTCCTCGACGCCGTCCGCCGGCTCAACCCCCAGCAGCAGGAGTGCGTGACCCTCCGCTTCCTCCAGGGCCTGTCGGTCGCCGAGACCGCGCGGGTCATGGGGAAGAACGAGGGCGCCATCAAGACCCTCCAGTACCGGGCCGTCCGCACCCTCGCCCGGCTCCTCCCGGAAGACGCCCGCTAGTCCCCCAGCGGGCCGCCGACCGCCGCCACCCCTCGTCTTCTCATCCCTCTCCCCCCTCCCACCCCTCTCGTCCCCTCCCCAGGTCCCGTCCCCGACCCCGTGAAGCCACTTGTCCCCCTCACGCGTACTTCACCCGCAGACCTCCCCCCACGCCACCACTGCCCGTCCCACATCACAGTTGGTGACGCATCGATGACGCACTGGTCCGATCATCTTTCGCGCGTAACCCAAGTGCCGCGCCGCTCGTTGTGCGAAATGCAGGCTCCCTGTGGTCACGCCCTGCCCGCAGACACTCACTCGTTCGTGTGGATCTGCTCAAGCCGGGCAACCTTCCGGACCCCTGGGGGAGTCGACCGTCATGACGAGAGGAGGTGCCGCCAGTGATCGCGAACGTGCACCGGCGGGCGAACGCCTTCGCCCAGGCCCTGGAGGACCGGACGCCCGAGGGCGAGGCCGACCGGCCCGACCCCACGGCCGACACGGGCGACCAGGGACGGCTGTTGGCCTTGGCGAGCGGTCTCGGCGAACTGCCGAAGCCGGAGCTCGACCCCGAGGTCAAGGTGGTGCAGCGAGCCCAGCTCGTCGCCGCCATGGAGGCGATGTTCGCCCAGGGGACGGCCGCCGCGGGCCCTACCGTCCCGGAACAGCGGACCACGAGGGGCGCCCACCGGGCCTCCCCCCTGCGGAAACTCCGCCCCCGGTCCCGCTGGAGCAAGGGGCTCGCCGCCGGCGGCCTGACCGTCGGCGTCGCGGCCGGAGCCTTCGGCGGCGTCGCCGCCGCCAGCTCCGACGCCCTCCCCGGTGACTCGCTCTACGGACTCAAGCGGGGCATGGAGGACCTCAAGCTCGGCATGGCCGACGACGACGCCGACCGCGGAGGCATCTACCTCGACCAGGCGTCCACCCGGCTCAGCGAGGCCCGCCGGCTCATGGAGCGCACCCGCTCCGGCGAGCTCGACCACGAGTCCCTCACCGAGATCCGCCGCGTCCTCGGCGGCATGAAGCACGACGCCGAGGAAGGCCACCGGCTGCTCCGCCAGGCGTACGACCGGGACGGCGAGATCGCCCCGATCGCCCGGCTGAACTCCTTCGCCCAGGCCCACCGCGACACCTGGAACGGCCTCCGCGGCCGCCTCCCCGTCCAGCTCGCCGACGTCGGCGAAGAGGTCACCGGCGTCTTCGACGCCATACACCAGGAGGTCGAGCCGCTCCAGTCGATGCTGCCCCGCACCCCCGAGACGGGCGCGGTCGACCCCGGCGGCTCCAGCAGCAGCCCCAGCGCCCCGCAGCACCAGCAGGGCGCGGACACCCAGCGGCCCCCGGCCACCCGCGACGCCCCCACCCAGAACGGCGGCACCCCGGCCGGCACCCCCCGCCCCTCCGGCACCACCCAGGACACCGGCCGGGGCGGCGTCGACACGGACCACGGCACCGGCACCACCCCGAGCCCGGGCGCCGCGACCGGCACCACCACCCCCGAGAACGACGGACTCCTCGGCGGCGACACCGGCGGCCTCCTGCCGTCCTCCCCCACGGGCACCCCCACCGCCCCGGAGGACAGCCAGACCACCCCCAAGCCCCCGGACGTCACCATCCCGCCACTCCTGCCGGGCCTCCTTCCGGGCCTCGGCATCGACAGCGAGGACGCTCGCTGACAAGAAGAAGGGGCGCCCCCACGGACGGGGGGCGCCCCTTCTTCCATGCCCGCGACAGCCGCGGGAAGACCCGCGGGAAGAACACCACGGCAAGAAGCTAGAAGAACACCGACCTCCGCTGCACCAGCAGCTTGTACAGCGTGTGCTGGATCTGCTCCCGCACCTGATCCGTCAGGTTGAACATCAGCATCGGGTCCTCCGCCGCCTCCGGCGGATACCCGTCCGTCGGGATCGGCTCCCCGAACTGGATCGTCCACTTCGTCGGCAGCGGCAGCATCCCCAGCGGCCCCAGCCACGGAAACGTCGGCGTCACCGGCACGTACGGCAGCCCCAGCAACCGCGCCAACGTCTTCACGTTCCCGATCATCGGGTATATCTCCTCCGCGCCCACGATCGAGCACGGCACGATCGGCACCCCCGCCCGCAGCGCCGTCGAGACGAAACCACCCCGCCCGAACCGCTGCAGCTTGTACCGCTCCGAAAACGGCTTCCCGATCCCCTTGAAGCCCTCCGGCATCACCCCGACGACCTCACCCGCCCGCAGCAGCCGCTCCGCGTCCTCCGCGCACGCCAGCGTGTGCCCCGCCTTCCGCGCCAGCTCGTTGACGACCGGCAGCACGAAGACCAGGTCCGCCGCCAGCAGCCGCAGATGCCGCCCCGCCGGATGGTGGTCGTGCACCGCCACCTGCATCATCAGCCCGTCCAGCGGCAGCGTCCCGGAATGGTTGGCGACGATCAGCGCCCCGCCCTTCTCCGGGATGTTCTCGACGCCCTTCACCTCCACCCGGAAGTACTTCTCGTACAACGGGCGCAGCAGCGACATCAGCACCTGGTCCGTCAGCTCGGCGTCGTAACCGAACTCGTCGACCTCGTACTCCCCCGTCACCCGCCGCCGCAGGAACGCCAGCCCGCTCGCGAGCCGCCGCTCCCACCCCGCCGCCTCCCGGGCGGGCTCCGCGGACCCGTCCGGCGCCTCGGGCGCCTCCGGCTCCACCGCCGCACCCGGCAGCGCCCGCACCGCCGCGGGACCGGCCCCGGCCGCGGACGGCTCCTCGGGCCGGGCCGGCCGCCGCCGGGCCCGCGACCGGTCGTCGTCGAAGGGAATGACCTTGGCGTCCGCCATCACTGCTCCTCAGGCACCGTCGTGGGAAGGGACCGGGTCCGCGTCCGGGGCGACCCGGGCCGCCAGCCGGTCCACCGCCCCCGCCAGCCGCTCCGGCGGCAGGAGGCCCGGCCCCCGGCTCGCCGCGAAGTCCGCGAACGCCTCGGCCGTCGAGTACCGCGGCCGGAACCCCAGCACCTCCCGCATCTGCACGGTCGACACGACCCGCCCGTGCGTGAGGAGCCGGATCTGCTCGGGCGCGAAGTCCGTCAGGCCCACCGTCCGCAGCGCCGACCCCACCCACGTCACCGCCGGCAGCAGCACCGGCACCGTGGGCCGCCCCAGCCGCCGCGCGCACTGCGACAGCAGCAGCACCCCGTCGCCCGCCACGTTGAACGTCCCGCTGTTCAGGGACCCCCGGCGCGGCTCCTGCGCCGCCAGCCGCAGCACGTCGACCACGTCGTCCTCGTGGACGAACTGCAGCCGCGGGTCGTATCCCAGGACCGTCGGCATCACCGGCAGCGACAGGTACTCGGTCAGCGGGGACTCCACCCGCGGCCCCAGGATGTTCGCGAACCGCAGCACGCACACCGCCACGTCCGGCCGCCGCCGGGCGAAGCCCCGCACGTACCCCTCGACCTCGACCGCGTCCTTCGCGAAACCGCCGCTCGGCAGCGACTTCGCCGGCGTCGTCTCGGTGAAGACCGCCGGATCGCGCGGCGCCGAGCCGTACACGTTCGTACTGGACTTCACCACGAGCCGCCCGACCCGCGGCGACTTCTGGCAGGCGCCCAGGAGCTGCATGGTGCCGATGACGTTGGTCTCCTTGAGCGCCGTCCGGCCGCCCGCGCCCAGCGCCGTCCCCGTCACGGCGAGGTGCACCACCGTGTCCACCTCGTGCTCCGCGAGCACCTTCGCGATGGCCGGCCGGCGGATGTCCGCCCGCACGAACTCGGCGTCCCCCAGCGGATGCCCGGGCTCGACCGTGTCCACGGCCACCACCCGCTCCACCTCCGGGTCCCGCTGGATCCGCCGCACGAAACGGCCCCCCAGATGCCGGGCGGCACCGGTGACGAGCACGACCCTGCCCAAGATCAGCGCCTTCCGTCCGAACGTCCCTGGCGTCTTCGCGTTGCCGCCACCGTAGCGCCTGCGGGTTTCGGCGCCATGACGACGTGGCCCCCCACCGAGGACGGTGAGGGGCCACGCCTTGTCACGCACGACGGCCGCTCGCGCGACCGCCGCACCTGCTTACTTCTTGTTGCGACGCTGAACGCGCGTGCGCTTGAGCAGCTTGCGGTGCTTCTTCTTGGCCATCCGCTTGCGCCGCTTCTTGATAACAGAGCCCACGACTACCCTCGCTCACTTCTACTCACTGGTGCGGGGCGTCTGGGCCCACACGACCTACGAGGGGTCAGCCTACCGCTCCTCGCACCACACGAGTAATCCGAGGGCCGGACGCGGCTCACCCGCCGTTCGGCCGCAGGTCGGCCGCGCGTCCGTTACGCGGTCCCCACCCCCACGTACGACTCCCTCAGGTACGCGTGAACCGCCTGCTCCGGGACCCGGAAGGACCGGCCCACCCGGATCGCCGGCAGATGACCGCTGTGCACCAAGCGGTACACGGTCATCTTCGAGACGCGCATCACCGCGGCGACTTCCGCCACGGTCAGGAACTTGACCTCGTTGAGAGGCCGATCGCCAGCAGCCATGACACCCACCTGTACCTTCCGCCGCGACGCCCACCGGCTTCCCCTCCGGTGACTCTTCGTCGTCGAACGCTCACGGATCAGACTAGGGGCGGGTGGTACGAGTGGGGAAGAGGAGCCCCTATCGGCCGTTTACCGTGACAGACACGCTCGATTGAGTACATAGCGCGTGAGGGGACGGTAGTACGCCGAGGGCACCCCGTCATCCAGCGGGACGGCCACCGCCACCTGCCCCTCGGCCTCCCCCACGAACAGCGCCGGATCGTCCGTGTCGGCCGGCCCGATGGCCTCGATACCCAGCTGACCAGCACCGCAGACCCAGCCGTGGTCCCCCACGACCAGCTCGGGAAGCGGCCCGCCGGACTCCGCGGCGGTCTCCAGCACGGCCCGCACGGGCAGCGCCGAATGCGAGTGCGCCCCCGGCTCGCGCCCGCCCTCCGGCTGCCCCGCCTCCCGTACGAACGCGACACCCGCTACGTAGTCGATGCCGTACGTACGTAGACCGAACCGGGTCGTCATGTCGACACATCGCCCCTGCGCGGGGGTGAGAACGTCACATCCCGCCGCCGACAGAGCGTCTGCGAGAGCGGCGTAGAAACCGAGCAGCCGGTGCGGATGCCCCGTCCCGAACAGCACCGGCGCCCGCCGCGCCGCCGCCGCGGCGAGCCGCTCCGCGAACGCGTCCAGCCGCCGCAGCGTCCGCTCCGGATCGATCACGTCCGGCCCGGAGCGGTGCGCCGGATCCCCCGACACCCCGCACTTCTCGGCCATCAGCCGCAGCAGTTCGGCCTCGCCCCACTCCCCGGCCGGCACCAGACCCAGCGTCACCCGCGGGTCCCGCGCGGCGAAGAGCCGGTAACTGCGCAGGCTCTCCTCCCGCGACGTCGCCACCGTCCCCGCCAACCCCGCCGCCAACAGATGCGCCCGCAGCGCCCCGGTACTCAACACCCTCCCGATGCTGCCGGATCACACCTGCCGGAACGTCAGAATCCGCTGCACGCCGCACCGTTGGCGTAACAGCAAGCCGTCAGGCGAGCAGCCCCCGCAGCGGGAACGCCGCCTTCCGGGTCGCCAGCACCGCCTGGTCCAGCCGGTCCGCCGGGTCGTACCCCTCCGCCCACTCCCGGAAGTCCACCGGCCACCGCCCGTCGGTCATCCGCCCGGGCCCCAGCTGCCGGGTCCGCGCGTACACCTCGTCCCGCCACGACGACGGGATCACCGTCTCCGGCGCCACGGGCGCGTGCGCCGCGATCCCCACCAGGTGCGTCCACGACCGCGGTACGACGTCGACCACCGCGTATCCGCCGCCGCCGAGCGCCACCCACCGCCCGTCCGCGTACGCGTGCGCCAGCTCGTGGCACGCCTCCTGCACGGCCCGCTGCGCGTCCAGCGACACCGCCAGGTGCGCGAGCGGGTCGTCGAAGTGGGTGTCGGCGCCGTGCTGGGTGACGAGGACCTGCGGCCGGAAGTCGGCGAGGAGTTCGGGCACGACCGCGTGGAAGGCCCGCAGCCAGCCCGCGTCGCCGGTCCCGGCCGGCAGCGCCACGTTCACCGCGCCGCCCTCGCCGGCCCCGGCCGCCCCGGTCTCCTCCGGCCATCCGGTCTGCGGGAACAGCGTCCGCGGGTGCTCGTGCAGCGACACCGTCAGGACCCGCGGGTCCTCCCAGAACGCCGCCTGCACCCCGTCCCCGTGGTGGACGTCCACGTCCACGTACGCAACCCGCTCCACGCCGAGTTCGAGCAGCCGGGCGATGGCGAGCGAGGCGTCGTTGTAGATGCAGAAACCGGCCGCGCCGCCCGGCATCGCGTGGTGCAGCCCGCCGGCGAAGTTCACCGCGTGCGCGGCCTCGCCCCGCCAGACGGCCTCCGCCGCCGCCACCGACTGCCCGGCGATCAGCGCGGACACCTCGTGCATCCCCGCGAACGCCGGATCGTCGACGGTCCCGAGCCCGTACGCCTGGTCGGCGCGGCGCGGATCGGCCGACGCCGCCTTCACGGCCGCCACGTAGTCCTCGCGGTGCACGAGCCGCAGCGTCGAGTCCCCGGCCGGCTTGGCCGCGACCACGTCCACGGCCCGGTCGAGCCCGAAGGCCCGCACCAGCCCCATGGTCAGCGCGAGCCGCACCGGATCCATCGGGTGCTGGGGCCCGAAGTCGTACCCCGTGACAGCTTCATCCCACATCAACAGTGCGCGGCCGCTCATGCCCGCCACCGTATCGGGCCTCCCGCGCCCCGAACGACGTGGCATACGCCACCGTGACGAGGACGAGGACCATCGGCACCAGCATCGCCCCGCGATAGCTCCACGCGTCCCCGAGCGCCCCGACGAGCGGCGAGCCGACGAGGAAACCGACGTAGTTGAAGACGTTGAGCCGCGCGACGGCGGCGTCGCTCCGCCCGGGGAAGAGCCGGCCCGCCGCCGCGAAGGTCTGCGGCACGATCACGCTCAGCCCGAGCCCCAGCACCGTGAACGCCGCGATCCCGACCCACGGGCTGGTCGCCACCGCGACCAGCGCGAACCCGCACGCCGCCAGCACCGCCCCGGCCCGCACGACCACCGCCGCCCCGAAGTGCCGCACCCCCAGGTCGCCCACGGCCCGCCCGAGCAGCGTCGTCACCATGTACGCGTTGTACGGCACGGTCGCCGCCGCCTCCGAACCGCCGAGGAGGTCCTGGAGGTACTTCGCCGACCAGTTGGAGACCGTCGAGTCCCCGATGTACGCGAACGTCATCACCAGGCACAGCGGCAGCAGCAGCCGGAACGACAGCGCGCCGCCCTTCTCCGCCCCGCCCCCGTCCGGGCCCGCCGTGCCGTCCACGTACCACCGGCTGCCGGCGAACACCGCCGGCGCCAGCACCGCGACCACCGGCAGGTACGACCAGAACAGCGACAGCTGCCCGTGCGCCGCCACCCAGGCCAGCGAGGCCCCGGCGATCCCGCCGAGGCTGTACGCGGCGTGGAACCCGAGCATGATGCTCCGGCCGTACGCCCGCTGGAGGCTCACCCCCAGCATGTTCATGGACGCGTCGAGCGCGCCGACGGCCAGCCCGAACAGGCCGAGCGCCACGGCCGCCGTCCACAGCGCGTCCCCCGCCCCCACGGCCAGCAGCGCCAGCAGCACGACGGGCTGCGACCACCGCAGCACCACCGACGGCGCCACCCGGACGACCAGCTTCTCGGTCACGACGCTGGCCACGCCGGCGAGGATCGGCACGGCGGCCAGGAACAGCGGCAGCAGCCCGTCGGAGATCCCGTACCGGTCCTGGATCCCGGGTATCCGGGTCACGAGCAGGGCGAAGGTCACGCCCTGCACGAAAAAGCTGAAGGCCAGCGAGGATCGCCCCCGCCGCAGCCGCGCATCGGTCATGGCGGCACAGCGTAGGCCCGTCCCCTACCGAGGGGTAGACGGATCACCGACCCAAAATCGCGGGCAGCTCGTCCATGCGGGAGAAGAACCCCCGCGCCCCGGTCAGCCGTTCCTGCGGCGTCATCGCCGTGAACCCGTACACGTCCATGCCGGCGGCCACCGCGGCCTGCACGCCCAGCCGGCTGTCCTCGACGACGACGCACCTTCCGGGCTCGACGCCCATCCGCGCGGCGGCGTGGAGGAAGAGGTCCGGCGCCGGCTTCCCCTTCCCGACGTCCTCGGCGCTGAAGACCACCTCGTCGGGGAACCAGGCGTCGAGCCCGGTCTTCCGGTGCCCGACCCGGATCCGCTCATGGCTCCCGGACGAGGCCACACAGTACGGAACGCCGTCCGCCACCAGCTGCTTGAGCACGTCCACTACCCCGTCCACCGCCTGAAGCTCCTCCCGGAAGGCGGCGAAGACCCGCCCGTGGAAGACGGCGTCGAAGTCCGCGGGCAGCCGCTGCCCGCTCCTCTCCAGCACGAGGTCGTGCACCCGGTGCAGCGCGGCCCCCATGTAGTCGCGGAGCGAGTCCTCGTACGTGGTGGGGTGCCCGAGCTCGGTGAGGTAGCCGGCCAGCAACCGGTTGGACAGGGGCTCGCTGTCGACGAGCACGCCGTCGTTGTCGAAGATGACCAGGTCGTAGCGCATGACCCCAGCCTAGTTCCGGACCCGGAACGCAAAAATGCCTCAACCCCCGGACAAAGTCCGGGGGTTGAGGCTAAAAATTGTTCGGCGGCGTCCTACTCTCCCACAGGGTCCCCCCTGCAGTACCATCGGCGCTGAAAGGCTTAGCTTCCGGGTTCGGAATGTAACCGGGCGTTTCCCTAACGCTATGACCACCGAAACACTATGAAGTTGAACTCAAGCCGGAGTTTGGCGAGTTCGTTACTTCAGAACTAACACAGTGGACGCGAGCAACTGAGGACAAGCCCTCGGCCTATTAGTACCGGTCAGCTCCACCCATTACTGGGCTTCCACATCCG
>NZ_JBHVMF010000003.1:0-18811 GCF_042797055.1 Streptomyces sp. NPDC057854
CGCCCGGTTACATTCCGAACCCGGAAGCTAAGCCTTTCAGCGCCGATGGTACTGCAGGGGGGACCCTGTGGGAGAGTAGGACGCCGCCGAACAATCATTGTGGGAAAGCCCCGCACCTTCTGGTGCGGGGCTTTTCTGCGTTTCCGGGACGGTAGAAGAGCCGACGAGGTCAGTCGAAGAGGGCGACGATTCCGTTCACCCATATCGCGAGGAACGCGAGGGCGGCCACCAGGCAGCCGGCGCCCGCCAGCACGCCGCTGACCGTCCACGGCCGGTCGGGCTCCGGCTCGTACGGCTCGTCGAAGCCGTCCTCGTAGGAGGCGGGGTCGTCCCAGTCGACGGGGTGGCCCACCTGCCCGGCGCAGGCCGCGCGGATCGCGCGCAGGCGTTCTTCCGCGACCGAGGTGGCCGCCAGGGCCTCCGGGCCGCGCCAGGCCAGCGCCTTCATGCGCCAGGCGGGAGAGCCGTACCGGGCCTCGAACGCGGCGGTCTCGACGGCGTCGCGGTCCTCCTCCAGATACATCCAGCGTCCGGCCTCCGCGGCGTCGCCGTAGAGGCGGTACACCTCGGCCAGGCGCCGGCGGAGCGTCAGGTCGTACGGGAACGACGAGACGAGACCGCGCAGGCGCTGGCGGGCGAGAGGGACGCGGCCGGCGGCCAGGTCCGCGTCGACACGGGCGAGGGTGTCCTTCAGGGGCATGCGCCCATGATCGGCGGGCGGGGGGCGGTGCCGCGAGTGGATTTCCCGCGGCTCAGGCCGGTTTCACCAGGTGGGTGTCGTAGGCCAGGATGACCGCCTGGACGCGGTCCCGCGCGCCCGTCTTCGCGAGGATGCGGGTCACGTGCGTCTTCACCGTGGACTCCGCCAGGTGCAGGCGCTCCGCGATCTCGGTGTTGGTCCAGCCCTGGCCGATGACCGTCAGGATCTCGCGCTCGCGGTCCGTCAGGGCACTCAGACGGGGGTCGTCCGGGGCGGGCGCGCCGGGAGAGGCCGGGAGGTGGTGGATGTACGTGTCGAGGAGCCGGCGGGTCAGGCTCGGGGCGACCACGGCGTCGCCGGCGGCGACCGCGCGGATGCCGGCCAGGAGCTCCTCCGGCTGGGCGTCCTTCACCAGGAAGCCGCTCGCGCCGGCGCGCAGGCCGTCGTAGGCGTACTCGTCGAGGTCGAAGGTCGTGATGATGAGGACGCGGGTGCGGGCGCCCGCGGCGACGATGCGGCGGGTGGCCTCGATGCCGTCCAGGCCCGGCATGCGGATGTCCATCAGGACCACGTCGGGGTGGTGGGCGGCGACCTGGCGGACGGCCTCGGTGCCGTTGGCGGCCTCCCCGACGACCGTCATGTCGTCCTGGCTCTCCAGCAGCATGCGGAAGCCGAAGCGCTGCATCGGCTGGTCGTCGGCGATCAGGACGGTCGTCACGGGTGGGATTCCTCCGGGGGGACGGGGAGACGGAGCGCTACCTGCCAGCCGCGGCCGTCCGGCCGCGGGCCACAGTCGAGTGTGCCGTCGTAGAGGGCGGCGCGCTCGCGCATTCCGGTGAGACCCTGCCCCTGTCCCGGCGGGGCGCCGGACGGGGTGCCCGTGTCGGTGACGGTGACCAGCAGGGCGTCCGGGGCGGACACCGCGCGGACCGTGGCCGCCGCCCCCGGGCCCGCGTGTTTCAGGGTGTTCGTCAGTGCCTCCTGAACCACCCGGTAGACCGTCAGCTGGGCGCCGGCGGCCAGCGGCGGCAGGTCGGGCGGGAGCGCGGTCTCGACCGGCAGGCCCGCCTTCCGTACCCCGTCGACCAGGGCGGGCAGGTCCGCGAGGGTCGGCTGGGGAGCGCGGGCCGCCGGGTCCTCGTCGGCGCCGCTCAGGACGCCGAGGAGGCGGCGGAGTTCGTCCAGGGCCTGGCGGCTGGTGGTGCCGATGGCCTCCAGGGCCTGCGCCGCCCGCTCGGGGCTCTTCGCCGCCGCGTACCGGCCGCCGTCTGCGAGGCCGGTGATGACGGACAGGTTGTGGCCGATGATGTCGTGCATCTCGCGGGCGATCCGGGCGCGTTCGGCCGCCGCGGCCAGCCGCACCTCCTGGTCGCGCTCGATCTCCAGCCGGCGGGCCCGGTCGACCAGGCCGGCCGTGTGGTCGCGGCGGGAGCGGACCGTGATGCCGAGCAGGGCGACGAGGGCGTACGCCCACAGGGTGGGGACGACCCGCTGGTCCCAGGCGTCCCGCTGGAAGCGGAGCGCGCCCGCCACCAGCGGCGGCAGGATCAGGGCCAGCGCCCACAGCAGGCGGCGCGGCGGGCGGCTCAGCGCGATGTGGAACAGCGGGAGCATCTGGAGGTAGGTGGCCTGGAGGAAGGCTCCCGAGACGTCGCTGACGAGGGCGGCGCACGCCATCGTGGCGAGGACCGCGGTCGGGTGCCGGCGGCGCCAGTACAGCGGGAGGGTCAGCGCCAGGCTGGTGGTGACGACCAGCCAGACGGGGACGGACGGGTCCCGGGCGACGGTCCGCCAGCCGCCCGCCGCGTCCACCAGGGCGGCGACCGTCCAGGTGAGGGTCACCGCCGTGTCCCAGGGCCACGGGCGGGCCGCGTCCGCCTCCCGGACGCGGGTCGTGATGCGGTGGGCGTACCGGCTGGGGGCCGTCGTCTCTGTCGTCACCGGGTCATCATCCTCGTACCCGCGCGTCACACGTCACGGCGGCGGAGCCACAGCGCCGGGAGGGCCAGGGACGCCGCCGCCCACAGGACGAGCGCCAGGAGCGCCGCACCGGCCGGCGGGGCGCCGGGCAGGGGGGTGGCGGAGCCGAGGACGCCGGCGGCCTGCGTGGGGAAGTAGCGGAGCGCGGTGTCGACGGCGTCGTACGGGAGCATCCCGAGGACCTCGGGGAGGATCACGACGCCGCCGATGAAGGCGCCGAGCGCGCCGGGGACCGAGCGGAGGGCGGCGCCGAGGCCGAGGGCCAGGACGGCGAGGAGGGTGGTGGCGGCGGCGTTGCCGGTGACGGCCGCGAGGACGCCGTCGTCGGTGAGGGAGGCCGCCTGGTCGGTGTCGGAGAGGAAGAGCTGGGCGGTGAGGAAGGTCAGCAGGTTCGTCGCGAGGGAGAGGGCGAGGACGGTCGCGGTGAAGACGGCGGCCTTCGCGCCGAGGACCGGCAGCCGCCGCGGGACGGCGGTGAAGGTGGCGCGGGCCAGGCCGGTGGAGTACTCGCCGGCGGTGACCAGGATGCCGAGGACGGCGAGGGAGATGCCGCCGAGCTGGGAGCCGTACAGGGTGAGGACGACGGTGTCGACGTCGGAGTCGCCGCCGTCGCTGGTGTAGGTGGCGCCCATGAGGATGCCGACGCCGAGGACGAACGCGACGGCGGTGAGGACCGTGATCCAGGTGGAGCGGAGCGTCCACAGCTTGTGCCACTCGGAGCGGAGGATCCGGCGCGGGGTGAGCCGGTACGTCGAAGCGGTGGCGGTGGCGGTCGTCATGCGGCTGCTCCCTGGTACTCGACGGAGTCGTGGGTGAGGTCCATGAACGCCTGCTCCAGGGAGGCGGTCTCCGGGGTGAGGGCGTGGAGTTCGACGGCGTGGGCGGCGGCGATCCGGCCGATCGCGGGCGCGTCGAGGCCGGTGACGCGGAGGGTGCCGGGTCCCTCGTCGGCGGTGCGGGCGGGCGTCGGCAGGAGGGTGCGGAGGCGGTCGGCGTCGGGGGAGACGACGAGGACGGAGGCGGCGCCCGCGTCCCGGACGAGGTCGGCGACGGTGGTGTCGGCGAGCAGCCGGCCCTTGCCGATGACGACGAGCCGGTCGGCGGTCAGCGCCATCTCGCTCATCAGGTGCGAGGAGACGAGGACCGTGCGGCCCTCGGCTGCGAGGTCCCTGAGGAGGGTGCGGATCCAGCGGACGCCCTCCGGGTCGAGGCCGTTGACGGGCTCGTCCAGGACGACGGCGGCCGGGTCGCCGAGGAGGGCGGCGGCGATCCCGAGGCGCTGGCCCATGCCGAGGGAGAAGCCCTTCACTCGGCGGCCGGCGACGTCGGTGAGGCCGGTGACGCCGAGGACGTGCTCGACGCGGGACCGGGGGATGCCGTGGGTGTGGGCGAGGGCCATGAGGTGGTGGAAGGCGGTGCGGCCCGGGTGGAAGGAGCGGGCGTCGAGGAGGGCGCCGACCTGGGTGAGGGGCGCCGGGTGGTCGGCGTACGCGCGACCGCCGACGGTCGCGGTGCCGGCGGTGGGGGCGTCGAGGCCGAGGATCATGCGCAGGGTGGTGGACTTCCCGGCGCCGTTGGGGCCGAGGAAGCCGGTGACGGTGCCGGGCCGGACGGTGAACGAGAGGTCCCGGACGACGGTGCGGTCGCCGTACCGCTTGGTGAGTCGCTCTGCTCGGATCATGGCTCCGACGCTACGGAGCGGGCGGGGCGCGGGCGTCCGACCGTGGTCGGCAGGTGCGCGGGCGGTGTCGTACCCGGGTACGACGGGGCGGCCCTGAGCTGCGAATTCGCGTTGTGGGCGGGGGCGGTGACCGGCGAGGATGCCGGGCATGACCTTCGAGATCCGTACCGTTGTGCCCGACGACTGGGAGAAGGCGCGCGAGCTGCGGCTCGCCGCGCTCCGGGACCCCGTCGCCCACCTCGCCTTCCTGGAGGCGTACGAGGACGCCGGCGCGCGCCCCGACGACTTCTGGCGGGAGCGGACCGCCGCCGCGTCGGAGGCCGGCGCGGGCCGGGTGCGGCAGTTCGTCGCCGAGGCGCCGGACGGGCGCTGGCTGGGCTCGGTGACGGTGCTCGTGGAACGGCCCGCCGACGAGGTGCGGTTCGGGGGGCCGGCGAAGGTCGACCAGACGCATCTGGTGGGCGTGTACGTCCGGCCGGAGGCGCGCGGCACGGGCGTGGTCGACGCGCTGTTCCGGGCGGCCGTGGCCTGGTCGTGGACGGTCGACGGGATCCGGCGGGTGCGGCTGTACGTGCACGAGGAGAACGCCCGCGCCGCCGCCTTCTACCGCCGCTTCGGTTTCGCGCCGTCGGGTGAGCGGGTGCCGGTGCCGGACGGCACGGGCGCGCAGGAGGAGGAGTACGAGCTGCTTCCGCCGGGAGCGGTCCGGCACGGCGGGTACGTGCTCCGCGCGATCCGCTCCGGTGAGGGGGAGCGGGTGCGGGAGCTGCGTCTGGCGGCCGTTCAGGACCCGGACGCGGCGCTGGCGTTCGTGGAGTCGTACGAGGAGACCGCGGCGCTCCCGGACGCCTTCTGGCGGCAGCGGGCGGAGGGCGGCTCGGAGGACCGGGGCACCCGGGTGCGGCAGTTCGTGGCGGAGGCGCCGGCCGGGCGCTGGGTGGGCACGGCGACGGTGATCGTGGAGCTGCCGGAGGACGGGACGAGCCTGTTCGGTGACGCGGTGACGGAGCCTCAGGTCGATGTGGTGGGGGTGTACGTGCGTCCCGAGGCGCGGGGGAGCGGGCTGGTGGACGCGCTGCTGCGGGCCGCTCTGGGGTGGGCGTGGGTGCTGCCGGAGCCGCGGATCGCGCGGGCGCGGCTGTACGTGCACGAGGAGAACGGGCGGGCTCTCGCCGCGTACCGCCGCTTCGGTTTCGTGCCGACGGGCGGCCGGGCGGACACGCTGGGCTCGGGTGCGCCGCGCGACCTGGAGCACGAGCTGCGCCGGCCGGCGTAGGGCGGGAGTGCGGCGGCCGGGCTAGCGGAGGGAGTGCTCCGGCCAGCGGGTGCGGGCCTGCTCGGGGGAGCGCATCAGGGCCAGGGTGGGCAGGCCGCGGGCCGGGCCGTCGGCGACGAGGGCCGGGAGCCCGGGGAGGGGGGCGACGGCGGCGACGTCGTCGAGGACGAGCGTCAGTGGTGGGTCGAGCCGGCCGTGGGATGACCGTGCGGCCATGCGGCGGCCGTGCTCGACCACGTGCGACGCGAGCGCGGTGAGGAGGGGCATCGCGCCCGGGTGGGTGCGGGGGTCCTCGATCGGTTCACCCACCACGTAGAGGGTGCCCCCTTCGGCGGCGAAAGATGCCAGGGCCAGCGCATCGGTTCGGTGCGGGGTGCACGCCTCGCGGATGTGGACGGTGGAGAGGGCGGAGAACGCGCGGGCCGTCAGCTCCTGCGCGGTGCGGCGGGTGTCGGGGTGGGCGGTGAGCGCGGCTTCGAGGAGGCCGGCGAGGCCGGAGGCGGCCTTGGGGTGGCCGCGGAGGATGCGGACCGGTTCGTGGGCGTCGGCGCCCTGCGCCCAGCGGTGGACCTGGCGGAACGGGCGGCCGTCGATGGCGGCGGCGTGCAGCCAGCAGCGCAGGAGCGTTTCGGCGGTGTCGGCGGTGGCCGCGTCGAGCCGGGCGTGCGGGCGGACGGGCGCGAGCAGGGCGGCGGCGCGGGCCTGGGCGGTGTCCGGGTCGGCGCAGCCCTCGGCGGGGGACCAGTGGAGGCGGGCCGGGGTGTCGCAGAGGTGGCCGGGGTCGTAGACGAGGACGGGGCCGAGCTTGCCGCGGACGTCCTTGGTGTCGGACCAGAGCGTGGGGTCGGAGGTGACGACGAGCACCGGGCCCTCGGCGTCGAGGACGGCCTGGACGGCGCGGGGGCGGCGGGTCTCGGGCGGGCCGTAGAAGGTGCCGGGCTCGGTGGGGGGTTCGGAGCGGGGGGCCGGTGCGGGTGCCTGGGCCTGCACGGGTGCCTGGGCCTGCGCCGGGGTCGGGGCCGGTGGGGCCGGCTGCGGCGGGACGTGCGGTTCGGCGGCGGCCTGGGGCGGCGCAGGGGCCTGCGGCTTCTGGAGGGGTACGGGGGCGGGCGCGGGCGGCGGCGCGTACGTGCCCGCCTTGCGCTGGGCGCGGACCGCCCGCCAGCGGGCGTAGGTGCCGAGGAGGAAGACGCCGAGGACGGCGAGGATCATCGCCTGGCCGATGACCAGGCCCCAGAAGAGGCCGTAGCCGGAGAGCTGGTCGGCCGGGGTGCCGGGCCAGGCGGCCGGCAGGTCCTTCGGGGCGGTCACCAGGGAGCGGAGGGCCGGCGGGGTGCGGGTGAGCCGCACCCCGTCGGGCCAGGCGCCGTGCGCGAGGAGCCCCGCCAGGCCGGTCGCGGTCCAGACGAGCAGGGAGACGCCGAGGACCAGGGCGAAGAGCCCGATGAGGAGGCCGTCCGAGACGCCGCCCTGTTTCTGCGGTGCCTGCGTCACGTCACGCCACCGTCGACTGCGAGCTGTCGTTCATCTGCTCGATGAGGATCGCGCGCTGCTCCGTCTCCCACTCCAGGTCCGGGTCGGCGGGGCCGGAGGACTCGGTCATGGCGCGGTCGGTGTAGACGAGCGGGCGTTCCCGTTCGGTGATGAGGTGTTTCACCACCTGCACGTTGCCGTTGACGTCCCAGACGGCGATGCCGGGGGTGAGGGTCGGGATGATCTCGACGGCCCAGCGGGGCAGGCCGAGGACGCGCCCGGTGTGGCGGGCCTCGTCGGCCTTCTGGGCGTAGACCGTGCGGGTCGAGGCCATCTTGAGGATGGCCGCGGCCTCCTTGGCCGCCGCTCCGTCGACGACGTCGGACAGGTGGTGGACGACCGCGACGAAGGACAGGCCGAGGCGGCGGCCGAACTTGAGCAGGCGCTGGAACAGCTGGGCCACGAACGGGCTGTTGATGATGTGCCACGCCTCCTCGACGAGGAAGATGCGCTTCTTCCGGTCGGGGCGGATCCAGGTGTGCTCCAGCCACACGCCGACGATCGCCATGAGGATGGGCATGGCGATGGAGTTGCGGTCGATGTGGGACAGGTCGAAGACGATCAGGGGCGCGTCGAGGTCGATGCCGACCGTGGTCGGGCCGTCGAACATGCCGCGCAGGTCGCCGTCGACGAGCCGGTCGAGCACCAGGGCGACGTCCAGGCCCCAGGCCCGTACGTCGTCTATGTCGACGTTCATCGCCTCCGCCGACTCGGCCTCGGGGTGGCGGAGCCGTTCGACGATGTCGGTGAGGATCGGCTGCCGGTCGGTGATGTGCTCGTTGACGTGGGCGTGGGCGACCTTCAGCGCGAAGCCGGACCGCTCGTCGAGGCCGTGGCCCATCGCCACCTCGATGATGGTGCGCAGCAGGGCGAGCTGGCCGGTGGTGGTGATGGCGGGGTCGAGCGGGTTGAGGCGGATCCCGGAGTCGTTGGCGACCATGGGGTCCAGGCGGATGGGGGTTATCCCCAGCTCCTGGGCGATGAGGTTCCACTCGCCGACGCCGTCCTCGCCCTGGGCGTCGAGGACGACGACCTGCCGGTCGCGGAAGCGGAGCTGGCGGAGCACGTATGTCTTCTCCAGCGCCGACTTGCCGTTGCCGGACTCGCCGAGGACGAGCCAGTGGGGGGCGGGGAGCTGCTGCCCGTACAGCTGGAAGGGGTCGTAGACGTAGCCCTTGCCGCTGTAGACCTCGCGGCCGATGATCACGCCGGAGTCGCCGAGGCCGGGGGCCGCGGTCGGCAGGTAGACGGCCTGGGCCTGTCCGGTGGAGGTGCGCACGGGCAGGCGGGTGGTCTCCACCTTGCCGAGGACGAAGGAGGTGAAGGCTTCGGTGAGGACGGACAGCGGATCTCGCATCGGTCGGTGCCCCTTCGGCCCTAGCGGCGGATGCCGGTCGCGAACGGCAGGGTGTTCACAAAGGCCCGGTGGTGCTCGCGGTCGCACCACTCCAGCTTGAGGTACGACTTGCCGGCGGAGGCCCTGATCGTGCGCTTGTCGCGGGCCAGGGCCTCGGGCGAGCGCGCCGATACGGTGATGTACCCGACGAGGTTGACGCCCGCCGCGCCGCTGGCGAGATCTTCACCCCGCTGGTCGAGCCGGCCGTGGGCGGCGATGTCGCGGGGGTCGATCGTGCGGTTCATCTTGGCCTGGCGGGACGCCTCGGCCTCGTCGTTGGTCTTCTCGGTGAGCATGCGCTCGATCGCGACCTCGGTGGGCTCCAGGTCCATGGTGACGGCGACGGTGCGGATGACGTCGGGGGTGTGGACGAGGAGCGGGGCGAGGAAGTTCACGCCGACCGGGGTCATGGGCCATTCCTTGACCCAGGCGGTGGCGTGGCACCAGGGGGCGCGGGTGGAGGACTCGCGGGTCTTGGCCTGGAGGTAGGTGGGCTCCATGGCGTCGAGTTCGGCGGGCCAGGCGTTGCGTTTCGTCATGGCCTGGATGTGGTCGATCGGGTGGTCCGGGTCGTACATGGAGTGGACCAGGGACGCGAGCCGGGACTGGCCGAGGGGCTGGCGGACGCGGATGTCGGCCTCGGTGAGGCGGGCGCAGATGTCGGTGAGCTCGCGGGCCATGACGACGGCGAGGCCGCCGTCGCGGTCGAGGCGGCGGGCGCCGGTGGCGTGCCGGGCGGCGTGGGCCATGGCGTTGGCCTCGGCGGCGAGTTCGCGCGTGTAGTGCATGCAGGCGACGAGGTAGGCGCGGTGCTGCTCGCTGGAGGTGGAGACCATGGACTGGAGCTGGTCGTACGACTCCTGGAGCCACGCGGGCGCGTGCGGGTCGCCGCGCTGGGCGACGTCCTTGGCGTGGGCGTCGGGGTCGGCGGGGAGGGTGCGGGCCAGCATCTGGAGGCGGGTGACGAAGCCGTCGCCGTTGGCGACGTGCTTGAGGAGGGTGCCGAAGCGGTCGACGAGGGCTTCCTGGTCCTCGGAGTCGCGCAGGCCGACGCCGGGGCCCTCGATCTCGATGGCGGCGGTGACGGTGCGGCGGTCCGCGTGGAGGAGGACGGCGATCTCGTCGGGGCCGAAGGGGGCGGAGAGCCAGCTGACGCGGCCGATGCCGGGCGGCGGGCCGACCTCGACCTCGCGGCCGTCGAGGCGGGTGCCGGCCTCGACGGCGGTGGAGCGGTAGGCGGTGCCGCGCTTGAGCATCCGCTTGTAGCTGCGGTTGATCTCGAACCACTTGTAGAAGGTGCGCTGCTTGTACGGGAGGTACACGGCGGCGATGGCGAGCATGGGCAGGCCGGCGAGGAGCGTGATCCGCAGGGCGAGGAAGGGGATGAGGAGCCCGCTCATCATGCCGAGGAAGGCTCCGGCGACGATCAGGGCGATCTCGCCGGTCTCGCGGTTCTTGCCGACGATCGCGTTCGGCCGGGCGCGGCCGATGAGATACGTGCGGCGGGGCGTGACCGGCTGGGACGGGGTCGTCAACGCCCTGCACCTCCTGCTCCTGTGTTCTTGCTGTTGCTGCGGTTGCTGTGGGGGGTGCCCGCGGTGGGGCTGCTGCTGCGGGGCGGGGGCGTGGCGCCGGTGCCCTGGGCGGTACGGCTGCTGTGGGCGGCGACGCCGCCGGAGAGCTGGTTGGCGGGGCGGGGGGCCGCGGAGGAGGGGGCCTGGCCGCCGCCGGAGCCGCTGTCGCGGGTGCTGTGGGTCTTGATGCCCTGGGAGACGAGGGAGGCGGGGGAGGAGATGACGGCCGCGGCGGCGTTCTCCCCGGCGCGGTGGAGGCGGTTGTTGCGGGAGGCGACGATCTCGTCGCCGAAGCCGGGGACGAAGCGGTAGATCATCGCGGACGCGAAGATGGCGAGCAGGATGATCGCGAGGCCGGAGACGACGGCGGAGAAGGAGTCGGGTCCGGTGCCGGAGGAGAGGGCGCCGGCGAGGCCGAGGACGATCACGATGACCGGCTTGACCAGGATGACGGCGATCATGATGCCGGCCCAGCGGCGGACGTGGCCCCACATGTTCTTGTCGACGAGGCCGGAGTAGACGACGACGCCGAGGAGGGCGCCGACGTAGAGGAGTACGGCGCGGAGGAACAGCTCCAGGTAGAGCACGCCGGCGGCGAGGACGGTGACCAGGCTGACGATGATCAGCATGATCGGTCCGCCGCTGATGGAGTCGCCCTTGCGGAGGGCCTCCTTGAACGCGCCGAAGAAGACGTCGGTCTGTTCGCCGGTGCCGGAGGCGATGACCTCGGTGATGGCGTCGGTGGCGTTGACGACGGTGTAGAGGACCAGCGGGGTGAAGGCGGACGCGAGGACGGTCAGCCAGAGGAAGCCGATGGCCTCGGAGAACGCGGTGGCCAGCGGCACGCCGCGGAGGGCGCGCTTGGCGACGGCGAGCAGCCAGAGGAGGAGGGTGAGGAAGGTGGCGGCGGCGAAGACGACGGCGTACCGGGCGAGGAACTCGGTGTTCGTGAAGTCGACCTCGGCGGTCTCCTTCACGGCCTTGGAGAGGTAGTCGACGATGGCGACGGCGGCGTCGGCGCATCCGCGCGCGAGGGAGGACAGGGGGTCGAGCGCGGACGCGGGCGCGTCGCCGGTGCCGCCTCCGGTGCCGCCCGTCCCGGCGCCGGCCTTGCCGCGTTCGCAGATCTGGCGGGCCTGGCCGACGAGGAGCCTGCAGTCGTCGCTCGTCGGCGTGGGGGACGGCGTGGGTGCCGTGGGCGTCGGGGTGGGGGCCGCGTGGGCGCGGGAGGCGAGGAGGACGGGGAGGGTGAGGAGCGTGGTGACGACCGTGGCCTTCACCCGTCCTGCCCGGGTGCTGCTAGCGGGCATAGGTGAACCCTCCGTACTGCTCGACGGCCGCGGCGATCTCGTCCGCGACGGAGGCGCGGCTGTCCCCGTTGACCGGGGTCGGGCCCTCGCGCTCGTCGGCCGAGGTGATCCGCCAGCCCTCGGCGGTCCAGGCGAGCTGCTGGGTGCTGGTGAACCAGGCGGACGTGACCGGCTTGGTGGAGCCCTCGCCCGCGAGGCCGGTGAGGTTGACGTACCAGACCTCGACGGTGGCCTTGTCGGTGGAGTACGCGGTCACCTTGGTGCCGATCGGCACGGTGCGGGCCACGAAGGTGAGGCCGGCCGGTGCGGTGCCGTTCGGTTCGAGCCCGGTGCTCGCCATGAGCGCGGGCGAGTAGGAGGCGTCGTACCGCTTCAGGAGACCGTCGACCACCTCCGGGGCGTAGATCGCGCGGATGAGGGCCTCGCGGGGGGACTTCTGGTACATGTCCGGGGAGCCGAGGGCCGTCGCGTAGTTGGCGGCGGCGCTCTGGGCGCCCTGTTCGTCGTGGGCGAAGCCGGTGGGGACGAGGCCGTCGGTGCCGGTGACCGGGCGGGTGCCGGTGGCGGCGGTGGCGGCCCGGCCGGGGGTGCCGGACGAGGGGGACGTGCCCTCCGGGCCGCCGCCGCGGTTGGCGAAGGCGATGGCGGCGACGAGCAGCACGACCACGCCCACCGCCGTCAGCAGGGAGCGTGAGCCGCGGGCGGGGCGGCGGGCGGCGCCGTGGACGTCACCGGTGTTGCCCTCGGGCAGGCGGGTACGGGTCTGGCCCGAGCCGCCGTAGCCGTCGTGCTCGTCGCCGGGACTCATGCCGGGTACGCCCCCTCGTTCGTTCGTGGGTGGGACCGCAGATGACGTGCGGTCAGATCGCCATTCCGTAGACGATGGTGAAGAGGGTTCCGAGGGATCCGATGATGAAGACGCCGGTGAGGCCGGCGACGATCAGGCCCTTGCCCTGTTCGGCGCTGAACGTGTCGCGGAGCGCCGTCGCGCCGATGCGCTGCTTGGCCGCGCCCCAGATGGCGATGCCGAGGCAGAGCAGGATGGCGACGGCCATCACGACCTCGATCATGATCTTCGCTTCGGCGCCCAGGCTCCCGAAAGGACCCCAGTTGGGGGCGATTCCACCGATGATGGTGGTGATGTCGCCCTTCTCGGCCGCCAGGTACATATAACTCACCGCCCCTGTCGGGTCGTTGGTCACCCCTGCCGGACGGCATGGGTCATCGCCACTATCTTCGCTGATGAAACCGCTCGTGTGTGACGCCTTGGCGGCTCTCTTTACCCGATCCCCGTACATGTGACCGGTTCGACCGTCTTGACCTGCGGCGGCGCGCCGGATTCCATGTGGAGAAGCGTATGGTCACTCTGTGTATCACGGAGGGTGACTCCGGGCAATGATTGTCGTTGTTGCACTCTTGGGGCCGCGTCGGACACGCCCCGTCCCCAGGAGGAGGCGCCCCGCCTAGACTGGCCTGCCGGGGCGTACTGCCAGGGACCGAGGGGTGGTTGACGGTGCGTAGGGCGGGCAAGGCGTGGCTGCTGGGCGGCGGGGCCTTCGGGGTCTGCGCCGGCTTCCTGGCCCTGCTGCTGGTCGGTACGTACGCGGCGGCCGCCGGCTTCCTCGGCGGCGCGGGCTCCGCGCAGACCGGCACGGTGGCGCTCGCCAAGGGCGCGGTGCCGATGAAGTACCAGGGCCTCGTCCAGCGCTGGGGCAACCTCTGCCCGGCCATCAACCCGGCGCTGCTCGCCGCGCAGCTGTACCAGGAGAGCGGCTGGAACCCGCGGGCCGTGTCGCCGGCGAACGCGCGGGGCATCGCCCAGTTCATCCCCGGCACCTGGGCCAGCCACGGCGTCGACGGCGACGGCGACGGCGACAAGGACATCTGGGACCCGCAGGACGCGATCCCCTCGGCCGCCTCGTACGACTGCGCGCTCGCCGGGTACGTGCGGAAGGTGCCCGGCGACCCGGCGAGCAACATGCTGGCCGCGTACAACGCCGGTGCCTACGCCGTCATCAAGTACCGGGGCGTGCCGCCGTACCGCGAGACGCAGAACTACGTGCGGATCATCCGGTCGCTGGAGAAGAGCTTCGCCCGCCCGCAGGGCCGGGTGGCGCCCTCGCAGCAGGCGGCCGGCGCGATCCACTTCGCGCAGAGCAAGCTGGGCACGCCGTATCTGTGGGGCGGGACGGGCACGGCCGCGCAGGGCGGGCGGTTCGACTGCTCGGGGCTGACGCAGGCGGCGTACCGCGAGGTGGGGATCGAGCTGCCGCGGGTGGCGAACGACCAGTACAACGCCGGTCCGCATCCGCGCCGTGACGAGCTGCTCCCCGGCGACCTGGTCTTCTTCTCCGACGACCTGACGAACTCGCGGGCGATCCGGCACGTCGGCATCTACGTGGGCGGCGGCTACATGATCGACGCGCCGCGGACGGGCGCCGTGATCCGCTTCACCCGCATCGACACCCCCGACTACTTCGGCGCGACCCGGGTCACCAAGGACGGCGCCGCCGCCCTGCCCACCCGTTCCCCCGCCTCCCGGGCGTGAACTGACGGAACGACGGGCCGGCGACCGGAACTCTCCGTGAGGCACAGGCCCTGAGCTGCGAGGAAGCGTCACTCTTCGGTAACGTCATCATGATCGACGGGGAAAGGCGGAACGCCTGCCTCGACGGGGTCGTTCCCCACCATGTCTGACCACGGGGGTTGGCAGCCGGCACGCGAGAGCCCGGCACACGAGAGAGCAAGGGGCCGCGGCAGATGTCTGAACTCGCATCGGACGGTTCCAGTCCGGATGTCGGCCTGCTGTACGACATCAACGGGCTGGCCAAGGACGCCCCCGCCTGGTTCGACCGGGTCATGGAGTTCACCGGCGAGTACGGCATCCTGCTCGCGCTGGTCCTCGTGGCGCTCTGGTGCTGGTGGAGCGTCCGCCGCCGCGGCACCCCCGCGGACTCCGTCTCGGCCGTCGCCGCCCTCGTCTGGGCGCCGCTCGCGGCCGGCGTCGCCCTCCTCGTGAACATCCCCATCCGCGGCTTCGTCGAGCGGCCCCGCCCCTTCGTCGACCACGAGGGCCTGGAGGTCCTGGTCGGCGGGAAGACCGACTACTCCTTCGTCAGCGACCACGCCACGATGGCGATGGCGATCGCCGTCGCCGTCTTCGTCGCCCACCGCCGCTTCGGCCTCGCCGCCATCGGCCTCGCCCTCGCCGAGGGCTTCACCCGCGTCTACATGGGCGTCCACTACCCCACCGACGTCATCGGCGGCCTCGCCCTCGGCACCGCCGTGGCGCTACTCCTCGCCCCGCTCACCCTGGCGCTGCTCACCCCGCTGGTCTCCGCCGTCGCCCGCTCGCGCCGCGGCGCCCGGCTGGTCCGCTCCCGCCGGGCCGGCGCGCCCGCCGCCCGCCCCGAGGCGGTCGGCATCCCGGAACCCCGCCTCGGCGGCCCCGCCGAGGACGGCCGGGGCGAGAAGGGCCTCGCCGCGTAGGCGGAGGCGCGGACGCCGGGACGCTAGGGCCGGACCTCGCGCTCGTCGCGTACGCCGAGGTGCTCGGCCGCGTCGGAGCGGGCGCGCTCGCGGGAGCGGCGGGCCGGACCCGCCCAGCCGCAGGTACAGCGGGCCACGGCGAAGGAACCGCGCTCCGTCGTCGTCGTGTGGTGCGGACCGGTCGCGGGCTGCTCATGCACGCCCCCACCGTACTGCGCGTGACGGCTCGCCCGTGCCGTCGTTAACCGCTGCGGGACATCCAGGTTCTTGGGGGTTGACGGGCGATGGTGGTGCAGCGGTACGGGCGTCCGCGCGGAATCGGCGGCGGAGCGCTCGCCGTCACCGCGTCCCTGGTCGCCGCGGCGGTCACCGGCTGCGGCGCCCCCGGAGACCCCGGGGAGCCGCCGGACCCGGCCGGTGCCGTCCGGGGGGCCGCCGACGCCCTGGCCCGGGCCGGCACCGCCAAGGCGTCGACCGCGATGGAGATGGCCGCCGGCGGGACCCGCGTCACCATCCGCGGCGAGGGCGGCTACGACTTCCGCGCCCGCACCGGCCGGCTCCGGGTGGTCCTCCCCAAGGACGCGGCCGGCACCAGCGCCCACCGGCCGATCACCGAGCTGCTGACCCCCGGCGCCCTCTACATGAAGAACCGCGGCGCCGGCGTCCCCGCCGACAAGTGGGTGCGGGTCGACACCACCACCCTCGACGACGGCAACCTGGTCACCGGCGGCGCCACCGACCCCGGCGCGGCGGCCGAGCTGCTGCGCGGGGCGCGGGAGGTGACGTACGTGGGGGAGACGGAGCTCGCGGGGGTGCGGGTGCGCCACTACCGGGGCGTCGCCGACATCGGCGCCGCCGCCCGGGCCGCCGCGCCGCAGCTGCGCGGGCCGCTCGCCGCGGCGGCGAAAGGGTTCACCACCGACGCGGTGCCCTTCGACGCGTACCTCGACGGCGCCGGCCGGCTGCGCAAGGTCCGCCACCAGTTCAGCTTCAGCAACCAGGGGCGCACGGTCGCCGTGGCCTCGACCACGCTGCTGTACGGCTTCGGGACGCCGGTCACGGTGACCCTGCCGGAGGGGCGGGACATCTACGCCGGCAAGGTCGACGTCTGACGCCGGGCGCGCGACGGGACGCCGGACCCCGCCGGGCGGGGGTCCGGGCCATCGCCAAATGGTCCGTCCGTGTCATGCGCGGTCCGTGGCGCGATCCCTACGCTGGGACACCGACTCCGGCAGGAAGAGGTGAATGCGCGTGGCTCCGCCCGGTACCGCGACCGCGGCCGCTGACCCCGACCGTGTCGCCCTCGCCGAGATAGAGCTGTGCGGCGAGCTGATGATCGCCGCCTCGGCCGCGGACGGGGACCGGCTCAGCGCCGACCTGATCGACGCCGTCCTGCGGGGCGAGCCGGCCGGCCGGTAGCCCGCGGCGCTCAGGTGCGGAGCATCCGGCCGATCGCCTTGGTGGCCTCCTCGACCTTGGCGTCGAGGTCGCCGCCGTTGCTGGCCGCTTCGGCCACGCAGTGCCGCAGGTGCTCCTCCAGGAGCTGGAGGGCGAAGGACTGCAGCGCCTTCGTGGAGGCCGAGACCTGGGTGAGTATGTCGATGCAGTAGACGTCCTCGTCGACCATCCGCTGGAGACCTCGGATCTGGCCCTCGATCCGGCGCAGCCGCTTGAGGTGCTCGTCCTTCTGCTTGTGGTAGCCGTGCACCCCGTGGGCGTGGTCGGCCGGCTCGACGGATTCGACGGCCTGGGGGGTGACCTGGTCCGCCTCGGTGGTCGTCATCGCGTCCTCCCGTTGTCCAGAAAAGGGGGTGTATACCCCACGTGGGTATATGGTACCGATCCCCGCCGTTTGGGGGGCGGGGGTCTCGTGCAGATCACTGTGCCTGATGGGCGACACTGAGAGGACGCCGGTTAGCCGTGGCCGGATGATGCGCCTAGCATCAGCCTGACCGAAACCCAGCACCCCGAGGACCTCACGTGCGATTTCGTCTGACCCCCAGGGAGACGAGCTTCTACGACATGTTCGCCGCGTCCGCGGACAACATCGTCACGGGCTCGAAGCTCCTGATGGAACTGCTCGGAGCGGAGCCTTCCGCCCGGGCCGAGATCGCGGAGCGGATGCGGGCAGCGGAACACGCCGGTGACGACGCCACCCACGCGATCTTCCACCAGCTGAACTCCTCCTTCATCACGCCGTTCGACCGCGAGGACATCTACTCCCTCGCATCGTCCCTCGACGACATCATGGACTTCATGGAGGAGGCCGTCGACCTGGTCGTCCTCTACAACATCGAGGAACTGCCCAAGGGCGTCGAGCAGCAGATCGAGGTCCTGGCCCGGGCGGCGGAGCTGACCGCCGAGGCGATGCCGAACCTGCGGACGATGGACAACCTCACCGAGTACTGGATCGAGGTCAACCGGCTGGAGAACCAGGCCGACCAGATCCACCGCAAGCTGCTCGCCCACCTCTTCAACGGCAAGTACGACGCCATCGAGGTGCTCAAGCTGAAGCAGGTCGTGGATGTGCTGGAGGAGGCGGCCGACGCCTTCGAGCACGTGGCGAACACGGTGGAGACCATCGCGGTCAAGGAGTCCTGAGGCTTCGTGGACACCTTCGCCCTGATCGTGACCATCGGTGTCGCGCTCGGTTTCACGTATACGAACGGCTTCCACGACTCGGCCAACGCGATCGCCACCTCGGTGTCGACGCGGGCGTTGACGCCGCGCGCGGCGCTCGCGATGGCGGCGGTCATGAACCTCGCCGGCGCCTTCATGGGCAGCGGGGTCGCCAAGACCGTCAGCGAGGGCCTGATCGAGACGCCGCACGGCGACAAGGGGATGGGCATCCTCTTCGCCGCGCTCGTCGGCGCGATCATCTGGAACCTGATCACCTGGTACTTCGGTCTGCCGTCCTCCTCCTCGCACGCCCTCTTCGGCGGCATGGTGGGCGCGGCGCTCGCGGGCGGGACGGACGTCATCTGGGGCGGCGTCCTCGACAAGATCGTCATCCCGATGTTCATCTCGCCGTTCGTCGGCCTCATCGCCGGTTACCTGGTGATGTGCGGGATCATGTGGCTCTTCCGCCGGGCCAACCCGCACAAGGCGAAGCGCGGTTTCCGCATCGCGCAGACGGTGTCGGCGGCCGGCATGGCGCTCGGCCACGGCCTCCAGGACGCCCAGAAGACGATGGGCATCGTCGTCATGGCGCTGGTCATCGCGGACGTGCAGGACCAGGGCGACGCGATCCCGATCTGGGTGAAGATCGCGTGCGCGGTGATGCTGTCGCTGGGTACGTACGCGGGCGGCTGGCGCATCATGCGGACGCTCGGCCGGAAGATCATCGAGCTGGACCCGCCGCAGGGTTTCGCGGCGGAGACGACCGGTGCGTCGATCATGTTCGGCTCGGCGTTCCTCTTCCACGCGCCGATCTCGACGACGCACGTCATCACCTCCGCGATCATGGGCGTCGGCGCGACGAAGCGGGTGAACGCGGTCCGCTGGGGCGTCGCCAAGAACATCATCCTCGGCTGGTTCATCACGATGCCGGCGGCGGCGTTCGTCGCGGCGCTGAGCTTCTACGTGGTGCAGCTGTTCTTCGGCTGAGGCCGGTGGTCGCGGCCGGTGGCTGACGCCGGCGGATGTGGCGGGAAGTGGTCGGGCCCGGCTCCCCTGGGGGAGCCGGGCCCTTTCGTCTGGCGGTGGCACCGCCATGCAGCACCGCAGACGCGTTTCCCCGGCTCCGTGGGGGCGGGGGGGCGCGCGCCCCGGCGGGGCGGGCGGGGTATGCGAATCGGGCGGGGGGGGTGGACGCGGTGGGCCGGTCGGGCGGGGTTGGGGAGTTTCGCGACGTGTGGGGCACCGCGATGGGC
>NZ_JBHVMF010000003.1:18821-370405 GCF_042797055.1 Streptomyces sp. NPDC057854
GACACCCCCCGGGGGGGCGCGGGGCCTTTGCGGGGGGGGGTGCCCCCGCAATCCCCCCCCGCAGCGGCGTTCCCCCGGCCGGGGGCGGGGGGGGGCCCGCGCCCACGGGCGGGACGTCCTGGTTATCCGAAGCGGCCGGAGATGTAGTCCTCGGTCGCCTGGACGCTCGGGTTGGAGAAGATGCGCTCGGTGTCGTCCAGCTCGATGAGCTTGCCGGGCTGGCCGACCGCCGCCAGGTTGAAGAAGGCGGTGCGGTCCGAGACGCGGGCGGCCTGCTGCATGTTGTGCGTCACGATGACGATCGTGAAGCGCTCCTTGAGCTCGCCGATCAGGTCCTCGATCGCGAGGGTCGAGATCGGGTCGAGGGCCGAGCAGGGCTCGTCCATCAGCAGGACGTCCGGCTCGACCGCGATGGCGCGGGCGATGCACAGGCGCTGCTGCTGGCCGCCGGAGAGGCCGGAGCCCGGCTTGTTGAGGCGGTCCTTGACCTCGTTCCACAGGTTCGCGCCCTTGAGGGAGCGCTCCACGATGTCGGCGAGCTCGGCCTTCTTGTACGAGCCGTTCAGCCGCAGGCCCGCCGCCACGTTGTCGAAGATCGACATGGTGGGGAAGGGGTTGGGGCGCTGGAACACCATGCCGACGGTGCGGCGGACCGCGACCGGGTCGACACCGGAGCCGTACAGGTTCTCGTCGTCCAGCATCACCTTGCCCTCGACGCGGCCGCCGGGGGTGACCTCGTGCATGCGGTTCAGGGTGCGCAGGAAGGTGGACTTGCCGCAGCCGGAGGGGCCGATGAAGGCCGTCACCGAGCGGGGCTCGACGGTCATGGAGATGTCGTCGATCGCCTTGTGGTTGCCGTAGTAGGCGGAGAGGCCGCTGACGTCGATTCGCTTGGCCATATCAATCACTACTTCCAGTGTGCCGCGGTCAGCGGCCGGTCTTCGGGGCCTTCCAGCGGGCGATGCCGCGGGCCACCAGGTTGAGGATCATGACGAAGGCGATCAGGACGAGCGCGGCGGCCCAGGCGCGGGCCACGGCGGCGTCGGTGCCGACCTGGTACTGCTCGTACACGTAGAGCGGCAGGGAGGACTGGGCGCCTTCGAAGGGGTTCGGGTTGATGAGCTTCGTACCGAACACGAGGAGCAGGACGGGGGCCGTCTCACCGGTGATGCGGGCGACCGCGAGCATGACGCCCGTGGTGATGCCGCCGATCGCGGTGGGCAGGACCACCTTCAGGATCGTCCGCCACTTGGGGACACCGAGGGCGAGGCTGGCCTCGCGGAGCTCGTTCGGGACGAGCTTGAGCATCTCCTCGGTGGAGCGGACGACGACCGGCATCATCAGGATGGCGAGGGCCATCGCGCCGGCGAACCCGGAGGGGCCGAAGTCCAGCATCAGGGTCCAGGTGGACAGGATGAACAGGCCGGCGACGATCGACGGGATGCCCGTCATGACGTCGACGAAGAAGGTGACGGCCCTGGCGAGCTTCCCGGTGCCGTACTCGACCAGGTAGACCGCGGTGAGCAGGCCGATCGGCGCGGCGATCAGGGTCGCGATGGCGACCTGCTCGATGGTGCCGAGGAGGGCGTGGTAGACACCGCCGCCGGCCTCGGCGTCGAGGACGCCGTTCATCGAGTGGGTGAGGAAGTACATGTCGAGCACTTCCACGCCCTTGCTGATCGTGACCCAGGCGAGGGACAGCAGCGGGACGACGGCGAGGATGAAGCAGACCCAGACGAGGCTGGTGGCGACGCGGTCCTTGGCCTGGCGGGAGCCTTCCACCTTGGAGGTGAGGGCGTAGGTGGCCAGGACGAAGAGGAGCGCGGAGATCAGGCCCCACTGCACCTTGCTGTGCCAGCCGGCGGCGACGCCGATGCCGGCGCCCGCGGCGATGGAGCCGGCCGCGACGGCGAGCGGCGTCCAGCGCGGGAGGCGGGCGTGGGAGAGGGAGCGGCGGGGCTGGGAGAACGCGACGGGGCGTTCCTGGACGGCGTGGCTCATGCGTTGGCCCCCGAGTACTCCTTGCGGCGGGCGATGATCATGCGCGCGGCGCCGTTGACCAGCAGGGTGATGACGAAGAGGACGAGGCCGGAGGCGATCAGGGCGTCGCGGCCGTACTCGTCGGCCTCGTTGAACTTGGCGGCGATGTTCTGGGCGAAGGTGCCGCCGCCGGGGTCGAGGAGGTGACCGGAGAGCAGGAAGCTGGGGGAGAGGACCACGGCGACGGCCATGGTCTCGCCGAGCGCGCGGCCGAGGCCGAGCATGGAGGCCGAGATGATGCCGGAGCGGCCGAAGGGCAGCACCGCCATGCGGATGACCTCCCAGCGCGTGGCGCCGAGGGCGAGGGCGGCCTCCTCGTGCATCTTCGGGGCCTGGAGGAAGACCTCGCGGGTCACGTTGGTGATGATCGGGAGGATCATGATCGCCAGCAGGATGCCCACGGTGAAGAGGTTGCGGGCGACGCCGTCGGACGACTTGTCGAAGATGTACGTCCAGCCGAAGTACTGGTCGAGCCACTTGTTGAGGCCGTCCAGGTACGGGACGAGGAAGATCGCGCCCCAGAGGCCGTAGATGATGCTGGGCACGGCGGCGAGCAGGTCGACGACGTACGCGAGCGGCTTGGCCAGCCGGCGCGGGGCGTAGTGGGAGATGAAGAGCGCGATGCCGATCGCGACCGGCACGGCGATGACCATGGCGATGACCGAGGAGACGATCGTGCCGAAGGCCAGGACGGCGATGCCGAAGACCGGCGGGTTGCCGGCCGGGTTCCACTCGAAGGTGGTGAAGAAGTTGCCCTCGTCCTTCGAGATGGCGAGGACGGACCGGTAGGTCAGGAAGACCGCGATCGCGGCCATGATCACGAGCAGGGTGATGCCGGAGCCCTTGGAGAGGCCGCTGAAGATGCGGTCTCCGGGGCGGGCCGCGCCCTTGGCGCGCCTGCTCCTGTTCTTGTCTATGGCGGGTGGTGTGGTGGTAACCATCGGTTTCTCCGGTCTGCGGAGCCGTACGGCGTACGGGCTCCTGGCGGCGGTGCACCGGATGCCGGGGGCGGCCTCCTCCACGGGAGGTGAGGGGCCGCCCCCGGCCGGGGGTCAGGACAGGGTCGGGACGATCGCGCGGACCTTGGCCGCGATCTCGGCCGGCATGGGGGCGTAGTCGGCGTCGGCGAGGACCTTCTGGCCCTCCTCGCTGATGGCGTAGTTGAGGAACGCCTTCAGGGTCGGCAGGGTCTCCGCCTTGTTGCCCTTGTCGCAGGCGATCTCGTAGGTGACGAGGACCAGCGGGTAGGCGCCCTCGGCCTTGGTGGCGTAGTCGAGGGAGAGGGCCACGTCGTTGCCGGTGCCCTTGACCTTGGCGGCGGCGATGGCCTTGGAGGCGTTCTCCGTGGTGGCGGCGACCGGGGCGGCGGCGCCGGTGTTGATGCTGACCGTGGAGATCTTGTTGGCGGTCGCGTAGGAGAGCTCGAAGTAGCCGATGGAGCCCTCGGCGTCCTTGACCGCGGTGGCGACACCGGAGGAGCCGTTGGCGGCCTGGCCGCCCTGGGCGGGCCACGACTTCGACTTCGGGTCGTGCTTCCAGTCGGCCGCGGCGGCGGTCGAGAGGTACTTGCCCAGGTTCTGGGTGGTGCCGGACTCGTCCGAGCGGTGGAAGGCCTGGATGGTGCTGTCCGGGAGCTTGGCGCCCGGGTTCAGCTTGGCGATCGCCGGGTCGTTCCACTTGGTGATCTTGTTGTCGAAGATCTTGGCGATCGTGGAGGCGTCCAGGACGAGGTTGTCGACGCCCTCCAGCTTGTAGCCGATGGCGATGGGGCCGCCGACCATGGGCAGGTTGATGCCGGTGCCGCCCTTGCAGATCTTCTTGGACTCGGCGACCTCTTCGTCCTTCAGGGCGGAGTCGGAGCCGGCGAAGGCGACCTGGCCCTGGTTGAACTTGGTGATGCCGCCGCCGGAGCCGATGCTCTGGTAGTTGACCTCGACACCCTCACAGGCGGCCTGGAAGTTCTTGACCCAGAGGTCCATGGCGTTCTTCTGCGCGCTGGAGCCCGCGGCGAGCAGCTGGCCCTTGGCGCCGTCGCACTTGATGTTCGACGCGGCGGCCGACGTCTTCTCGCCGCCGCCCTTGGTCGGCTCGCTGTTGTTGTCCGAGCCACACGCCGACAGGACGAGCGCACCGGAGACGACAAGGGCACCGATCGCGGAGGCGCGAAGCCCGTTCTTGCGCGAAAGCTTCACTTTCGGGTGTTCCTTCCAGAAGCCGCCGGGCCCGGACCGGGTGTCCGTTGCGTCGAAGGCGGCGCGTGTCGGATGTGTGGGTGCATCGTCAGGCTCCGTGCACCGCGTAAGGCCGAAATTAGGCAGATCAGGTGAAGCCGCCAACCGTGGAGAGTGAACGCGAGGTGAACCGTGCCGTAAGCCACGGTGCGGCACGGCGCCCGGTGCCGCACCCGTACGCGCCCGGCGGCACGGGGTGACGGAACGGCCGACGACTAGGAGCCGCCGGGCGGCCGGCGGTGCGGGGCGGGGGCCGCCGCGAGGAACGCGTCGAGCAGCTCGCGGTCGCGTGGCTGGGTGAGGGCGGTACGGGCCTCGGCGGGCGGCAGCCAGCGCAGCCGGTCCACCTCCCGGCCCGGCACGAAGGCGCCGCGGAGGGCGCGGGCCGCCCAGTAGGCGACCTCCTTCGGGCGTCCGTCGACCGCGTACCGGACGGTGGGCAGCCGGGCGCCGAGCGCGCAGTGGTGCCCGGTCTCCTCCAGGACCTCCCGCACCGCGCACGCCTCGGCGCTCTCGCCGGGCTTCCGCTTGCCCTTCGGGTGGGACCAGTCGTCGTACTTCGGCCGGTGCACGAGCGCGATCTCCAGGGAGCCGCCGCCCGCCGCCGGGCGCCAGAGGACGCAGCCGGCGGCGAGGACGGGAGGCGCGGCGGAGGTCACGGGACCGGGACGGCGGCGGTGTGCCAGGCGTTCTGGAAGGCGAAGCGGGCGGCCTCGACCTCGTGCCGCTGGTCGGCGTGGAGGACGCCCAGGGCGTACGCGGTGGCGGGGGCGATCCGGGGGGTGCGGGCCGCGGCAGCCGCGGCGGCGGCGGCCTCGGCGGCGTCCCGGTGCCGGTCGAGGGCCCGGGCCGCCTCGTACAGCAGGGCGTCCGGCTCGCGGCCGAGGGCCGTCACCTCGGTCGCGTACCGGTGCAGCCGCAGCAGCAGCCGGGTGTGGTGCCAGGGCGCGTCCTGGTTCTCGCCGGCGGCCAGCGCCAGCGCCTCCGCGTTGTACGGGTGCGCGGCCCGGGTCAGCGGCAGCGCCTCCACCGCGTCGAGGAGGCGGCGGCGGGCGACCGCCGCGGACGCGTCGAGGACCTCCAGGGCGGGCGCGGAGCCGGCCGGGCCGAGCGGCACCTCGGAGGCGAGCAGGGCGACGGCGTCGGCGAGCGCGTGGAAGCGGGACGAGCCGAGGGCCTGGAGGGCGGCCGAGTGGGCCCGGGTCCTGGCCAGGGTCAGCTGCCGTTCCAGCAGGGCGCCGGCCCGGGCGGCGCCGACGGTGAGCCCGGCGCTCTCCGAGCCGCGGGCGGCCGGCACCGGGCCGCTGCCGCCCGCCAGCCGGTTGAGCGCGTCCATCAGCCGCACCAGCCGGGCGGTGGCGGCCTGCTCCTGCGCGAGCGTCCCGGACAGCCAGGCCAGCTCGGTCCGGAGCTGGTCGGCCCAGGCCGGGTCGAGGAGCGCCCGGTAGGTGTGCAGGCTGCCGCTGATCCGGCGCGCCGCCGCCCGCAGGGTGGCGGCGGCCTCCTCCGCTCCGGACGTGTCCGCGCCGCTCTCGCCGTGCTGCCGCAGGCCGCGGAGGAAGTCTGCGGCCCGGGCGTGCAGGTAGGGAGCCAGGACCTCTCCCGCGGTCACGTCCTTCGCGGACGGTGTGGACTGCGTGGGGTCAAGGTTGTGCACGCCGGCGCCTCCGCGCGTCGATGAGCATCTCCTGCACGTGCCGCAGCGGCTTGCCCTCGGGGTCGGTCGCGTGGCGCGTCCAGTTCCCGTCCGGGCCGAGGTGCCAGGAGGAGGTCGTGTCGGACATCCCGGTCTCCAGGAGCCGGGTGAGGGCCGCCCGGTGGGCGGGGTCGGAGACCCGGACCAGGGCTTCGATGCGCCGGTCCAGGTTGCGGTGCATCATGTCGGCGCTGCCGAGCCACACCTCGGGCTCGCCGCCGTTGCCGAAGGCGAAGACCCGGGAGTGCTCCAGGAAGCGGCCGAGGACGGAGCGGACCCGGATGTTCTCGGAGAGGCCGGGGACGCCGGGCCGGACGGCGCAGATGCCGCGGACCCAGACATCGACCGGGACGCCGGCCTGCGAGGCCCGGTAGCAGGCGTCGATGACGGCCTCGTCGACCATCGAGTTGACCTTGATCTTCACGTACGCGGGCCGGCCCGCCCGGTGGTGCGCGATCTCCTTGGTGATCCGCGAGACCAGGCCGTCGCGGAGCGACTTCGGGGCGGTCAGCAGGCGCCGGTACGTCTCGCGGCGGGAGTAGCCGGAGAGCCGGTTGAACAGGTCGGACAGGTCCGCGCCGACCTGCGGGTCGGCGGTCAGCAGGCCCAGGTCCTCGTACAGCCGGGCCGTCTTCGGGTGGTAGTTGCCGGTGCCGACGTGCGAGTAGCGGCGCAGCAGCTCGCCCTCCTGGCGCACCACCAGGGACAGCTTGCAGTGGGTCTTGAGGCCGACGAGGCCGTAGACGACGTGGCAGCCGGCCTCCTCCAGCTTCCGCGCCCACTTGATGTTGGCCTGCTCGTCGAAGCGGGCCTTGATCTCGACGAGGACGAGGACCTGCTTGCCGGACTCGGCGGCGTCGATGAGGGCGTCGACTATCGGGGAGTCGCCGGAGGTCCGGTACAGCGTCTGCTTGATCGCGAGGACGTCGGGGTCGGCCGCCGCCTGCTCCAGGAACGCCTGCACGGACGTGGAGAAGGAGTCGTACGGGTGGTGCAGCAGCACGTCCCGCTCGCGCAGCGCCGCGAAGATGTCGGGCGCGGACGCCGACTCGACCTCGGCGAGGTCCCGGTGGGTGCCGGCGACGAACTTCGGGTACTTGAGCTCGGGCCGGTCCTGCGAGGCGATCCCGAACAGGCCGGTCAGGTCGAGCGGGCCGGGCAGCGGGTACACCTCGGCGTCGGAGATCTTCAGCTCGCGGACCAGCAGGTCGAGCACGTACGGGTCGATGGACTCCTCGACCTCCAGGCGCACCGGCGGGCCGAAGCGGCGCCGCATGAGCTCCTTCTCCAGGGCCATGAGCAGGTTCTCGGCGTCGTCCTCCTCGACCTCCAGGTCCTCGTTCCGCGTCACCCGGAACATGTGGTGCGCCAGCACCTCCATGCCGGGGAACAGCTCCTCCAGGTGCGCCGCGATGACGTCCTCCAGCGGCACGTACCGCTGCGGGGACGCCTCCAGGAAGCGGGACAGCAGCGGCGGCACCTTCACGCGGGCGAAGTGGCGGTGGCCGCTGACCGGGTTGCGGACGACGACGGCCAGGTTGAGGGAGAGGCCGGAGATGTACGGGAAGGGGTGCGCCGGGTCCACGGCGAGCGGGGTGAGGACGGGGAAGATCTGCTGGCGGAAGAGGGTGAAGAGGCGGGCCTGCTCCTTCTCCGTGAGGTCCGGCCAGCGCATCAGGTGGATGCCCTCGTCGGCCAGCGCGGGGGCCACGTCCTGCTGGTAGCAGGCGGCGTGCCGGGCCATCAGCTCGCGCGAGCGGGTCCAGATGAGGTCGAGGACCTCGCGGGGCTGGAGGCCGGAGGCGGAGCGGGTGGCGACGCCGGTGGCGATGCGGCGCTTGAGGCCGGCGACCCGCACCATGAAGAACTCGTCGAGGTTCGAGGCGAAGATCGCGAGGAAGTTGGCGCGTTCGAGGAGCGGGGTCGCCGGGTCCTCGGCGAGTTCCAGGACCCGCTCGTTGAAGGCGAGCCAGCTGCGCTCGCGGTCGAGGAAGCGGCCCTGCGGCAGTTCGGCGGAGGCGTCCTCGTCGCCTTCGTACGCGTCGATCTCGGAGTCGAGGTCGGGTTCGATGTCGCTTCCGGCCCCGCCGTTCACGGCGAGCGGGCGGTGCGCCGCTATGGAACCCAGGGACGGCTGCGGGGACGCGGTGGCGGAGGTCTGGACCGGGACCTCGGCGGGCTGCTGGCTCATGGACCCATTCTTCCGCGCGAACGGGTCCTCGGGCGCGTCGGAGCGGGCCGTGGGGGAGGGCAGTCTCCCCTTGGGAAGTCTTCCGCCGGGCAGTCCCCCGCCGGACGTGATCACGGATCGCTTCATTGCGTGAGCGTCGCAAGCGCGTCTGAATGGCGGGTGACGACGACATGTCGTGCGGGAATCGGGGGCGGGGCCTGTCACGGGCCCCGGCCCCCGGGTTCACCCGGACGGGTGAAGGGCTGCTAGGGGTGGCGGGCGCGGAGCACCCGGAAGGCGGCGAAGGCCGCGAGGATGGCGAGGGCGAGGACGATGCCGGTCTCGATGAGCTGGGTGGGGAGGACGTGGGAGACGGGGTGGTAGTCGAGGTACTGGGCGGTGACGGGTTCGTCGGGGCGGCAGCGACCCCCGGCGCCCTCTTCGTAGCAGAACCAGCCGTTCAGGCGCCTGCCGTCGGCGGTGAGCAGACCCTGGTCCATGATCCGTCCGCCGTCCGGCACCATCAGCGTCGAGGCGCCCTCCACCGCCTCCCCGGTCATCGTGACCGGCGTCAGGAAGGTCCACCGGACGGAGTCCAGGACGAGCATGACGACGCCGGTGACGAGGCCGGCGGCGGACATCGCGACCAGCGTGCGGCGGATCAGCAGTCCGGCGAGCGCGCCGACGGCGACGCCGAGCAGCGTGTACGCGGCGAGGACGGTGCCGAGGACCAGGAACGGCCCGGCGTCGTGGCGCAGGAAGCTGTACGAGTCGCTGACCCGGGCCCAGCCGAGGGCGTACGCACCGGTCAGGAGCACGACGGCGGCGAGCCCGGTCGCGGTGGCGAAGCCCAGCTTGGTGCGCAGCCAGGCGGTGGGGGTCACCGACTGGGTGAGGGAGAGCTGGTACGTCCCCGACTCGTACTCGCGCGCCAGCATCGGCCCGGCGACGAAGAGCGCGACGGCGAAGGGGACGGCGAACACGCCGTCGGAGAGGGACCGCATGGCGCCGCGCAGCCAGTGGTACCCGCGGTTGTACTCGTCGCGGATCCAGGAGCCGTCCTCGGTGGGCACGTCCGGGTACTGGAGGTCCCACAGCCGCAGGGCGCCGATCACGGCGAGCGTCAGGGCGACGAGACCGGTGGCGAGCCAGAGCGTCCGCCGGTACTGGCGGAGGACCACCCAGGTGGGGCCGGTGGGGGCGAGGGTGCTCATGCGGCGGCTCCTTCGGGGTGGCGGAGGTGGGCGAGGAGGAGTTCCTCCAGGGACGGTTCCGAGGTCTCCCAGGGGCCTTCGACCGGGCCCTGGCGGCGGACCAGCGCGGTGAGCTGACGGCCCGTCGTGCGCGCGTCGACGACCGTGTGCGGGGCGAGGTCGGCGACCGGGCCCCGCAGCAGGGTGTGTGCGGCGATCAGGTCGTCGACGGCGCCGTCGAGGCGGATCCGGCCGCCGGAGAGCAGCAGCAGGTGGTCGCAGGCGCCCTCCAGCTCGGTGAGGATGTGCGACGACATGACGACCGTGGTGCCGCGTTCGGCCGCGTCGGACATCAGCAGGCCCATGAGCTGGTGCCGGGCGAGCGGGTCTAGGTCGGACATCGGCTCGTCCAGCAGCAGGAGTTCCGCGCGCTTGCCGAGCGCGAGGGCGAGGGCGACGCGGGTGCGCTGGCCGCCGGAGAGGTGGTGGACGAGGGTGTCGGAGGAGAAGCCGCCGTCCTCCACGGCCCGGAGCGCGGCGGCGTCGTCCCAGCGGCCGGGGTTGAGCTCGCGGCCCATGCGGAGGGTGTCGGCGACGGTGAGCCGGGGGTGCAGCGGCTTGGCCTGGGCGACGTACGCCAGGTCCTCGCGGGCGGGGGCGGTGATCGTGCCCTCGGTGGGGCGGAGCAGGCCGGCGGCGAGGGCGAGGAGGGTGGACTTGCCGGCGCCGTTGGGGCCGACGAGGGCGCAGATCCGGCCGGCGGGGAGGGCGAGGTCGCATTCCCTCAGGGCCCAGCCGCCCCTCCGTCCGCCGTACTTCTTGCCCAGGAGCTCCGCTCCCAGGGCGATGTCCGTGCTCACTGTTCCTCGTCCCCCTCGAAGTGCTGTGTCAGTACGGCGGTGAAGAGCGCCGCCATGTCCTCGCGGTCCATCCCCGCGGCGCGGGCCCGGCGGGCCCAGGCGTCGAGCTCGCCCCGGAGGGGGGAGTCGGCGGGGGAGGCGGTGCCGAGCGTGGCGCGGACGAAGGTGCCGAGGCCGCGGCGGGCTTCGACGAGACCTTCGCGTTCGAGTTCGCGGTACGCCTTGAGGACCGTGTTCGGGTTGATGGCCGTCGCCTCGACGACCTCGCGTGCGGTGGGCAGTCGGTCGCCCGGCTCCAGGAGGCCCATGCGGAGGGCCTGTTTCGTCTGCTGGACGATCTGGAGGTAGGTGGCGACGCCGCTGCGCCGGTCGATGCGGTAATCCACCACGCCCTTCCACCACCCTTTCACTAATCAAGTAGTGAAAGGGTGGTGCAAAGCAGGGGGTGGTGTCAACCACCCCCTGCGTCTCCTGTGCCCCGGGTGCCCCAACCAGCGCCCGGGTCCACGGAGTTACGACTCCGAGCGGTACATCAGGTCCACCTCGTGGGTCCGGAAGCCCAGCCCCTCGTACACCCGCACCGCCGCCGTGTTGTCCGCGTCGACGTACAGCATCGCCGTCGGCAGGCCCTGCGCCGCGAGGTGCCGCAGGCCGGTCGCCGTGAGCGCCTTGCCGAGGCCGCCGCCCTGCGCCTCCGGCAGGATCCCGACGACGTACACCTCGCCCAGGCGCTCCTCGGCATGCGTCTTCGTCCAGTGGAAGCCGACCAGTTCGCCGTCCCGCTCGGCGAGGAAGAAGCCCTTCGGGTCGAACCACGGCTCGCCGGTCCGGTCGTCCAGGTCGCGCTGGGTCAGCGAGCCCTGCTCGGGGTGGTGGGCGAAGGCGGCGGCGTTGACCGCGAGCCAGGCGGCGTCGTCCTGGCCGGGGACGAAGGTGCGGATCGTGACGCCCTCGGGCAGCACCGGCTCCGGGATGTCCAGCGGCGCCAGCGGGCGGCGCAGCTGGCGCAGTTCGCGGAACAGGGTGAGGCCGAGGACCTGCGCGAGGTGGCGGGCGGACGGCTTCCCGCCGTGCGCCCACACCCGCAGCCGCTTGCCGGAGGCGCCGAGGAGAGTGGTGCCGAGCGCGCGGCCGTGGCCCCGGCCGCGCTGGTCGGGGTGGATGACGAGCTCGGCGGCGGGAGCCTCGACCGGGTCGGTCTCCTCCAGCTGGGCGTAGCCGTACAGGCGCGGACCGACCGTCAGCAGGAAGTGCCGCACGCCCTCGCGGCGGCCGTGGCGGAGATAGAGGCGTCCCTGTTCGGACACGGCGTGCACGCCGTCGGCGCGGTCCGCGGCCGTGAGCAGGTCCATGACCTCCTGGACCTGCTCGGGGCTGAGCTCGTCGTACGTCTGGATCTGCCGTCCCGGTTCGAGGGCCGGCGCAGCGTCGGAGGAAGTCATGGCTCCGAGCCTACGGCGAACCCTCCGTCAGCCGGGGGCAACTGTCTTGTAACCCGCTACCCCCTGTTGCGCTACGCGCGTTGACTCTAGGCTGCGTCCGCGGGGCGGGGGAGACGATCAAAGCCGCGAACCGGGCAAAGGGACAAAGGGGACCACGGGAGAGATGGCAGTGAACGGCAGGAAGAGCAAGACCAAGCGGCGGATTCTGGCCGCCGGGGCCGGGCTGGCGACGATCGGGGCGCTCGTCGCCGCGCTGCCGGCGGGTGCCTCGCAGGACGCCGCCGAGGCCGCCGCGGGCGGCACGAACGGCAAGGGCTGGGGCCGCATGGTCGACGTCCAGCTGCTGTCCTTCAACGACCTGCACGGCAACCTGGAGCCGCCGACCGGCTCCGCGGGCCGGCTCACGCGGCTCAAGGAGGACGGCACCACCGAGACCCTCAACGGCGTCGGCGGCGCCGAGTACCTGGCCACGCACCTGGAGCAGGCCCGCGCGGGCCACCGGTACTCCATCACCGCCGCGGCCGGCGACATGATCGGCGCCTCGCCGCTGCTGTCCGGGCTCTTCCACGACGAGCCGACCGTCGAGGCGCTCAACGAGATGAAGCTCGACGTGAGCGCGGTCGGCAACCACGAGTTCGACGAGGGCGCGCGCGAGCTGGGCCGGATACAGAACGGCGGCTGCCACCCGGTCGAGGGCTGCTTCGAGGAGGGCAAGACCTTCGAGGGCGCGAACTTCCCGTACCTCGCGGCCAACGTGACGGACGAGAAGAGCGGCAAGCCGCTGCTCGACCCGTACTTCGTCTGGGAGAAGGACGGCGTCCGGATCGGCTTCATCGGCGTCACGCTGGAAGGCACGGCGAACATCGTCTCCGCCGAGGGCATCAAGGGCCTGAAGTTCGGCGACGAGGTCGAGACGATCAACAGGTACGCCAAGGTGCTGGAGCGCAAGGGCGTCAAGTCGATCGTCGCCCTGCTCCACGAGGGCGGCATGCCCGCCTCGGGCGCGTACAACTACGACTGCGACACCCCGGGCGCCGGCGCCGGCATCTCCGGTCCGATCGTCGACATCGCCCGGAACGTCACCCCGCAGGTCGACGCCCTGGTCACCGGCCACACCCACCAGGCGTACGCGTGCTCTGTCCCGGACCCGTCGGGCAAGCCGCGCACGGTGACGTCGGCGGCCTCCTTCGGCCGGCTCTACACCGACACGACGCTCACCTACGACCGGCGCACCAAGGACATCGTCCGCACCGCCGTCGCCTCCGCCAACCACGTCGTCACCCGTGACGTGCCGAAGCACGAGCGGATCCGCTCGCTCATCGAGCGCTGGAACGTCCTGGCCGCGCCGATCGCGAACCGCGCCGTCGGCCACATCGCCGAGAGCATCGAGAACCCCACCGACGAGGGCGTGTACGAGAAGCCGCTCGGCAACCTCATCGCCGACGCGCAGCTGGCGGGCATGGCCCCGGCCGACAAGGGCGGCGCCCAGCTCGCGCTGATGAACCCGGGCGGCGTCCGCGCGCCGCTGACGAAGCGGGCCGACGGCGTGGTGACCTACCGCGACGCGTACACGGTCCAGCCGTTCACCAACATGATGACCGTGGTCGACCTGACCGGCGCGCAGCTCATCACGGCGCTCCAGCAGCAGGTCAGCGGCGCCAACCAGGCCGCCCCGAAGATCCTCCAGGTGTCGAAGGGCTTCACCTACACCCTGGACATGACCAAGACGGGCGCGGACCGGATCGTGGTCGGCTCGGTGCGGCTGAACGGTGAGCCGATCGACCCGGCGAAGACCTACCGGGTCGCGATGAACGAGTTCCTGACGGGCGGCGGCGACGGCTTCCCGGTCCTGGCCACCGGCAAGAACAAGCTGGTCGGCGCGTCGGACCTGGACGTCTTCATCGCCTACCTGACGGCCAACTCCTCGGCTGCCGAGCCGCTGAAGGCTCCGGCGACCGGCCGCATCACCGTCGTCAAGTAGGGACGGCGCCTCCCGGAGGGGGTCGCCTCCCGGCCGCACCGGCCGGGAGGCGACCCCCTCCGTCCGTCCGCACCCTGGTGCTCATTGACGCGGACCTGTCACCATCGCGTGTCATGGAGCGACGACGCTTTCTCACCGGGGCCCTCGGGGCCGGAGCCGTCCTGCTCGCCGGCGCCCCGGCCGCGCGGGCCGCCGCCGTCGACACGCGCGCGTGGATGGCCGCGCACGGGGACGGGACCGCGCTCGCGCGGCTCACGATCCCCGGCACGCACGACTCCGGGGCCCGGTTCGGCGGACCCTGGGCGCAGTGCCAGACCACTACGATCGCGCAGCAGCTCGCCAGCGGCGTGCGCTTCCTCGACGTGCGGTGCCGCGTCACCGGCGGGTCCTTCGCCATCCACCACGGCGCCGCCTACCAGAACATGATGTTCGGCGACGTCCTCGCCGCCTGCCGCGACTTCCTCGCCGCCCACCCCTCCGAGACCGTCCTCATGCGGGTCAAGCAGGAGTACTCCGAGGAGTCCGACGCCGTCTTCCGGGCCGTCTTCGACGACTACCTCGACCGGCGCGGCTGGCGCTCCCTCTTCCGGATCGGCGACGGCCTGCCCGCCCTCGGCGAGGCCCGCGGCCGGGTCGTGCTCCTCGCCGACAACGGCGGCCTCCCCGGCCTGCGCTGGGCCGACCCCCGGCACTTCGCCGTCCAGGACGACTGGAACGCGCTGCCCCACGCCAAGTACCCGCAGATCGAGGCCCACTTCCGCGCCGCCGTCGAACGCCCCGGACCGCTGTACGTCAACTTCGTCAGCACCGCTGCCGGGCTGCCGCCCCGCTGGAACGCCGACGCCCTCAACCCGCGCGTCCACGCCTGGCTCGACGGCTCCTGGGCGGCCGGCCGCACCGGCCTCGGCATCGTCCCCCTCGACTTCCCCGCCACCCGCCCGGGCCTCGTCGAGGCCCTGCTCCGGCACAACTGACCGGGCCCGCCGTCACAGCTCCGGCGGAGGAGTCGGGGCGCCCGGGAAGCGCAGGGTCGCGAGGGTGCCGCCGCCCTCCGCGGGGGAGAGCGTCACCGAACCGCCCGTCCGCTTCACCGTACGCGCCACGATCGACAGGCCCAGGCCCGAGCCGGGGAGGCTGCGGGCCGACGGGGAGCGCCAGAAGCGGTCGAAGACGTGCGGGAGTTCGTCGGGCGCGATGCCCGGCCCGTGGTCGCGGACCGTCAGCTCGCCGCGCATCAGCGTCACCTCGACCGTGCCGCGCGGTGGCGAGAACTTGACCGCGTTGTCCAGGACGTTGACCAGGGCCCGCTCCAGCGCGGCCGGTTCCGCGCGGACGTACCAGGGGGCGAGGTCGGTGGTGAAGGTCAGCTCCGGGCCGCGCAGCCGCGCCCGGTCGAGCGCCGAGCGCAGCACGGTGTGCAGCGGCACGACCTCCAGCGGCCCGGGGCGCACCGCGTCGGGCCGGGCCAGCTCCTGGAGGTCGCCGATGAGCGCCGCCAGCTCCGTCATCTGGGCCTTCACGGAGGCCATCAGCGCCCGCCGGTCCTCCGCCGGGAGCGCGCGGCCGGTCTCCTCGCTGCGGGCGAGGAGTTCGATGTTGGTGCGCAGGGAGGTCAGCGGGGTGCGCAGCTCGTGGCCGGCGTCGGCGATCAGCTGCGCCTGCCGGTCGCGGGAGGTCGCGAGCGCGGCGGTCATCTGGTTGAAGGCCCGGGACAGGCGGGCGATCTCGTCCTCGCCGTCGACGGGGATGCGGACGGTCAGGTCCTCCGTGGCGGCGACGTGCTCGACGGCGCCGGTGAGCCGGTGGACCGGCTCCAGACCGGTGCGGGCCACCCACAGGCCGGCCGCGCCCGCGCCGACGACGCCGATGCCGGAGACGAGCAGCAGCACCCAGCCCAGGGTGGACATGGCGTTGTCGGTCTCGTCGAGGGGGCGGGCGACGGTGACGGCGGCGAGCGCGGGGCCGACGCGCTGCGGGTAGGTGTAGGCGCGCATCTCGCGCCCGTCGGCGTCCTTGACGGTGTGGAGGACGTACGCGAGCGTGCCCCGCGCGACGGCCTTGTCGCCCTCGCCGACGGGCAGCGCGGCCCGTCCGGCGGTGCAGGCGCCGCCGGCGGCGTCGATGATCTGGACGGTGAAGGAGCCGGCGAGCGGCGGCGGGTCCTCGCCGCGCCGGCAGAAGCCGAGGAGGCTGGTGACGGCGTCCTCGTCGAGCCGGGTGGTGCGCAGCGCCGCGTCCCGCTCGCTCTCCAGCTGGGCGCGGGTGACGAACCAGCAGGCCGCGGAGACGGCGGCGACGGCGACGGCCACCGCGAAGGCGGTGAGGAGCGCGAGCCGGGACCGCAGCGGCCGGGAGCGGAACCAGGCGAGCGGGCTCCGGCGGGCGGGCGCGTCGGCCGGAGGGGCGGCGGGCGCGGGCGGGGTCATTCGGTGCCGCCTCCGCCGCGCAGCACGTACCCGACCCCGCGCACGGTGTGCACGAGGCGCGGCTCGCCGCCCGCCTCCGTCTTGCGCCGCAGGTACATCACGTACACGTCGAGCGAGTTCGAGCTGGGCTCGAAGTCGAAGCCCCACACGGCCTTGAGGATCTGCTCGCGGGTGAGGACCTGCCGGGGGTGGGCCAGGAACAGCTCCAGGAGCGTGAACTCGGTGCGGGTGAGTTCGACGGGCCGGCCGCCGCGGGTCACCTCGCGGGTCGCCGGGTCCATCCGCAGGTCCTCGAAGGCGAGGACGTCGGACGGCTCGCCGGCGGCCCGCGGGGCGGCGTAGGAGCTGCGGCGCAGCAGGGCGCGGATGCGGGCGAACAGCTCGTCCAGCTCGAACGGCTTCACGAGGTAGTCGTCGGCGCCCGCGTCGAGCCCGGTGACCCGGTCGCCGACGGTGTCGCGGGCGGTCAGCATGAGGATCGGCACGGTCGAGCCGGCGGCCCGGATCCGGCGGGCGGCGGTGAGCCCGTCCATGCGGGGCATCTGCACGTCGAGGACGACGAGGTCGGGGGCGTACGACTCCATGGCGGCGAGCGCGTCGATCCCGTCGACGGCCTCCCGGGTCGCGTACCCCTCGAAGGCGAGGGAGCGCCGCAGGGCCTCCCGTACGGCGGGTTCGTCGTCGACGATGAGGATGCGTTCGGTTGCGTTCGGCTGCCCGCTGCTCATGGGTTCAGCGTCCCACGCGTTCAGCTCCGGCCGCCCGACCGGAGGGCGTCGAGATCGGCCTTGAGGGTGTTCACCGGGATGGCGAATCCGAGGCCGACGCTGCCGGCGCCGGCGCCGTTCGAAGAACTGGGCGCGTACATGGCCGAATTGATGCCGATGATCTCGCCGTTCATATTGATCAGCGCGCCGCCGGAATTCCCCGGGTTGAGGGACGCGTCGGTCTGGATCGCCTTGTACGTGGTCTTCGAACTGCCGGTGTCGCCGTTGAACCGCTGCCCGCCGAACTCGAAGGGCCAGCCCTGCCGGGGGTCCCACCGCGGCGCGTCCTGGGAGCCGCCGTCCGGCTCGTCCTTGGCGACGGTGACGTCCCGGTCGAGGGCGGAGACGATGCCGCTGGTGACGGTGCCGGTGAGGCCCTCGGGGGAGCCGATGGCGACGACCTCGTCGCCGACCTTCACCCGGGAGGAGTCGCCGAGGGTGGCGGGCTTCAGCCCGGAGGCGTCCTTCAGCTTGATGAGGGCGAGGTCCTTGTCGGGGTCGGTGCCGACGACCTCGGCGCGGTGGCTGGTGCCGTCGCTGGTGCGGACGGTGATCTCGGAGGCGCCGGAGATCACGTGGTTGTTGGTGACGACCTCGCCGTCGGCGGTGAGGATCACGCCGGAGCCGGTCGAGGAGCCGGAGGTGGAGTCCGCCGAGATCTCGACGATGGACGGCGAGACGGCCTCGGCGACCCCGGCGACCGTGCCGGCGCTGCCGGCGGAGACGTTGGTGCCGGCCACGGCGGAGGACGCCGCGGTGGTGGCGGGGGTGTCCGCGGTCAGCTGCTGCACGAGGGTCGCGGTGCCGCCGCCGACCGCCGCGGCGGCGATGGCCACGGCCGCCAGCAGGCCGACGCCGCGCTTGGCGCGCTGCCGGGACACGGGACCGGCGGCGGGCGCCGGGACCGCCGCCGCGAAGGGCGGCTCGGCCGGGGGAGGGGTGGGCCCGCCGCCGGACGCGGACGGCCACACGGTGGTGCCCGGCTCGGTGGTGATCGGCCGCGTCGGCTCGTACGGCGGGCGCGGCGGGTAGTACGGCTGCTGGGGCTGCGTGGGTTCCGTCATGCCTCCGACTCTCGGACCGGCGGATGAGAACCGTCTGAGGACCGGCTGAGAAGCCCGACAGAACCCCGTATGCCCGAAATAAAGTCGGGTTCGTCCCTGGGGGCCGGCGGCGCGTCAGCGGCAGCCGCAGGACCGCCGGACCACCAGCGCCGACGGGAACTGCTTCACGCGCTCGCGGCGCGAGCCCGACACCCGGACCGAGTCGTCGAGGACCAGGTCCACGGCCGCCCGGGCCATCGCCGGCCGGTCGGAGAAGACGGTGGTCAGCGGCGGATCGGTGAGCGCCGCCTCCTTCACGTCGTCGAAGCCCGCCACGGCCAGCTCGGTCGGCACGTCGATGCGCAGCTCCCGGGCGGCCCGCAGCACGCCGAACGCCTGGTCGTCGGTGGAGCAGAAGATGGCCGGCGGCCTGTCCGGGCCCGCGAGCAGCTTCAGGGCCACCTGGTAGGCGTCGTACCGGTTGTACGGGGCCTCGAAGAGCCGGCCCTCGGTCTCCCGGCCGGCCTCCTGCATGGCCCGCCGCCAGCCCTCGACGTGGTCCGCGACCGGGTCGCCGACGGCCGGGGTGTCGGCGACGCCGCCGAGGCACGCCACGTACGGGTGGCCGTGCTCCAGGAGGTGCCGGGTGGCGAGCTGGGCGCCGCCGATGTCGTCGGTGACGACGGCCACGTCGTCGATGGCCTCGGGCCGCTCGTGCAGCAGCACGACGCGCGCGTCCCACGCCTCGATCTCGCTCGCGGCCTGCTCGCTCATGCCCTGGCTGACCAGGATCAGCCCGGAGACCCGCATGCCGAGGAAGGCCCGCAGATAGTGGATCTCGCGCTCGGTGCGGTAGTCGGAATTGCCGACCAGGACCATCTTGCCGCGCTCGGCGGCGGCCTGTTCGACCGCGTGCGCCATCTCCGCGAAGAACGGCTGGCGGGCGTCCGGGACGATCATGCCTATGAGGTCGGTGCGGCGGGACGCCATCGCCTGGGCCACCCGGTCGGGCCGGTAGCCCAGCTCCTTGATGGCGGCGAGGACACGCTCGCGCGTGGCCGGGGCGACCGGCCTTGGTCCGTTGTTGATGACGTAACTCACGACCGCGGTCGAAGTACCCGCCAGTCGCGCTACGTCATCCCGCGTCACCTTGGCCACGCGCGGAAGTCTACGCGGGGTGACCTCCCTCCCGGCAGGTCGCCCTGTGGCGTACGCCACGTTGCCGTCCCCCGAACGAGTGGTGACGGCCGTGGCGCCCTTGACTCACGTAGCGGAACGGGACTCCCCGCGGGCACCCTGCCCCGCTTCCGCCCCCTTTGTCTTCGCCGAAGCGCCCGAAGCCGCAGTCGCCGCAGTCCCGGCGGCGGCCTTCGCCGGCTCACGGTCCCGCGCCGGCTCCTGCGGCTCCTTGGCCCGCGCCTCCTCGGCGGCCCGCTCCACCTTCTCCGGCGTCACGAAGCGATAGCCCACGTTCCGCACCGTGCCGATCAGCGACTCGTGCTCCGGGCCGAGCTTCGCCCGCAGCCGCCGCACGTGCACGTCCACCGTCCGGGTGCCGCCGAAGTAGTCGTACCCCCACACCTCCTGGAGCAGCTGCGCCCGCGTGAACACCCGCCCCGGGTGCTGGGCCAGGTACTTCAGCAGCTCGAACTCCTTGAAGGTCAGGTCCAGCACCCGGCCCTTCAGTTTCGCGCTGTACGTGGCCTCGTCCACCGACAGGTCGCCGTTGCGGATCTCCATCGGGGAGTCGTCCGCGACGATCTGCTGCCGGCCCAGCGCCAGCCGCAGCCGTGCCTCGACCTCGGCGGGGCCCGCCGTGTCCAGGAGCACGTCGTCGATGCCCCAGTCGGCGGTGACGGCCGCCAGACCGCCCTCGGTGACCACCAGGACCAGCGGACAGCCCGGCCCGGTCGACCGCAGCAGCTGGCACAGCGAGCGGACCTGCGGCAGGTCGCGCCGCCCGTCCACGAGGATCACGTCCGCGCCCGGCGTGTCCACCAGGGCCGGTCCCTCCGCCGGCGCCACCCGCACGTTGTGCAGCAGCAGACCGAGCGCCGGAAGCACCTCGGTCGACGGCTGCAGGGCATTGGTCAGGAGCAGCAGAGAACTCATCGCGACCCTCCAGCCGTCCGCCCGGCCGCGGCCGGCGGCCCTGCCGGCCCCGTCGGCCTCTTCGGTCGGTCGTGCTTCGTACGCTCGTCCATGACTCGGTTCCTCCTCGGTCCCTGCGAGGACGCCTGCGGTACTGCGGTCTCACGTGCTGCTCCCGCGCCCCGAGAGCTTTTGTTCATCCGTCCGTAACAACGGCCGGAAAACGCAAAAGGACCCGATGGCGACATCGCCCGGATCCTCTGCCCAGGAGAATAGCCCACATGCGTTCCGAGGCAGAGGGCCGATTTCACATCATGGATGTTTTCTCGCTCACTTCCGGACCCCGCCGCGCCATGCTGCGGACCGAGGACGGCGTCCACCTCGAAGCCCTGTACGAACCTTCCCCCGCCAGTGTCGCCGACACCGCCGTCGTCGTCGCGCACGGCTTCACCGGTTCCCTCGACCGGCCCGCCGTCCGCCGTGCCGCCGCCGCCCTCGGCCGGCACGCCGCGGCCGCCGTCACCTTCTCCTTCCGCGGCCACGGCGGCTCCGGCGGCCTGTCCACCCTCGGCGACCGCGAGGTCCTGGACCTCGCCGCCGCCGTCCGCTGGGCCCGCGAACAGGGCCACGCGCGCGTGGCGACCGTCGGCTTCTCCATGGGCGGCTCCGTCGTCCTCCGCCAGGCCGCCCTCGACCGCGGCACCGACGCCGCGCCCGACGCGGTCGCCGCCGTCTCCGCCCCCGCCCGCTGGTACTACCGGGGCACCGCCCCCATGCGCCGCCTCCACTGGGTCGTCACCCGCCCCGCCGGCCGGCTCGTCGGCCGCTACGGGCTCCGCGTCCGCATCGACCACCGCCCCTGGGACCCCGTCCCGCTGTCCCCGGTGGAGGCCGCCGCGCGGATCGCCCCGGTGCCGCTGCTCGTCGTCCACGGCGATCGCGACGCGTACTTCCCCCTCGACCACCCCCGGACGCTCGCCGCCGCCGGCGACGCGGAGCTGTGGCTGGAGCCCGGCATGGGCCACGCGGAGAACGCCGCCGGCGAGGAACTGCTCGACCGGCTCGGCGCCTGGCTCGTGCGCCGATAGCCCATCATGGTGAGCGGCGCGCACACGAACGAAGGGAGCGCCGCTATGGCAGCGGGAACCATCCGCTACTGGGCCGCGGCCAAGGCCGCCGCCGGGGTCGCCGAGGAGCCGTACACCGCCGACACGCTCGCCGAGGCCCTGGACGCGGCCCGCGCGAACCACCCGGGCGAGCTGGTCCGGGTCCTCCAGCGGTGCTCGTTCCTCGTCGACGGCGACCCGGTCGGGACCCGCGGCCATGAGACGGTACGGCTTGCCGAGGGCGGCACGGTCGAGGTGCTCCCCCCGTTCGCAGGAGGGTGAACCCCACAGCATGAGCAACGACCAGCGGTACGGCGGGCAGCCGTACGACCCGGACGGCTACGACCCCTCGGTCACCCAGACCTGGGAGGGCCAGACGTGGGACACCACGTACCAGCCGGCCGTCCGCCCGCAGGAGCAGCCGCCGTACGGCTACGCGTACCCGGAGCAGCACCAGCAGGCCCATCAGGCGTACGCCCCGCAGGGGTACGCGGCCGAGACCCCCGCGGCCCAGGCGTACGCCCCCGAGGCTCACCCCCAGGCGTACGCCCCGGAGCCGTACCCGCAGGCACAGTCGTACCCCCAGGCAGAGGCGTACCCCCCGGCGTACCACCAGCCCCCGCACCCGGAGCCCGTCGTCCCGGAGCACGTCGCCCCGGCGGCCGTGCCCGGGCAGGGCGACGGTGCCGGTGCGGGTGCCGGTGACGGCGCCGACGGGCCCGCCTACTCCGCGCCGACCACCTCCGGCAACCTCCGGATCACCGACGCCCAGCGCGCCCGCGCCGAGGGCCGGTCGCCGATCATCGAGCCCGGGATGCGGCCCGCCCTCCTGACGGCCGTCCTCGGGCTGCTGCTCGCCGGCGGCGCCGCGCTCGGCCCGTACGGGCTGCTGCTGCCGCTGGTCGCGCTCCAGGGCCTCACCGCCGCCGGCTGGTTCCGGCTCAACGGCATGTGGCCCGCCCGGCAGGGCATCGCGCTCGCCTTCCTCGGCGGGCTCGTCGCCGACGCCGCCCTGCTGGCCACCGGCCGCGAGCACGCCGCCCCCGCCCTCCTCGGCACCCTCGGCGTCTGGGTCCTGCTCTGCCTGGTCCTCCAGCTCCGCAGCCACGCCGACCCCGACGAGCGGATGTACGGCCTCATGGCCACCGTCGCCTCGGCCGCGCTCACCGTCCTCGCCGCCGGCCACCTCGGCGCCGAACCGGACGCGGTCGTCGCCGGCTCGGCCGCCGTCGCCGCGACCGTCCTCGCCCGCGCCGTCCCGCTGCCCGGCCCCGTCTCGCTCGTCGTCTCGCTGCTCGCCGCCGCCGGCGCGGGCATCGCCGCCGGCGCCCTGACCGGCATGGGCGCCGCCGGGGCGCTCCTCGGCCTCGCCACGGGCGTCTGCGCCCTCGTCGGGCTGCGCACCGCCAGCTACGACTACCCGTCCCGCTTCGTGCACATGACGGCCGGCGTGGCCCTGCCGCTGACGGCCGCCGCGCCCGCCGTGTACCTTCTCGGCCGCGCCCTGGTCTGAGCGGCGGCCGGACCCGGTCCGGCCGCTCCGTCCGGGGACCCGGGAACCACCCGGCCCTCCGGCACGTCGATCTCCGTGCCGGGGGCCGGCACTACGTCTTTCGGCACATGGGGGAGATTCAGCCATGCGAGCACTGCGGATCCTGCTGGTCGTGGCGGTCGTGCTGGGCGGGATCCTGGTGGGCGGCGACCGGCTCGCCGCCGCCTGGGCGGAGTCGGAGGTCGCCGGGCGCGCCTCGCTGGCCGGGGGGCGTACCGAGTCCGTCGAGGTCGACATCAAGGGCTTCCCGTTCCTGACCCAGGCCGCCGACAAGCGCTTCGGCGAGGTCGAGGTGGTCGCCCGGGGCGTCCACACCCAGGCCGGCGGGAAGCCCGTGCGGATCGGCGAGCTCACCGTCGACCTGCGGGACGTCGTGGTGACCGGCGACTGGACCGGCGCGCGGGCCGGCTCGGCGACCGGGACGGCGCTGATCTCGTACGCGGACCTGGTCGCCGCCTCGCAGCGCGCGACGGCCATGGAGTACGGCGGCCCCGGCAAGGTGAAGGTGACGGGCAGCGCCGAGGTGCTGGGCCGCAAGGTGACCCGTACCGTCGTGTCCTCCGTCACGCTGGTGCGCGGGGACACGGTGAAGGTGCGCGCCGACGAGGTGCCCGGCGAGGGCATCCCGCTGCTGGAGGACATGATCCGCGACCGCACCGACTTCGAGCGCCCGCTCGGCCGCGTCGCCGGGATGCGGGTCACGGCGGTCGAGCCGCGCCCGGAAGGGCTGGCGGTCACGGTGACCGGCCAGGACGTCGCCATCGCGGGCTGAGACCGCGCTTTTCCACATTCTGAGACGACCTCGTCCGGTCCGCAGATGCGGGCGCGCGGACGGGGCTCCGGCGATGCTCCGGAGGCCGTTCGTACCCGTCTCCGATCTCGACATGCGGATGATCGCGTCTCATCATGCGACACGCCGGTGACACGGTCGCCCGTCCGTCCCTACGATCGACCGCATGAAGCGACAGGCGGAACTCACGAAGCGGCGGGCAGTAGACCTGTGCCGCATCGCCGCCATGCTCTGTCGCTCCGTCTGAGCGGGACGCGCTCCGCGCCCGTATTCCCCCGGCCCGCCGGCCCCCGAGGCCCGGGCCGCACCGCGCAGCACGACGCCGTCGGGCGCCCGGCCCCGACGCGCACCCGCACATGCAGCACCACCCCCGCACCGCACCGCCGCACACTGCCCCGGAGGAGAACAGCATGGCTCGCAGCGACGTACTGGTCGACGCCGACTGGGTCGAGGCCAACCTCGACAACCCGGCCGTCGCGATCGTCGAGGTCGACGAGGACACCGCCGCCTACGACAAGAACCACATCCGCAACGCCATCCGGATCGACTGGACCAAGGACCTCCAGGACCCGGTCCGCCGCGACTTCATCGACCAGGAGGGCTTCGAGAAGCTCCTCTCCGCCAAGGGCATCGCCAACGACACCACGGTCGTGCTCTACGGCGGCAACAACAACTGGTTCGCCTCGTACGCCTACTGGTACTTCAAGCTCTACGGCCACCAGGACGTCAAGCTCCTCGACGGCGGCCGCAAGAAGTGGGAGCTCGACTCCCGCGACCTGGTCGACGGCTCCGAGGTCCCGAACCGCCCGGCCACCGAGTACAAGGCCAAGGCCCAGGACGTCTCCATCCGCGCCTTCCGCGACGACGTCGTGGCCGCGATCGGCACCCAGAACCTCGTCGACGTCCGCTCGCCCGACGAGTTCTCCGGCAAGCTGCTCGCCCCCGCCCACCTCCCGCAGGAGCAGTCGCAGCGCCCGGGCCACGTCCCGACCGCCCGCAACATCCCCTGGTCCAAGAACGCCAACGACGACGGCACCTTCAAGTCGGACGACGAGCTCAAGGCCCTCTACGAGGCCGAGCAGGTCGACCTGGCGAAGGACACCGTCGCCTACTGCCGCATCGGTGAGCGCTCCGCGCTGACCTGGTTCGTCCTCCACGAGCTCCTGGAGGTCCCGAACGTCAAGAACTACGACGGCTCGTGGACCGAGTACGGCTCCCTCGTGGGCGTGCCGATCGAGCTCGGCGCCAACAAGTAACCGCCCCCCTCGCGACAGGACAGGACCAGAAACATGTGTGGAGCTCCGATCGGCGGCCCCGACGTCAGCACGCTCAAGCCCGGTGAGACGGCCATCCAGGGCCAGGTGACCAAGGACGGCGAGCCCGTCACCGGTTACGTGCGCCTGCTGGACGCCTCCGGCGAGTTCACGGCCGAGGTCCCCACCTCCGCCACCGGCCAGTTCCGCTTCTACGCGGCCACCGGCGAGTGGACCCTGCGCGCGCTGGTCCCCGGCGCCCAGGCCGACCGCAAGGTCGTCGTCACCGAGACGGGCAGCCTGACGGACGTCGCCATCGCCGTGTGACGCGCGGTGCACAGTCGGCCGGAGGGCCGTGCCTCCTGGGGGGTTGGACGCCATCACCAGGACCTGAGGCACGGCCCTCCGGCTTCTTCACGTGCCCGGGAGCCGGTCGTACGCTGAAGGTGTGTACGCACGGCGTCGGCGCGTCTACTTCTGGCTGATGGGTGCCTGCCTGGTGCTTTTCGTGGGCGCCTGGGCCGTCGTGCGGCTGTTCTCCCTGCCGGCGGCCATCGGCATGTGCGTCGTGGCCATGGTCATCCCGCCGGTCGCCGCGGTGGTCGCGAACCGGCGGGGACCGGAGGACCGCTGGTGGGACGACCCGTCCGGCGATCCGCAGTCGGACGCGTGGTGGGACGAGCTGGACGGGAAGAAGCGCCGCGAGTAGCGGGCCCCGGCGTCAGCCGAACCAGGCGCGGGCCTCCGGCTGCTGGGGACGCACCAGGGCCAGGATCACCAGCCCGGCCCAGGCGATCCCGAGGACCGGCATGGTGCCGTAGAAGAGGTACGCGAACGGGAGCGACACCCAGCCGTAGGCGACGGCCGACACCCGGACGCCCGGCAGCCGGGCCGGGAACCGGAGCGCGGTCGCCGCGCCCCAGCCGGCCACTCCCAGGACCAGGATCCCGAGGAACTCGACCGTGCCCGTGTGGAGTTCCGGCGCGTCGTCCGCCCAGAGCCGCGCCGCGACCCCGGTGCTGTGGGTGAGCACCCAGAGGCCGAGCAGCGCCTGCGTGCCGGCCAGCACCATCAGCAGCGTCCGCAGCCGGCGCACCGGCTCGGGCATCGGCCCGGCGCCCGGCGGATGCGCGGGGCGCCGGGGCGGCGGGGGCGGTCCGTCGCCGGCGCGGGCGCGGCGCCAGGGCCGCTCGTCGTCGGGCCGTTCCGCGTCGTTCCGCTCCACCCTGGCCTCCCCCGCCGGTGCGCACGTGTGCGCCATGGTCGGGGGCGCGCCCCGGGGAGTCCAGGGCCAGAACCGGCCGTTTCCGGCCGGTGGCGGGATCAGTACACGAGGGCCTGGGCGTCGTCGGCGAGGGCCTCCTGCACGAAGACCTGGGCGCCGGCGATGCGGACGCCGTCCAGGACGTCCTGCTCAGTGATCTCGCGGCGGGCCGCGCACTGGGTGCACAGGGTGATCCGGCCGGCCGCCAGGACCGAGTCGATGAGGTCCGGCAGCGGCGCCGCGTGCGGCAGCTCGAACTCGGCCGCCTTGCCGGGGAGGGCGAACCACGAGGACTCGCCGGTCAGCCACAGCGACACCTCGACGCCGCTCGCGACGGCGACGGCCGCCACGGTGAAGGCCTGGGAGCAGCGTTCGGGGGCGTCGGCCCCGGCGGTCACCTTGATCACGAGCTTCTTCGCCATATACCGAACTGTAATGCGACGCCCTGCAACTTCATGCGTGCCTCACGGGTCAGGTGGGTGCGCGGATAACGGAATCCGCCCTTCTAGTCTCGTGGGGGGACTGTCTTGGAAGCCACGGAAGCGGCCGAAACCGCTCAGACCGCCCCGGTGCCCGCACCGGATCCCGGCCCGGAACCGCCCGCCCGGCCGGCCCCGCGCCGCCGCCGCACCGCCCGCACGCTCGCACTGATCGCCGTCGCCGCCGTGCTCGGCGTCATCGGCGGAACGGCCGTCGGCTACGGCGTCCAGGCCCAGCGCGAGCCGACGCCGCTCCCGGCCCTCAACCAGCCGGGCCTCGCCTATCCCGCGAAGCCGCTCCCGAAGGGCGAGGAACCCGATCCGCTGCCCGCCGCCGAGGACGCCCTGGCGAAGACGGACGGCGACCTGCGCAAGCTGCTCGTCCCCCGCCCGGCCGGGGCCCGCGACAACGAGTTCGGGCCGCGCGACGGCTGGTACGACATCGCCTCGTACGCGCGGGACTTCAAGGACGAGAGCTGGATGCTCACCTTCCTCGGCGAGAGCCGGATGCGGCGGATCGCCTTCCGCAGCTGGGAGTCGGGCGAGAACCGCACCACGATCATCCGCCTCGTCCAGTTCGCCCCCAGCGGCGAGCTCGGCGCCGTGGACCACGCCGAGGACCAGCTCTCCTACATGGACGGGGAGGAGCACGCGGACAACCTGGGCGACGCGATCAAGGGCAGCGGCAACGGCCGCTACTACGTCTACCCGGCGCACCGGGAGGCCGGTTACCTCGACCTGTACCGGGCCCGGGCGATCTTCCAGCGCGGCGACGTGATGGCCGAGATCGACATCTTCGACACGAAGAAGATCAGCAAGAACGACATCCGCAAGCTGGCCGAGAAGCAGCTGGAGCGCCTGTGAGCGAGCACGAGACCCCCGAGGCGCAGCCCGCCGCCGAGTCGCCTGCCGTCGTGGAGACGCCCGCCGAGCCGCCGGCCGGGGAGGCGCCGCCCGCCCGCGGGAAGCGGATCGGGCGGATCCTGCTCGGAGTCGTCCTGCCCGCCGTCCTCGTCCTGGGGGCGGCCGGCGGCGGCATCGGGTACACCGCCGTCACCGTGGCGAACGCCGACCGCACGGCCGAGACCGTCGGCTGGCAGGCGCCGGACCCGAAGGCGACGTCCGCGGACCCGGCGCAGACCGCGATCACCCGCGGCCGCGCCGACACCCCCATGAGCAAGCTGCTGCTGCCCGTCCCCACGGGCTACCGGCTGGGCCCCGACATCGAGGCGTACGGCAGTGACGCCGAGCTGACCGGCCGGGAGGCCGCCGCCCTGCTGAAGAGCGAGGCCCGCGGGCTCTCCGGCAAGAAGCGCCGCGCCTACGAGAAGCGCATCGACAAGCTGGGCGTGCAGGGCGTGGGCATGCGGTCCTTCACCTCGTACGACAACCACCTCGTCGTCGAGATCCAGATCGTGCGCATGAAGGACAAGCGCAGCATCCACGACCTGTACCAGTGGAAGCGGGAGCTCGCCGAGTTCCTGGAGTTCCCCAAGGGTCCGAAGATCAAGGACCACCGCAACTCCTCCTGCTTCCTCCTGGAGGACCCGCAGGACCGGATCGAGGGGGAGTCCGAGGAGGACAAGGAGAAGCGGGAGAACGCGCTGCGGGGCATGTCCTGCTCCGCGTACGACTCCGAGCTCATGGTCTCCGTCGTCGCGTTCGGCGCGGTCCCCTTCGAGAAGTCCGAGGTCGCGGAGCTCGTGAAGAAGCAGCTCGACCACATCCAGTCCCCGGGGGAGTACGTATGAGCGTGACCGCATCGGATCCGGCCGCCGGGACGGCGCCCGGGGCCGCCGAGACCGTCGTCGAGACCGCCGTCGAGACCGGTGCCGCCGGGGCCGTCGTCGAGGAGGCGCCGCCGGCCGCGGCCGCCGGGCCCCGGCGGTCGCGCCGGGTGCTCGCCGCCGTCGCGCGGTGGACCGCCGCCGTGGTGGTCTTCGCCGGCGCGGGCGCCGGCACCGCCGCCTGGATCACCTCGCTGGAGCGCCACGAGGTGCCGGGGCTCGCGACCGAGAGCGACGGCCGCTGGGAGTACCCGAAGCTGAGCCTCCCGGCGCTGCCGGAGGGCAAGCCGCGGCCCTTCACCGACGGCAACGACGGCGAGATCCACTACGCGGACGCGCGCCGGCTCGTGCTGCCGGCCCCGGCCGGCGCGAAGGTCGACCCGAAGACCGACGGCACCTGGGTGACGACCGAGTCCTTCCTCGCCCTGTACGGCGAGGAGGACCGGGCCGAGCTGCGGACGGCGCTCGCCGACTCCACGCTCCGGCACATCGCGGCCCGGGCCTGGACCATGCCCGACGGCACCCGCAGCACCGTGCACCTGCTGCGGTTCGGCTCGGTGGCGTACGCGGAGGCGTTCAAGGACGACGCCCTGGACGCGGGCGCGACCTCCGTCCCGGCGGTGCTGCCCGAGGGAGTCGAGGGCGTGGTGCCGGAGGACTACGCCTCGGTCGTCGACGTGCCGGACACGACGCTCTACGGCTTCCGGGAGAAGAAGCCGTACGGTCCCGAGCAGACCCGCTGGGCGTACCTCCAGACCGGTGACATCGTGGCCGTGGTGACCCAGGTCCGGGCCGGCGAGGCGCTCGCCGTCCCCTTCCAGCAGACGGTGACGCTCCAGAACCAGCTGCTCGGCTGACCCGGCCGCGCGGAGACCCACCTCACCGAGTGGGCCGGACCCCCGCCCACTAAGCTGGGGTCCGGCCCGTTCCGCCTTCACCGCACAGCCGAGGAGCACCCCGTGATCATTTTCTTCGAGACCCTGCTGGTCCTGGTCGCCGTCGGCGTGCTCGCCTTCGCCGGTCTGACCGTGAAGAAGCTGTACCAGGGCCAGCGCTGACCTCCAGGTCCGTCCTCCTCCACCGGTCCCCCTTCACAGATCGTCTGAGTCGCTCATGATCCAGATCCCGTCCGACCTCAACCCGGACCTCGTCCCGCTCGCGTTCCTCCTCGGGACGTGGGAGGGCGCCGGCGTGTCCGACTTCCCGGGCGCCGAGAAGTGCAACTTCGGCCAGTCGGTGACCTTCAGCCACGACGGCCGGGACTTCCTGGAGTACCACTCGCACTCCTGGGTCCTCGACCAGGACGGCAACAAGGTCCGCCCGCTGGAGAGCGAGAGCGGCTTCTGGCGCATCGACAAGGACCGCAAGGTCGAGGTCGTGATGGTCCGCGACGACGGCGTCGTCGAGGTCTGGTACGGCGAGCTCGCCGACCAGAAGCCGCAGATCGACCTGGCCACCGACGCGGTGGCCCGCACCGCCGCCTCCGGCCCGTACACCGGCGGCAAGCGCCTCTACGGCTACGTGAAGAGCGACCTCATGTGGGTCGGCGAGAAGGCGACCCCCGAGGTCCCGCTCCGCCCCTACATGTCCGCGCACCTCAAGAAGGTCGTCACCCCGGAAGAGGTCGCCGAGATGGCCCGCAACCTCCCGGACATGCCGGACGACGGCATCGCCTTCTTCAAGTAGGACCGCCGGTGCGACGCCGCGCCCTCCTACACTGGGGGGCGTGGTGAGCACCGACTGGAAGAGCGACCTGCGGCAGCGCGGCTACCGGCTGACGCCGCAGCGTCAGCTCGTGCTGGAGGCGGTGGACGTGCTGGAGCACGCCACCCCCGACGACATCCTCGCCGAGGTGCGGAAGACCGCCTCCGGGGTGAACATCTCCACCGTCTACCGGACCCTGGAGCTCCTGGAGGAGCTCGGGCTGGTCAGCCACGCGCACCTCGGGCACGGGGCGCCGACGTACCACCTCGCGGACCGGCACCACCACCTGCACCTGGTGTGCCGGGACTGCTCCGGAGTCATCGAGGCGGACGTCGAGGTGGCCGCCGAGTTCACCGGGAAGCTCCGCGACACCTTCGGTTTCGAGACCGACATGAAGCACTTCGCGATCTTCGGCCGGTGCGGGGACTGCTCGCGGAAGGCGACCGCCGCGGAGTCGTAGGCTTTTCCCATGAAGAGCTCCCTGCTGTCCCTGCCGGGCGCCGTAGCGGCCGAAGGCCGCGACGAAGGCGTCGCCGCCCACTACGGCGATCTGTTCCGCGAGCAGCGCGCGCTCGCCGACGGGTCGGGGTTCGTCGACCTCTCCCACCGCGGTGTCGTCACCGTCAGCGGCGACGACCGGCTGAGCTGGCTGCACCTGCTGCTCACCCAGCACGTCAGCGAACTGCCGGCCGGGCAGGCCACCGAGGCGCTGATCCTCTCCGCGAACGGGCACATCGAGCACGCCCTGTCGCTCGTCGACGACGGCGAGACGGTGTGGGCGCACGTCGAGCCGGGCACGCAGGACGCGCTGATCGCGTACCTGGAGTCGATGAAGTTCTTCTACCGGGTGGAGGTCGCCGACCGCACGGAGGAGTACGCGGTCGTGCACCTGCCGGCCGGCTCCACCGCGGAGACCCCCGAGGGCGTCGTCGTACGGGAGACGGCGCACGGGCGCGACCTGTTCCTGCCGCGCGCCGGGCTGGAGTCCTTCGCCGCCGCGCACGGGCCGGCCGCCGGGGTGCTGGCGTACGAGGCGCTGCGGGTGGAGGGTCACCGGCCGCGGCTCGGCTTCGAGACCGACCACCGGACCATCCCGCACGAGATCGGGCTCATCGGCACGGCCGTCCACCTCCAGAAGGGCTGCTACCGGGGGCAGGAGACGGTCGCCCGGGTGCACAACCTGGGGAAGCCGCCGCGCCGGCTGGTCTTCCTGCACCTGGACGGCAGCGAGGTGACGCTGCCGGCGCACGGCACGCCGCTGCGGCTCGCCGCGGACGGTCCGGACGGGCGGCAGATCGGGTTCGTGACGACCGCGGTCCGCCACCACGAGCTGGGGCCGATCGCCCTGGGCCTGGTGAAGCGGAACGTGCCGGTGGACGCGCCGCTGGTGGCGGGGACGACGGCCGCCGCGCAGGAGACCGTCGTCGAACCCTAGGACGCGGGGGTCAGACCTCCAGCAGGACCGTGAACGGGCCGTGGTTCGTGAGGCCGACGCGCATGTCGGCCCCGAAGCGGCCCGTCTCCACGTGCGCGCCGAGCTTCCGCAGCTGGGCGACGACCTCGTCCACGAGGGGTTCGGCGACGGGGCCGGGCGCGGCGGCGTTCCACGTGGGGCGGCGGCCCTTGCGGGCGTCGCCGTAGAGCGTGAACTGGGAGATCACCAGCAGCGGCGCGTTCACGTCGGAGCACGACTTCTCGTCCTCCAATACCCGGACGGACCAGAGTTTTCTGGCCAATTGGGCGGCCTTCTCGGGGGTGTCGTCGTGGGTGACGCCCACCAGCACGCACAGGCCCTCGCCGGTGATCTCGCCGACCGTCTCCCCTGCGACGACGACCTTCGCGCCGTCCACTCTCTGCACCACAGCTCGCATGCGCCCCAACCTACCGATCGGGGATTTCTGGGGGCCGAACGGGTGCAGAGCGCCTGCACGCGCGCGTGCGGGAGTGGCACCATGCCAGGAGGCGGTGCGGCTCCGCACCGGTCGAGGGGACGATTCTCATGAGTGCTTCCAGCACCGGGCCGACGCCGTCCGGCCCCGTACCGCTGATCCGCTCCGCGGGTGCGGTGCCCGGCGGGCCGGTCGCCCGGCCACCCGTGCAGCGGACCGCCGAGCCGCCGTCCGGCCGCCCGGGTCACGACCTCGGCGGGCTGCGCCTGTCCGAACTGCGGGCCCTGCGCCGGGACGCGCAGAGCGACGAGGCCGATCTCAGCTACGTGCGGCGGATGCTCCAGGGGCGGATCGACATCCTGCGGGCGGAGCTGGCGCGCCGGACGGACCCGGAGGCGCCGGTCCTGGACCGGCTGTCGGAGATCCTGGCGGACGTGCCGTCGCGGCACCGCAGTTCAGCCCGGCACGTGACGCTGTCGACGCCGCGCGGGGAGGAGTACCGGCGGCTGGCCGCCGAGATGCTGTCGGAGGTCGAGCTGTCGGACCTGACGGCCCGGACGGACGAGGAGCTGCACACCGCGATGGGGCGGCTCGCCGGTTACGAGCAGCAGATCTCGCAGCGCCGGCAGGCGCTGCAGCGGACGGCCGACGACTGCGGCGCGGAGATCGCCCGCCGCTACCGGGAGGGCGAGGCGCAGGTCGACGACCTGCTGGCCTGAGGGGCCTGAGGGGCCGGAAATTCGCGCGCCGGAGGCGGGCGGCCGTGCGTAGGGTCGGGGGATGGCTGTCGAACTGCGCACGGTGACGGAGTCCGAGTTCCCCGACTGGCTGCGGGCCCTGCGGACGGGGTTCCTGAACGAGCCGGTCGTCCCCGATGAGCTGGTGGCCGACCGGATCGCCCACGTCGACCTGGACCGGACGCGGGCCGCGGTGGAGGACGGCCGGGTCGTCGCGACCTTCCGTTCCTTCGGGCAGCGGCTGAGCACGGTCGGCGGCGGGAGCCTCGCGGCGGACGCGGTCACGCAGGTGACGGTGGCGCCGACGCACCGGCGGCGCGGGCTGCTGAGCCGGCTGATGGCGCTGGACCTCGACGCGGCCCGGGAGCGCGGCGACGCGGTGGCGACGCTGATCGCGGCCGAGTACCCGATCTACGGCCGGTACGGCTTCGGTCCGGCGAGCTGGACCACCGAGTGGAGCGTGGACCTGCGCCGGGCGGGGCTCGATCCGCGGCGCAGCGGCCGGCCGGAGGACGGCGGCCGGATCGACCTGTGCGACGGGCCGGAGGTCCGCCGGATCGGGCCGGCGCTGCACCGGCGGCTCGCGGGCGCGCGGGCCGGGGTGACGGACCGGACGGCGCGGAACTGGGAGGTGGCCACGGGCCTCGGGCACCACCTGGAGCCGTGGACGGAGCCGTACTACGCGGTGTACCGCGCGGCGTCGGGCGAGCCCGAGGGATACGTGTCGTACCGCTGCGACGACAAGTGGGGCGACGCCAAGCAGCCGGAGACGACGCTGACGGTGCGGGACCTGGTCGCGGCGACGCCGGCGGCGGAGCACGCGCTGTGGCGGTTCGTCTGCTCGGTGGACTGGGTGATGGCCGTGCGGTCGGGGTACCGGGCGCCGGACGACCCGCTGCCGCTGCTGCTGCCGGACCCGCGGGCGGCCCGGACGGTGTCGCACGCGGACATGCTGTGGCTGCGGGTCCTGGACGTGGTGCGGGTGCTGGAGGAGCGGACTTATCCGGTGACGGACGGGCTGGTCCTGGAGGTGCGGGACGCGGCCGGGTACGCGGAGGGGCGGTATCTGCTGGACGCGTCGCCGAAGGGGGCGCGCTGCACCCGGACGACCGCGTCGGCCGATCTGGTGCTGGACGTGGCCGTGCTGGCCCGACTGGTCCTGGGCGACGCGTCGGCGGTGCGGCTGGCGTCGCTGGGGCTGGCCGAGGAGGCGGTGCCGGGTGCGGCGGCCCGGGCGGAGCTGTTGTTCCGTGCTCCGCTGCGGGCGTTCTCGCCGGACATCTTCTGACCCGCGCCCGGCCGCGCCCGTCCCGGGGTCAGCGGGTGCGGAGGCGGAAGAGGGTGCCGGAGGCGGCGACGGCGAGGAGCAGCAGGCCGCCGAGCCAGGCGAGGGCGGTCCAGGGCGCGTCGCCGACCGGCTGGTCGAGGAGCAGGCCGCGCAGGGTCTCGATGAGCGGGGTGACGGGCTGGTGCTCGGCGAAGCCGTGCAGCCAGCCGGGCATGGTGTCGATGGGGACGAACGCGCTGCTCGGGTAGGGCACGAACATCATGAGGAAGGTGACGGCGCCGGCCGCTTCGGGGGTGCGGGTGACGAGGCCGGCGGCGGCGGAGAGCCAGGAGACGACGGTCAGGTAGGCGACGATCAGCGCGACCGCGGCGAGCCAGCCGGCGGGGGTGGCGGCGGGGCGGAAGCCGATGAGGGCGGCGACGCCGAGGACGAGCGCGGTGGCCAGCAGGTTGCGGGCGACGGTGGCGACGACGTGGCCGGTGAGGAAGGGGACGGCGCCGACGTCGAGGGTGCGGAGCCGGTCGACGGTGCCGCGCCGCATGTCGTCGCTGACGGAGACGGCGGTGCCGGCGGCGCCGAAGCCGGCGCACAGGACGAGGACGCCGGGGACGACGTAGGTGACGTACCGCTCGTGTCCGGTGTCGATGGCCCCGCCGAAGAAGTAGACGAAGACCAGCATCAGCAGCACCGGCAGCATCAGCGAGGTCAGGACGGCGTCGAGGTTGCGCCGGCTGAGGAGGAGGCCGCGCCCGGCGAGGGCGGTGGTGGTGGCGAGGGGTCCCGCGGTCCGGTCAGACATGGCTGGGCTCCTTGGTGCCGCCGGTGAGGTGGAGGAAGACGTCGTCGAGGGTCGCGCTGTGCAGGGCGAAGCGCTCGATGTCGGTGCGGTGCGGGTCGAGGGTGTCGAGCAGGGCGCGGACGTGGGCGGCGCTGCCGTCGGTGGGGACGCCGAGGGTGAGGGTCTCGGGGGTGTGGGCGGTGGCGTGCGGGGTGAGCCGCAGGTAGGCGTCGCGGTCGCGGGCGACGACGTCGAGGCGGTGGCGCGCGTAACGGTTCTTCAGTTCTCCGGGGGTGCCTTCGGCGAGGGTGCGGCCGGCGCCGAGGACGGTGATGCGGTGGGCGAGCCGGTCGGCCTCCTCCAGGTACTGGGTGGTGAGGAAGACGGTGGTGCCGTGGGCGGACAGCTCGCGGACGACGTCCCAGAGCTCCTGCCGGCTGCGCGGGTCGAGGCCGGTGGTGGGTTCGTCGAGGAAGACGACCTGGACGGTGCCGGGGTCGCGGACGAGTCCGGCGGCGAGGTCGAGGCGGCGGCGCATGCCTCCGGAGTACGTCCCGGCCCGGCGGTCGCGGGCGTCGGTGAGCCGGAAGCGTTCGAGGAGTTCGTCGGCGCGGCGGGCGGCGGCGGTGCGGGAGAGGCCGGAGAGCCGGGCGGTGAGGCGGAGGTTCTCGGCGCCGGTCAGGGTCTCGTCGACGGCCGCGTACTGGCCGGTGAGGCTGATGGCGCGGCGGACGGCGCGGCGGGCGGTGACGACGTCGTGGCCCGCCACGCGCGCGTGGCCGCCGTCGGGGGCGGTGAGGGTGGCGAGGATCCGGACGGTGGTGGTCTTTCCGGCGCCGTTGGGCCCGAGGAGGGCGAAGACGGTGCCGGCCTCGACGCGCAGGTCGAGGGCGTCGACGACGCGGACGGTGCCGTAGGTCTTGGTGAGAGCGGTGGTCTCGATGGCGGGAGGCATGGCGGTCTCCTTCTGCCGCGCTCGCGGCGTACTGCGTATGCCATACGCGTTACTGCGTAAGGGTTACGCATTACTAGGATGGGCGTCAAGCGAGCGAGCTCAGGAGGCGGCGCGGATGGCGGGCGACAAGGGCGGGCACGTGTCCCCGGACGGGGGCGGGTCGTTCCTGCCGCCTTCGGTCGAGGCCGTCTGGGGGCTGCGCGAGCGCCCCACCAAGGGGCCGAAGCCGGGGCTCAGCCAGGCCCGGATCGTCGCCGCGGCCGTGGAACTCGCCTCCGCGGAGGGCCTGGCCGCCGTCTCGATGGGCCGGGTCGCGAAGGAGCTGGGCGTCTCGACCATGTCGCTCTACCGGCACGTCTCCGCCAAGCAGGAGCTGTACGTGCTGATGCAGGAGGCGGCGACGGGAGCCCCGCCCGCGCTGTTCGACGCGGGCGTCGGCTGGCGGGAGGGGCTGGAGCGCTGGGCCTGGGCGATGCGCGAGGTCTATCTGCGCCACCTGTGGCTGCTGCGGATTCCCGTCTCGGGCCCGCCCGCGACGCCGCACGCGGTCGCCTGGTGGGAGAAGGCGCTGCTGGCCCTCGACGGCACGGGCCTGGACGAGGGCGCCAAGCTCGGTGTGGTCATGCTGCTGGGCGGCTTCGTGAAGAACGACGCGCTGCTCGCCGTCGAGCTGGCGGAGGCGGTGGAGGCGAGCGGGGAGGGCCCCGAGGAGGCCATGCGCCGGTACAGCAGCACCCTGCGGCGGCTGGTCGACCCCGCCGTCTACCCGAAGGTGGCGCAGGTGATCGAGTCCGGGGTCATGGACCACGCGGACGGCCCCGACGACGAGTTCCGCTTCGGTCTGGCCCGGATCCTGGACGGCGTCGCGGCCCTCGTGGAGGGCCGCGCGTCCTGAACCGCCGTCAGGCGGCGGTGACCGTCAGGCGGCGGTGACGACCTCGGCTGCGGGGGCCGTCTTCTTCGTACGGAGCAGGGTCGCGGCGACCGCGAGGGCGGCGGCCAGCAGCCCCGCCCCCACGCCGAAGGCGAGCCGGTAGCCGCCGGTCAGGGCCTCGGCCGTGGTCCGTCCGGCCGCGCCGAGGGCTTCGGTGCGGGCGGCGGCCAGGGTGGTGAGGACGGCGACGCCGAGCGCCATGCCGATCTGCTGCGTGGTGTTGAAGAGCCCGGACGCCAGCCCCGCGTCGGCCTCGTCGGCGCCCGACATGCCGAGCGCGGTGAGGGCCGGGAGCGCCAGGCCGAAGCCGGCCGCGAGCAGCATCACCGGGAGCAGGTCGACCGCGTACGAGGCGTGCACGGGGACCCGGGTGAGCAGGCCGAGCACGCCGAGCAGCAGGGTGAGGCCCGCGAGCAGCACGGCGCGCTCGCCGAAGCGGGTGATGAGCCGGGCCGCGACGCCGAGCGAGACGGCGCCGATCGCCAGGGCGGCGGGCAGCATCGCGATGCCGGTGGCGGTGGCGCCGTACCCCTGGACCTTCTGGAGGTAGAGCGCGACCAGCACCTGGAAGGCGAACAGCGCGGCCACCATGAGGAGCTGGACCAGGTTGGCGCCGGCGACCGTGCGGTTGCGCAGGATCCGCGGCGGCATCAGCGGGGTGGCGGCGCGGCGCTGGCGGAGCAGGAAGCCGGCGAGCAGGGCGGCGGCGAGGCCGCCGAGGCCCAGGGTGTGGGCGGAGCCGGGGCCGTACTCCTCGATCCGGACCACCGCGTAGATGCCGGTCATCAGGCCCGCGGTGACGAGGAGCGCGCCGAGGGCGTCGGCGCCGGCGCGCAGCCCGAGCCCCCGGTCGGCGGGGAGGGCACGGGTGGCGAGGGCGATCGCGGCGGCGCCGATGGGCAGGTTGATGAAGAAGATCCAGTTCCAGGAGAGGGCGTCGGTGAGGAGCCCGCCGAGGACCTGGCCGAGGGAGGCGCCCGCCGCGCCGGTGAAGCTGAACACGGCGATGGCGCGGGCGCGTTCGCGCGGTGCGGTGAAGAGCGTGACGAGGATGCCGAGGCTGACGGCGGACGACATGGCGCTGCCGGCGCCCTGGAGGAAGCGGGCGGCGATCAGGACGCCGGGGGAGCCGGCGACGGCGGCGAGCAGCGACGCGCCGGTGAAGAGCGCGGTCCCGGCGAGGAACATCCGCTTGCGCCCGACGAGGTCGCCGAGGCGCCCCGCGAGCAGGAGGAGCGAGCCGAAGGCGATCAGGTAGGCGTTGACGACCCAGCTGAGGCCCGCCGGGGTGAAGCCGAGGTCGGCCTGGATGGCGGGCATGGCGACGGTGACGATGCTGCCGTCGAGGACGGTCATGAGCATGGCGCTGGCGAGGACGGCGAGCGCGAGGGAGCGGGGGTGGGCGCGCATGGGGATCTCTCCTGTCCGTGGAGGCGACAGGAGAGACGCTAGCAGATGGTTTTGTTGCAGACTATTTTTTACGGAACTTGATGGGGGTAGGGGTGCCGGTCCTCTCGGCTGTGCCGGTTCTCGTCAGTTCTTCTGCCGCGCCCGCCGGGGCGTCGTCCCCGCTCCCTCGGCCGGCGTCCGCAAGTGCCCCTCCGCCAGCCGCCCCAGCGCCCGGACCAGCACCTTCCGCTCGTCCTCCGGCAGGGAGTCCAGCGCCTCCGCGTGGACGCGGTCCACGATCCGCGTGCTCTCCTCCGCGACCCGCGCCCCCGCCTCGGTGACCGCGATGATCCGCGCCCGCCGGTCGGTGCTGGAGGGCTGCCGCTCGGCCAGCCCCGCCTTCTCCAGGGCGTCGACGGTGACGACCATCGTCGTCTTGTCCATGTCGCCGATCTCGGCCAGCTGCGCCTGGGTCCGCTCCTCCTCCAGGGCGTGGACGAGGACGCAGTGCATCCGGGCGGTGAGCCCGATCTCCGCCAGCTCCGCCGCCATGCGCGTGCGCAGGACGTGACCGGTGTGGTCGAGGAGGTAGGAGAGATCGGGCTCGCTGCGGCGGGGGCTCATGGCGGTCATGCCCGCCAGGATAGCGAGGGTCGATCCGTCGTGGATTATCAGGAAACGGACGACCTGGGGCCGCCGGGGTCCGGTTCAGCCGAGCGGCTGCTGGAACACGATCTGGTTGCCCGCCGGGTCGAGGAACGCGCACTCGCGGACCCCGTACGGCTGGTCCACCGGCTCGCGCAGCACCTCGGCGCCCGACGCGCTGATCCGCTCGAAGGCCGCGTCCACGTCGTCCGTACCGAAGATCGCCGCGCGCAGCAGCCCCTTGCGCATGAGGTCGACGACCGCCTGGCGGTCGCCCTCGGAGGCGCTCGGGTCGGCCAGCGGCGACTCCAGCACGACCGACACGTCCGGCTGCGCCGGCGACCCGACGGTCACCCAGCGCATGTCCTGGAAGCCCACGTCCTTGCGGACTTCCAGGCCGAGCGCGTCGCGGTAGAAGCCGAGCGCCTTCTCGTGGTCGTCGACGGTGATGAAGCTCTGGGAGAGGTTGATGTCCATGGCCTCCACGCTAGGGAGCGCCGCCGGGCCGCGCTTCTCCGTTCCTGACCGGTCGCGAGGCCACCTTGGCGACGCAGGCGGGCAGCGCCGCGTCGGCGCCGTGCGCGCGGGCCCGGTAGGCGCTCGGCGTCTCGCCCACCAACTGGGTGAAGCGCGAGCTGAACGACCCCAGCGACGTACACCCCACCTCCATGCAGACGTCCGTCACCGACAGGTCCCCGCGCCGCAGCAGCGCCTTGGCGCGCTCGATCCGCCGCGTCATGAGATAGCTGTACGGGGTCTCCCCGAACGCGCTCCGGAAGCTCCGCGCGAAGTGCCCGGCCGACATCAGCGCCGTCCGCGCCAGCTCCGCCACGTCCAGCGGACGCGCGTACTCCCGGTCCATCAGGTCGCGGGCCTTGCGCAGCCGGCGGAGGTCGTCGAGGGGGATGCGGGTGCTCACGCCCTCACCGTACCGGCGGGGTCCGCGACACGCGAGCACTTCTGCAAGCATCTGCTTGCAATAGTTAGCAAGCGGTGGCAGGGTACGGAGCATGGCTTCGCTCAACGTCGGCAATCTCGGCAGCCTCGGCGAGTACCTGCGCGAGCAGCGGCGCACCGCGCAGCTCTCGCTGCGGCAGCTCGCCGACGCCGCCGGGGTCTCGAACCCGTACCTCAGCCAGATCGAGCGCGGGCTCCGCAAGCCCAGCGCCGAGGTGCTCCAGCAGGTCGCCAAGGCGCTGCGGATCTCGGCCGAGACGCTCTACGTGCGGGCCGGGATCCTCGACGAGAAGGACCGGGAGGAGCTGGAGACGCGCGCCGTCATCCTGGCCGATCCCTCGATCAGCGAGCGGCAGAAGCAGGTGCTGCTCCAGATCTACGACTCCTTCCGCAAGGAGAACGCGGCGGAGAACGCCGTGGTGAACGCGGCGGAGAAGACCGCGGAGACCGCCCCGGAGACCGCCGGGGCCGCCGGAGCGGAGCCCGAAGCCGTCGGCTAGTACGTCAGCGTGAACGCCCTCACCGGGAGGACCACCAGCATGGCCATCATCGACGAACTGCGTACCCCCCTCTACTTCGCCGCCGGCACCGCCGAGCTCGCCGTCCGGCAGGCCCGCAAGGTGCCCGGCCTGATCGAGCAGCTCGCCGCCGAGGCGCCCGGCCGGTTCGAGGCCGTCCGGAACACCGACCCCAAGGCCGTGCAGGAGAAGGTGGCCGACCGGGCCAAGGAGGCCCAGACGGTCGTCCAGGCGAAGGTCGCCGAGGTCGTCGGCGGCCTCGACACCGACCTCAAGAAGCTCGGCGAGACCGCCCAGGACCTGGCCCTGCGGGGCGTCGGCGTGGCCGTCGAGTACGCCGTGAAGGCGCGCGAGAAGTACGAGGAGGTCGCCGCCCAGGGCGAGGAGGCCGTCCGCGCCTGGCGCGGCGAGAGCGCCGAGCGGATCACCGAGATCGCCGTCGTGGTCGAGCCGGAGCCCGAGTCCGCTTCCGGGACGGCGGACGACGAGGCCGGGAAGCCCGTCGCCGAGGTGCCCGCGCAGGACACCGCCGCCGGGGAGACCGCGCCGAAGAAGGCCGCCGCCCGCAAGCCGGCCGCCCGCAAGGCGCCCGCGAAGAAGGCCGCGGCCGAGGCCGAATAGCGGATCCGGGCACGATGCGCGGGGCCCCGGGCGTTGGAACGGGTACCTTGACCGCGAGGCGTACGTACCCCATGACCCCCTAGGCGGTGTTCAGCATGCTGATGGACCGGTTCGACAACACCCTCAACCTGCTGATGTTCCTGGTCTTCACCGGATTCGCGGTCGCCTCGTTCGTGATCGCGGCGCTGGTGCGCGAGGACGCCTACCGGGCCGCGGACAAGCAGACCAAGAAGTTCTGGCTGATCCTGCTCGGCGTCAACCTCGCCCTGAACCTGCTGCTGCCCGACTTCCTCTTCCTGCTGATCGCGGGGCTCATCGCCGCCATCGTCTTCATGGTGGACGTGCGGCCCGCGCTCAAGCAGGTCATGGGCGGCGGGGGCGGCGGCCGGCGCGGCGGCTCCAGCAGCGACGGGCCGTACGGCCCCTACAACGGCGGCCGGTAGCGGTCGCCGCGGCAGGGCACACGAACGGTTCAGGCGGGACCCGGGGTCGCTATCCCCGGGTCCTGTCGCGTTCCAGGGCCAGCAGCGCCACGTCGTCCGTCAGCTCGCCGCCGTTCAGCTCCCGCGCCTCCGCCATCGCCGCCTCCAGCAGCGCCTCGCCGCGCAGCCCCGCGACCAGCTGCCGGTTGATCATCTCGACCATGGCGTCCTGCCCGAGCCGCGCCGAGCCGGGGCCCGCCGTCCGGCCCTCGATCAGGCCGTCGGTGTAGAGGAGCAGGCTCCACGCCCCGCCAAGATCGACCTGCCGGCGCGGCCAGCGGGCGCGCGGCAGCAGGCCCAGGGCCGGGCCGCCGTCCTCGTACGGCAGGAGCCGGGCGACGCCGCCGCGCTGGGCGACCAGCGGGGCCGGGTGCCCGGCGAGGCAGAGCCCGGCCCGGCGCCCGTCGGGCGCGATGTCGACCGTGCACAGGGTCGCGAAGATCTCGTCGCTCTCCCGCTCGTGCTCCAGGACCTGCTGGAGCGTGGAGAGCAGTTCGTCCCCGCAGAGCCCCGCGAAGGTCAGCGCGCGCCAGGCGATCCGCAGCTCGACGCCGAGCGCGGCCTCGTCCGGGCCGTGGCCGCAGACGTCGCCGATCATGGCGTGGACGGTGCCGTCCGGGGTGCGGACCACGTCGTAGAAGTCGCCGCCGAGCAGCGCGCGGGACCGGCCGGGCCGGTAGCTGGCGGCGAAGCGCAGGTCGGAGCCCTCCAGGAGCGGGGTGGGCAGCAGGCCGCGCTCCAGACGGGCGTTCTCCTGGGCGCGCAGCCGGGACTCGGCGAGCTTCACCTTGGCGGCGTCGTTGCGCTTGCGCTCGACCGCGTACCGGATGGCGCGGCTCAGCACCCGGCCGTCCAGCTCCTCGCGGAAGAGGTGGTCCTGGGCCCCGACGCGTACCGCCTCGGCGGCCAGTTCCGCGTCGGCGGAGGGGGCCAGGGCGAGGACGGCGTGCCGGGGCGCGAGGCGCAGGATGTGCCGCAGCGGGGCGAGCGGGTCGCCGTCGCCGGTGCCCCGGGGCAGGGGCAGCGCGAGGTCGACGAGCACGCAGTGCACGTCGTCGGTGAGCAGCCGCTCGGCCTCGGTGAGGTTGCGGGCGGTGCGGATGCGGACCCGGGTGCCGCTCGCGCCGGCGGCGTCGAGCAGTTCGGGCACGGCGAGGGAACCCGCCGGGTCGTCCTCGACGACCAGGAGGGTGAGATCGGTGCGGTCGCGGTCGGTTCCTGTGCCTGTGCCGGTTCCTGTGTCTGTCACAGCGGTGGCTTCCATGGCGGTGGCATCCAAGGCGTGGGCGTCCATGGCGGTGGTGTCGCCTTGCCCCGCAGCAGAGACGATTCTCTGGCGCGGTACGGATACGGGCATCGGTCCGGGTTTCCTTCCCTCCCCCGAGGGTGCGCCGGGCGCCGGGTGGCGGCCCGCCCCGTCCGGGACCATAGCGGCAGTGCGGCGCGCAGCGGAATGGCGATCACTCCGTGGGCGCCCGGCTCTTCCTTGGCATATGCCGCGGAAGGGGAGGTAGTTGTGCCGGAGGCGGGCGGGGGCGGGCCCCCGTCCCATGAGAAACCTCACTCGGCCGGATCCGTCAGGTCGCTCGTGAGGGGGGCGGCGGGGCCGTGGGGCGGGTGCGCCCATGGGCCGCGGCCCGTGCGTCCCGGGATCAGGCCGGGCGGGACGGGAGGCCGCCGGGGGATCAGGTCGGGCGGACGATGCCCAGGATCTCCATCGAGCCGGCGCCCGCGACGGTCACGTTCCGCCCGGGGCGGGGCGCGTGGACCATCTTGCCGTCGCCGATGTACATGCCGATGTGGCTGGCGTCCTGGTAGTAGACGATGAGGTCGCCGGGGCGCATGTCCTCCGGCTGGACGCGGGGGAGCAGCCGCCACTGTTCCTGCGAGGTGCGCGGGATGCGCTTGCCGGCGGCGGCCCAGGCGGACTGGGTGAGGCCGGAGCAGTCGAAGGAGTCTGGGCCCTCGGCGCCCCACACGTACGGCTTGCCGACCTGCGCGAGGGCGGACTGGATGGCGGTACGGGCCTCGGGGGTGGTCTCGGTGCTGAGTTCGGCGAGGATGCCGGAGCCGAGCCATTCCGTCTGGGCCTGCCGGCGGGCCTGCTCCTCCATCCGGCGCAGCCGCTCGCGCTCCTCGGCGGCGAGCTCGCTCTCCAGCTTCTTCGCGGCGGCGATCTTGCCGTCGATCTCCTTCTTGGCCTGCGCCTGGCGGAGGCGGTCCGCCTCCAGCCGGGTCCAGTGGTCGCCGGCCTCGGACGCGTAGGTGTTCAGCTCGCCCTGGGCGCGGGTGAGTTCGGCGAGGAGGTCGGTTGTGGCCTTGGCGCCCTCGCGGAGCCGGCCGGCGGCGTCGAGGAAGAGCTGCGGGTCGCCGGTGAGGACGAGCTGGGCGCCGTCCGGGAGGCCGCCGTTGCGGTACTGGGCGCGGGCGGTGGCGCCGGCCTGGGCCTTCAGGGTCTCGATCCGCTTCCGGCCGCTCTCGATCATGCGGGCGAGCCGGACGATCTCGGCGGACTGCTTCTCGGTGCGCTCCTCGGCGAGGTTGTACGCGTCGGTGGCGGCGGCGGCCTGCCGGTACAGCGTGTCGATCTCGGTGCGGACCTGTTCGAGGGTCTTCTTCGGCGGGGGCGGCGGCAGCGGGGCGGCGGCCGCCTGGAGGCTCAGCGCGGGCGAGGCCAGCAGGGCCAGGGCGCAGGCCGCGGTGACCGCGGCGGCGGCGTACGGACGTCGGCGTCCTCGGTTCACTGGTTCCCCCTACGTGACCGGGTGCCCCACGGCCACTTTCTGATTTACCGTCAGTAACTTGTGTGGTCCTGGCGATAGTGCCACGCGGAACCGGAAAACGACAGATCCCCCGCCAGAACGACAGGCCCCCGCCAGAGTGACGGCCGATGAGCGGGTGACGTTCCCCCGGCACGGGGATGTGGGCGGACCGTGGCGCGCCGGAGGGCCCCCGGACACCGGCCCGTCACCTGCCGCCCCGTCAGGCCGCGCGGCGCCGCCGGCTCAGGACACGCGCGGCGCGAGCGCGTCCCAGCGGACCGTCACCTCGCCCTGCCGCCACCGCTTCGGGCCGTCCACGACCGGCCAGTCGCCCGTCAGGTCCCGCACCGAGCGGATCCACCGCTGCCGGGCGCCCAGCGAGGCGTACGGCGCCGCCGCCGCCCAGGCCCGGTCGAAGTCCCGCAGGAAGGCGTGGACCGGCTCGCCCGGCACGTTCCGGTGGATCAGCGCCTTCGGCAGCCGCTCGGCGAGGTCCGAGGGACGCTCCAGGGAGCCCAGCCGGGTCGCGAAGGTGACCGTGCGCGGCCCGCCCCGGTCCAGCGCCACCCACACGTGCCGGCGCCCGATCTCGTCGCAGGTCCCCTCCACGAGCAGCCCGCCCGGCGCGAGCCGCCCGCACAGCCGCGCCCACACGGCGGCGACCTGCTCCTCGTCGTACTGGCGCAGCACGTTCGCGGCCCGGATCAGCGCGGGCGCGCCCGGCACCGGCACCTCGAACCCGCCGTGCACGAAGGACAGCCCCGCGTACCGCTCCTCGTACGGCTTCGCGGCCTCCACCCGCGCGGGCTCGATCTCGATCCCGTACAGCAGGGTGCGCGGCTCGGCGGTCCGCAGCCGCGCCAGCAGTTCGACGGCGGTCCAGGGGGCGGCGCCGTACCCGAGGTCCACGGCGACGGGCGGCTCCGGCGAGCGGCGCAGCGCGGGCCCGTGCACGGCGGCGATCCAGCGGTCCATCCGCCGCAGCCGGTTCGGGTTGGTGGTCCCGCGGGTCGGGGTGCCGACGGGGCGGGTGGTGCGCGGGGCCATGGGAAGAGGATACGGAGCGGGGCACGGGCGCCGGATACGCGCACTGAGGGGGGCGCCCCCGTGATGCATGGGCGTAATGAATTGGCAAAGCGCGGGCGCGGCGGAAATGAAAGAGGAGGTTCCGGTGTTGTCGGGGGCGGAGGACGCGCACCGCGCCCTCCGCCTGTCATGTCCGCACGCCACCCTCTCGCGGAAGGACCGCCGACGTGAGCCAGTACGTGTCCCGGTTCGCCGGCACCCGGCACCGGCACCCGGCAGCCCCCTCCCGGCTGCGGCTTCCGGGCCGCCCGCGCACCCCGCGCCGGGTGGCCATGCTCTCCGTGCACACCTCCCCGCTGCACCAGCCGGGCACCGGTGACGCGGGCGGCATGAACGTCTACATCGTCGAGCTCGCCAAGCGGCTCGCGGCCATCGACATCGAGGTCGAGATCTTCACCCGGGCCACCACCGGCGGCCTCGCGCCCGTCGTCGAGCTGGCCCCCGGGGTCCTCGTCCGGCACGTCGACGCGGGCCCGTACGAGGGGCTGGCCAAGGAGGAGCTGCCGGCCCAGCTCTGCGCCTTCACGCACGGCGTGATGCAGGCGTGGGCGGGCCACCGCCCCGGCCACTACGACCTCGTCCACTCGCACTACTGGCTGTCCGGCCACGTCGGCTGGCTCGCCGCCGAGCGGTGGGGCGTCCCGCTCGTGCACGCCATGCACACCATGGCCAAGGTCAAGAACGCCTCGCTCGCCGAGGGCGACACGCCCGAGCCGGCCGCCCGGGTCATCGGCGAGACGCAGATCGTCGCCGCCGCCGACCGGCTGATCGCCAACACCACCGAGGAGGCCGACGAGCTGGCCCGCTTCTACGAGGCGGACCCCGGCAAGATCGCGGTCGTCCACCCCGGGGTGAACCTCGACCGGTTCCGGCCCGCCGACGGCCGGGCCGCCGCCCGCGCTCGCCTCGGCCTGCCGCGGGACGCCTTCGTCCCCGTCTTCGCCGGCCGCATCCAGCCCCTCAAGGCCCCGGACATCCTGCTGCGCGCCGCCGCCCTGATGGTGGACCGCGACCCCACCCTCCGGTCCCGGATGGTGGTGCCGGTGGTCGGCGGGCCCAGCGGCAGCGGCCTCGCCAAGCCGGAGCAGCTCCAGAAGCTCGCCGCCCGCCTCGGCATCGCCGACCTCGTCCGCTTCCACCCGCCGGTGGGGCAGGAACGGCTCGCGGACTGGTTCCGGGCCGCGTCGGTCCTCGTCATGCCCTCGTACAGCGAGTCCTTCGGGCTGGTCGCCATCGAGGCGCAGGCGACGGGCACGCCGGTCGTCGCCGCCGCGGTGGGCGGTCTGCCGGTGGCCGTACGGGACGAGCGGACCGGCTTCCTGGTGCGGGGCCACGACCCCGCGGACTACGCGCGCGTGCTGGATCGTTTCGCCGCCGACCCGGGGCTCACCGCCCGGCTGGGCGAGGCCGCCGCCCGGCACGCCGAGTCCTTCGGCTGGGACACGGCCGCCTCGGCCACCGCCGACGTGTACACGGCGGCCATGCACGACCACCGGCAGCGGGCGCACCACCGTCGCGTACGCTCCCACCATGGCTGACGCTCAGGACACCCGGCGGATCGTCGAGGACACGCTCACCGAGGCGGAGCTGGAGTGGGAGAGCCCCGAACCCGGCTCGTACGTGGTCAAGCTCCCCGGCACCCGGAAGCTGTCCACCACGCTGTCGCTGCGGATCGGCCGCCACTCCCTGTCGCTCAACGCCTTCGTCGTCCGCCACCCCGACGAGAACGAGGCCGGCGTCCACCGCTGGCTCCTCGAACGGAACCTCAGGCTGTACGGCGTCGGGTACGCGATCGACCAGCTCGGCGACATCTACCTGGCCGGCAAGCTGCCGCTGGCCGCCGTCACGCCGGACGAGCTGGACCGGCTGCTGGGCTCGGTCCTGGAGGCGGCGGACGGCGACTTCAACACGCTGCTCGAACTCGGCTTCGCGTCGGCGATCCGGCGGGAGTACGCCTGGCGGGTCTCCCGCGGCGAGTCGACGCGGAACCTGGACGCGTTCAGGAGCCTGACGCGGGAGACGGCTCCGGAGCCGAAGCCGCAGCCGTAGCGGGGGTCGTGGTGGGCCCGGTCTCCTCCGGCTCCGGCTCGGGCTCGCGCAGCGCCGTGCGCAGCCGCAGGGCGTACAGGACGGCGGCGAGCGCGCCGATCGCGAAGGTCCCGGCCCACAGCACGTCCGGACCGGGCCCGTCGACGATCGCGCCGGCCACGATCGGCGCGACGAATCCGGCGACCGCCCACGACATGCCCATCACGCCCTGGTAGCGCCCGCGCGCGTGCTCCGGGGCGAGCCGCGCGGTGGCGGCGGCGTTCGTCGGCACGTGGATCATCTCGCCGACCGTCCACACCACGACGGTCGCGGCGAAGGCGACGGCCGAACCGGCCAGCGCCGTGGCACCGGTGCCGACGGCGAACAGCAGCGAGGACAGGACCAGCAGGACCACCGGCGAGCGCCGCTCGGTCAGCTTGTTGACCAGCAGCTGGAAACCGACGATCACGATGCCGTTGACGGCGATCACCATGCCGTACGAGGACGGCGGCAGGCCCTGGTCGGCCATGGTCAGCGACAGGCCGATCCACGGCGCGGTGAAGACCAGGCAGACCAGCAGGTTGAGCAGCACGAGGGTCCGGAACGGCGCGTCGCGCAGCACGTCCAGCATCGACACCCGCTCCGCGCTCCGCTTCTCGCCGGCCTTCTCGGGGGCCTTCTCCGGCCGGGTCTCCGGCAGCCGCAGGAAGACGATCACCGCGCACAGCGTGGTGGCGACGGCGTCGACGACGAAGAGGGTCCGGTAGCCGAGGAAGGCGGCGGCGCCGCCCGCGATCGAGGCGACCGCGAAGCCCAGGTTGAGCGCCCAGTAGTTGAGGGCGTAGGCGCGGCGCACCTCGCCGGCCGGGACCATGTCGGCGATCGTCGCGTTGATGGACGGCCGGACCGCCTGCATGGCGACGCCCATCAGCAGCACGATGACGGCGACGCCCCAGGCGCTGGTGACGAAGGCGAGCGCGCCGGCGCACGCGGCGGCGGCCAGGTGCATCGTCACCATCGTGGGGCGGCGGCCCCAGTGGTCGGTCAGCGCGCCGCCCAGCGGGGAACCGGCGACGCCGCCGAGACCGTGCAGGGCGACGACCAGACCGGCGAACCAGGCGGAGTGCCCGAGCTCGGACGTCAGGTAGAGCGCGAGGAACGTGAGGACGAAGGCACCGGTCCGGTTCACCAGCGTCGACAGCCACAGCCACCAGAAGCCCTGCGGAAGACCGGAGACGGTGGCGCGCGCCGATCGTCTGAGCGAGTCGATGGACATGTGTGGGCGCCCCCTGCGTGCGGTAAGTCCCTCTGAAGCCTCTCGAAACTTACGCATCTCGGCTGGCGGACGCCAGCGAATTGACGGCGCGCGTCAATCGTCGGCGGTCCATTAGGCTCGTACGCATGGCCGACGCACCGTACAAGCTGATCCTCCTCCGCCACGGCGAGAGCGAGTGGAACGAGAAGAATCTGTTCACCGGATGGGTGGACGTGAACCTCACCGCGAAGGGCGAGAAGGAGGCGACGCGCGGCGGCGAGCTGCTCAAGGACGCCGGCCTGCTCCCGGACGTGGTCCACACCTCCCTCCAGAAGCGCGCCATCCGCACCGCCCAGCTCGCGCTGGAGTCCGCGGACCGCCACTGGATCCCGGTCCACCGCTCCTGGCGCCTGAACGAGCGTCACTACGGCGCCCTCCAGGGCAAGGACAAGGCCCAGACCCTCGCCGAGTTCGGCGAGGAGCAGTTCATGCTCTGGCGCCGCTCGTACGACACCCCGCCGCCGGTCCTCTCCGACGACAGCGAGTACTCCCAGGCCGGCGACGCCCGCTACGCGACCATCCCGCCGGAGCTGCGCCCCCGCACCGAGTGCCTCAAGGACGTCGTCCAGCGCATGCTCCCGTACTGGTACGACGGCATCGTCCCGGACCTCCTCGCCGGCCGCACGGTCCTGGTCGCCGCCCACGGCAACAGCCTCCGCGCCCTGGTGAAGCACCTCGACGGCATCTCCGACGCCGACATCGCGGGCCTCAACATCCCCACCGGCATCCCCCTCGCCTACGAACTGGACGCCGACTTCAAGCCCGTCAACCCCGGCGGCACTTACCTCGACCCGGAAGCGGCAGCCGCCGCCATCGAGGCCGTCAAGAACCAGGGCAAGAAGAAGTAAGAACAGTGATCATGCCCCTGACCTGCGCACACGGCGCAGATCAGGGGCATTTTCGCGCCGTGGGGCCACGCTGGTGTCCCTCTGCACGCCCCCCTGACCGGCACAGGCTTCCGGGTGCCGTGAGCCCCCCTGCCTTTCTCCCTAGGGTGACCCCATGACACTGTCCCCCGGGCCTTCGCCTCACGCAGTCTCGCCCTCCTCCACGGAGCCGCTTCCGTCCGTCGACTGGATCGACCATGTCGACACGGACCCGAACCGTGCCCTGGAGATGCTGGTTCTGGGGTGGTACCCGGCCGAGGAGGTCGAGCCGAACCCCGAAGCGCTCACGGATGAGGAGCTGGCCGGTCTGCCGTCCTCGCTCGCGGCCTTCCACCGTCTCGCCCGCCTGCGCCCCGCCCTTCACCGCTTCAGCAACCCCATGCTTGAGCGGCCGCGGCGAGTCGAGAGACCGTGGGGCGGTCTGCTGGTCTTCGCCGTCGAGAACCAGGGATGCGCGGACTGGTCCATCCCGTGGCCGCCGCAGGGCGGCCCGGCAGACGCCGACCCCGCTGTCTGGCGCACAGAGGACCCCTACGCCGAGGAAGACCCGGAGATGATCCCCGAAGGGGAACCCCTCAGCCGCTTCCTCCTCCAGTTCACCCTCCACGAAGCCAGCGGCATCGCGCCCTTCAGGGCCTGGACCCATGAAATGCCCGTCGAACGCATGGAGCCGTTGCGGGAGTTCCTGCGCCCGGTCCCCCTCAGCCCGTTCCTCCCGGACTGCAGGGGCGACCTGTTCTTCGCGGCCCCTGGCCTGCTGGTGAGCATGAGCGCCGGTGAGACCGTGGCGGACCTCGCGTTCGCCGCACGCGACCGCGAAGTCCTCGCCTCCCTGCGGGCGTACGACTTCCCCTGGAGCCGCTTCGACGAGTGACCCCGCCCCGGCCTCGATGGCCGCCGCGCCTGAGGGGCCGTCAGTGTTCCTCGCGGCCGCCTGCCGCCTCGTCGCAGGCGGTGTCGCGGAAGTGGTCGAGGGTCGTCGTGCGGATCTCGTCGTCCAGGGTGTAGCGGACCTGGTCGGGCTTGAGGCGGGTCAGGTCCTCCGGGGTGAAGCGGACGGGGGAGGCCGTCCACGAGCCGTCGTCGGTCCAGCCGGCCAGGCGGTAGCTGCGGCCCTTCTCCAGGCGGGCCGTCTCCGTCTCCGGGGTCCACTCCTCGGTCGCCGGGGTGCTCGCCGTCTGCATGAGCGGCCAGGTGGTGAAGCCGGTGACGGGGCCGTCGTGGCGCCAGTCGCCGGTGACCTCGCGGGAGCCCTCGGGCGCGTCGTCGGGGTGCAGCATGGCGCCGTCGACGTGGTCGTGGCACATCAGGATCACGCCGAGCGGGGTGCCGTCCTCCGCCACGGTCACGCCCGTGAGGCCGGCCGGTGCCGACGAGCAGCCCGTGAGCAGCAGTGCGGCGGCTCCGGCCGCCGCCGCTGTCAGGAGGGTCGCTCGCGCGGTGGGCATGGCGGCAATTCTGTCGGGCGGAGCCGTCGCTGCCCAGGGGGTGACCGACGGTAATCCGAGGTGAACGGGGGAGCGGAGTCGCTAACGTCCTGTCCATGACACGATCACCGCGCCTGGAGCGGGTCACCCCCGCCACCGTCGACGCCGCCCTCGCCCTCCGCGTCCACCCCCACCAGGAGAAGAACGTCGCCCCCGTCGCGACGTCCCTCGCCGAGGCGTACGCGTACGGCGACGGCGCCTGGCCCCGGCTGATCTTCGACGGCGACCGGCTCGTCGGCTTCCTCATGGCCTTCGTCGACCTCGCCTGGCGCGGCGACGAGGACCCGGCCGACCGCCGCAGCGGCCTGTGGCGGCTGAACATCGCCGCCGACGCCCAGGGCGCCGGCTACGGCCGCTTCGCCGTCGAGGCCGTCGCCGGCGAGCTGCGCCGGCGCGGAGCCGACCGCATGTACGTCACCTGGGAGCCCGGCCCCGACGGCCCCGGCGGCTTCTACCGCCGGCTCGGATTCCGCACCACCGGAGAGGAGAGCGGCGGCCAGACCGTCGGCGTACGCGCACTGGGGGAGTGAGCGGCGGGGGAGCGCGTCCGCCGGGGGCGGCGGCGCCGTCTCCCCCGCCTCACGCGTCAGCCCGAGCAGCCGCCGCACTGGCACGGGCCGCCCGACTGGCAGCCGCAGCCGCAGCCGGAGCCGCAGCCGCAGGCCCCGAGGACGGGCAGGTGCGTCCGCTCGCGCGGGGCCTCCGCCGGGGCGTCGGGCGTGATGGGGGAATCGGCCATGGGGTCCCTCCCTCGCGGGACGCGGATCGTCCCTCGTCCCCCATTCCATGCCCACCCGGACCGGCGCATCAACGGCGCACGGAAGCCCCGTGCGCCCGTGCGCCCCCCGGACGCCCCGGCCCGCCCGCGTACCCCCTACGCGCCCTCGACCGGGGTGTCCGCCGGCTGGAGCTCGTCCGCGTGCTCGCCCGTCACCAGGTACACGACCCGCTTCGCCACCGACACCGCGTGGTCCGCGAACCGCTCGTAGTACCGGCCCAGCAGCGTCACGTCCACGGCCGTCTCGATGCCGTGCTTCCACCGGTCGTCCATCAGGTGCTGGAACAGCGCCCGGTGCAGCAGGTCCATCTCGTCGTCGTCCTGCTCCAGCTGCATCGCCAGGTCGACGTCCTTGGTGATGATCACCTCGGCCGCCTTCGCCATCAGGCGCTGCGCCAGCTGGCCCATCTGGAGGATGGTCGCGTGCAGGTCGTTCGGGACCGCGCGGTCCGGGAACCGCAGCCGGGTCAGCTTCGCCACGTGCTGCGCCAGGTCGCCCGAGCGCTCCAGGTCGGCGCTCATCCGCAGCGAGGTGACCACGATCCGCAGGTCCGTCGCCACCGGCTGCTGGCGCGCGAGCAGCGCTATCGCCCGGGCCTCCAGGTCGTGCTGGAGGTCGTCGACCTTCTGGTCCGCCGCGATCACGCTCTCCGCGAGCTTCAGGTCCGCGTCGAGCATCGCCGTCGTGGCGCGCCCGATCGCCGACCCGACCAGGCGGGCCATCTCGACCAGGCCCTCGCCGATCGAGTCAAGTTCCTCGTGGTACGCGTCCCGCATGGGTGTCCTCTTCTCCGGCAGTGCCTTCGCTCGTCATCGGGGGGTGGTCGCTCCGGACCCCCACGCTCCCACGTTCGGCCCCCTGTGCGTCCGGCTCCATCCCCTCGTATGAACCACCCCTTGCCTGAAGGTGAACTCTGGGAGACGCGGGCCTCCGCCCCTCCCAGGGCAAATGAACCGGTCCCGTCCCCAGGGTGAACTCTGAGCGACGAGTGTTCGAGCAGCCACTCGGACGGCTGGGAGAGTGTCCATGACCACGCATAACCTGGATGGCATGGACGTGAACGCGGCGGTCGCCGCATTGGCCGCGATCGCCGGCGTGTGCACCGGCGTGATCGCCATGCTGGCGTTCCGCTGGAGCGAGCGCGACCAGGCGCGACCCACCCGCACCTCCCTGCACACCGACGCCGTGCTGCCGCCCGGCGTCGACACCGTGCTCTCCGTGCTGCGCTCCTCCGCGGTCGTCCTCGACGAGAGCGACTCCGTGGTGAAGGCCAGCTCGGCGGCGTACGCCCTCGGACTCGTCCGGGGCGGCAAGCTCGCCGTGGAGCCCATGCTCAACATGGCCCGCGACACCCGCAGGGACGGGGAGATACGCCAGGTCGAGCTGGACCTCCCCCGGCGCGGCGGCGGACGCGGCGAGGCCCTCGCCGTCTCCGCGCGCGTCGCCCCGCTGGGCTCGCGGCTCGTGCTGCTCCTGGTCGAGGACCTGACGGAGGCCCGCCGTATCGAAGCGGTACGGCGCGACTTCGTCGCGAACGTGAGCCACGAGCTGAAGACCCCCGTCGGGGCGCTCTCGCTGCTCTCCGAGGCCGTCATGGACGCCTCGGACGACCCCGAGGCGGTCATGCGCTTCGCGGGCCGGATGCAGATCGAGGCGACCCGGCTGACCAACCTGGTCCAGGAGCTCATCGACCTCTCGCGGGTGCAGAACGACGACCCGCTGGAGGACTCCGAGCCGGTGTCCGTGGACGAGCTGGTCGCCGAGGCGATCGACCGCTCCCGGCACCCGGCCTCCACCAAGCAGATCACCATGGCCTCCGGCGGCGCCGCCGACCTGTACGTCTGGGGCAGCCGCGGCCAGCTCGCCGCCGCCCTCGGCAACCTCGTCGAGAACGCCGTCAACTACTCGCCGGCCCGGACCCGCGTGGGCATCGCCGCCCGCCGGGTCGCGGCGCCCGGCGGGGACCTCATCGAGATAGCCGTGACCGACCAGGGCATCGGCATCCCGGAGAAGGACCGCGAGCGGATCTTCGAGCGCTTCTACCGCGTCGACCCGGCACGCTCGCGTGCCACCGGCGGTACGGGGCTCGGGCTCGCGATCGTCAAGCACGTGGCCGCCTCGCACGGCGGAGAGGTCACGGTGTGGAGCACCGAGGGTCAGGGCTCCACCTTCACCCTGCGGCTGCCCGAGGCGGGCTCCGCACGGGACCGCCGGACCGCCGCCTCCTCCCTCACCCCCGATCTCATGACCGAACCGCTTCCCGCACCGGAGGTCCTTCCGTGACCCGAGTCCTTGTCGTCGAGGATGAGGAATCCTTCAGCGACGCCCTGTCGTACATGCTCCGCAAGGAGGGCTTCGAGGTCGCCGTGGCGGCGACCGGGCCCGACGGCCTCGACGAGTTCGAGCGCAACGGAGCGGACCTCGTCCTCCTCGACCTGATGCTGCCGGGCCTGCCCGGCACGGAGGTCTGCCGGCAGCTGCGGGGCCGCTCCAACGTCCCGGTCATCATGGTGACCGCGAAGGACAGCGAGATCGACAAGGTCGTCGGGCTGGAGATAGGAGCCGACGACTACGTGACGAAGCCCTTCTCCTCGCGCGAGCTGGTCGCCCGCATCCGCGCGGTGCTGCGCCGGCGCGGCGAGCCGGAGGAGGTCACCCCGGCGGCCCTGGAGGCCGGCCCGGTCCGCATGGACGTCGACCGGCACGTGGTGACGGTCGCCGGCGCGAAGATCGACCTCCCGCTGAAGGAGTTCGACCTCCTGGAGATGCTGCTGCGCAACGCGGGCCGCGTGCTCACCCGCATGCAGCTCATCGACCGCGTCTGGGGCGCGGACTACGTGGGCGACACCAAGACCCTCGACGTCCACGTCAAGCGCCTCCGCGCCAAGATCGAACCCGACCCCGGCGCCCCGCGCTACCTGGTGACGGTCCGCGGCCTGGGCTACAAGTTCGAGCCGTAGGATCCCCGCCCGCCCCGAGGCCGGGCGGAGCCCGGCGCAGCGTCCCGAAGCCCGGGAGGCCCCCAGGGGCCGAGCGGCGCGAGGGGCGCACGCGGGGCAGGGGCTCGAGCCCCGGACCCCGGTGCCCCGCGCTACCTGGTGACGGTCCGCGGCCTGGGCTACAAGTTCGAGCCGTAGGAAGGCCTGAGCGTACGCCGCTACGCCGAGAGGGGCGCCCCTGGTGGGGCGCCCCTCTCGGCGTGTGCGGGTGACTCAGTGGCCGGCGGTGGGGCTCGCCTCGCCGTGCCCGCCGGACTCGGCGCCGTGGCTGCCCGACTCGGAGCCGTGGCCGCCGTGCTCGCCCGACTCGGCCGTGGCCTCGGCGGACGGGGTGGCGCCGGGCGGGAGCGGGACCTCGGACGGGCCGAAGTCCTTGTAGTAGCTCGTCGACGGGACGACGAACGCCTCCAGGGAGACGTCACCGGTCTTGCTGAACGTGAACGTGACCTTCTGCGCGTCGCCGTTCTTCGCGGCCTCGTGGCCGTTCTCGATCGTGGCGGTGGCGTTGCCCGTGCCGCCGATGACGACGGAGCCGCCGGCCGGGACGACGACCGGGCCGCTGCCCTTGGCGGACTTCAGGGCGACCGGCGCGTTGCTGCCGGGCAGGCTGATGGACTCCAGCGTCTGCGGGGCGCGGCCGTTGTTGAAGACGGTCGCGGCGACGACGGCCGGGCCCTTGGCGCCGGCGGTCGGCTGGGTGATGACGACCGCGTTCTGGATCTTGACGTCGTCCACGGTGACGGCGGCGTTGTCCGGACGGATCTGGAGCGTCTGGGCGTCGTTGCCCGCACCGCAGGCGGACAGCGCGGCGATCGAGAACACGATGGCGGTGGCGGCGAGGGCGCCGCGTCGAAGGCTGCGGCTCACGGCGGCGGCAACTCCTAGGACGTACGGACGAGAGGGACTAAGGACCAGCTAAAGGTGCGTCAGCGCGCTTAGGTTACCGAGCCGCACTCTCCGTCCCGCACCCGACCCGCCCCTAAGCCCCCGCCGCCGCGCGGCGGCCGGTCCCGGCCCCGTGCCGCGCGGCCCCGGAGCGGCCCCCGTGCCGCCCGGAGCGGCGCCGCGCGCGGTGCGGCGGAGGCGTGGCCGGATCACATCCCATTGGCCCCGCGTTCACATAACCGACGTGATCAATTCCGTCGGCCGCGTCGCATTCCGCATGCCTTCCCTTACGGAAAAGCACCGGCGGACCGCCCGCTGATCAATTCCGGATTCTCGGCGCGATCCCTCCGTACGGGTGGTCGATCCTCGAACGGAGTACGCGAACGGGCCCCCTCCGGGTCGGACGAACCAGGACATAACGCCCTCTCTGGGGAGCCCGGGAAGTGTGTGACGCCCATGTTTCTCTCCGTCGACGCAGCCGCTCCGACCTGCGAATACCGCCTTCCGGAAGCCCTCCGCAGCACGCGGGCGACGCACTTGTCAAGCCCCGAGATATGCCCTGACCTGCGGAAACGCCATTCAGAAGAAGCCGTTTCCGTGTTACCCTGGATAGCCACGGAAGGGGTACCTGTCACATGACGTTCAAGGTTGGCGACACCGTGGTCTATCCCCATCACGGGGCCGCGCTGATCGAGGCCATCGAAACTCGCCAGATCAAAGGCGTGGACAAGACCTACTTGGTGCTCAAGGTCGCGCAGGGCGACCTGACGGTTCGCGTGCCGGCGGACAACGCGGAGTTCGTAGGCGTGCGCGACGTTGTCGGGCAGGACGGGCTGGACCGGGTCTTCGAGGTGCTGCGCGCGCCGTACGCCGAGGAGCCGACGAACTGGTCCCGCCGCTACAAGGCGAACCTCGAGAAGCTCGCCTCCGGCGATGTCATCAAGGTCGCCGAAGTGGTCCGCGACCTCTGGCGCCGCGAGCGCGAGCGCGGTCTCTCCGCAGGGGAGAAGCGCATGCTCGCCAAGGCGCGCCAGATCCTGGTGAGCGAACTGGCGCTCGCCGAGAACACCAACGAGGACAAGGCCGAGGCCCTCCTCGACGAGGTGCTCGCGTCCTGACGCCCGGCCTTCCAGGTCCGGCGCACATCACGCCCAGCAGCACTGCCGCGGTGCCCGCCGACGAGCTGTGAATCACCGATTCCCCGAATCACCGATTCCACAGTCCCGTCGCCGGGCACTGCGGCATGTCCGCCCCTCCTCAGTCCTCCCCCACACGCCCCCACGCACGAAAGAACCGGGACGCGTCCCGGCCACGGCTCCCGCATGGCGACGCCCCGACCGTCGTCACGGAAAGGGCCCGGTCGAGGCGTCGTCTCACAGCCTGCTGACGCCATACCCACGTCGCCCGCGGAAACAAACCTGCCGGAGTGCAACCGATGTCTGACGAAGCGCGTCCCCGTCGAACCGCCGTGGTGATCCCGGCCGCCGGGCGGGGCGTACGCCTCGGTCCGGGCGCCCCGAAAGCGCTGCGCGCGCTGAACGGCACCCCCATGCTCATCCACGCCGTCCGCGCCATGGCCGCCTCCCGCGCGGTCCAGCTCGTCGTCGTGGTCGCCCCCGCCGACGGCGTCGCCGAGGTCAAACACCTCCTCGACGCCCACGCCCTCCCCGAGCGCACCGATTACCTCGTCGTCGCCGGCGGCGACACCCGCCAGGAGTCCGTCCACCTCGGACTCAAGGCGCTCCCCGCCGGCATCGACACCGTCCTCGTCCACGACGCGGCCCGCCCCCTCGTCCCCGTCGACACCGTCGACGCCGTCATCGAGGCCGTCCGCGACGGCGCCGTCGCCGTCGTCCCCGCGCTCCCCGTCGCCGACACCGTCAAGGAGGTCGAGCCGGCCGCGCGGCCCGGCGACCCCGAACAGGTCGTCGCCACCCCGGTCCGCTCCCGCCTCCGCGCCGTCCAGACCCCCCAGGGCTTCGACCACGCCACCCTGGCCGACGCCCACGCCACCATCGCCCTCGCCGGCGACGGCGCCACCGACGACGCCGGCATGGTCGAACGGCTCGGCGTCCCCGTCGTCGTCGTCCCCGGCCACGAAGAGGCGTTCAAGGTGACCCGCCCCCTCGACCTCGTCCTCGCCGAGGCCGTACTCGCCCGCAGGAGGGCCAACGATGGCTTCTGATTCCCCCGTCCTCCCCCGCACCGGCATCGGCACCGACGTCCACGCCTTCGAGCAGGGCCGCCCCCTCTGGTGCGCCGGCCTCCTCTGGGACGACCGGGACAGCGACGGGTACGGACTCGCCGGGCACTCCGACGGCGACGTCGCCGCCCACGCCGCCTGCGACGCGCTCTTCTCCGCCGCCGGCGTCGGCGACCTCGGCGCCCACTTCGGCACCTCCCGCCCCGAGTACGCCGGCGCCTCCGGCACCACCCTCCTCGCCGAGGCCGCCCGCATCGTCCGCGCCGAGGGATACGAGATCGGCAACATCGCCGTCCAGGTCATCGGCGTCCGCCCCAAGATCGGCAAGCGCCGCGACGAAGCCCAGAAGGCGCTGAGCGAAGCGGCCGGCGCCCCCGTCTCCGTCTCCGGCACCACCACCGACGGGCTCGGCCTCACCGGCCGCGCCGAGGGCCTCGCCGCCCTCGCGACCGCCCTGGTGTACCCCGTACCGAGGTAGCGGCCGCGAAAATCGTGCCCCGGGACCCACGATCGGTCGCGGGGCACCGCCCCGCGCCCACTACCCTGGACCCGTGACTATTCGCCTGTACGACACCAGCGCCCGGCAGATCCGTGACTTCACCCCGCTCACGCCGGGCTCCGTCTCGATCTACCTCTGTGGCGCCACCGTCCAGGCGGCCCCCCACATCGGACACATCCGGTCCGGCCTCAACTTCGACATCATGCGCCGCTGGTTCGCCTACCGCGGCTACGACGTCACCTTCGTCCGCAATGTCACCGACATCGACGACAAGATCATCGCCAAGGGCCAGGACCAGAACCGCCCCTGGTGGTCGATCGGGTACGAGAACGAGCGCGCCTTCAACGACGGCTACGACGTCCTGGGATGCCTGCCGCCCACCTACGAGCCCCGCGCCACCGGCCACGTCCCCGAGATGATCGAGATGATGCGCGGCCTCATCGAGCGCGGCCACGCCTACGAGGCCGACGGCAGCGTCTACTTCGACGTCCGCTCCTTCCCCGGCTACCTGGAGCTCTCCAACCAGGACCTCGACGACCTCCGCCAGCCCGACGAAGGCGTCTCCGGCAAGCGCGACCCCCGCGACTTCGCCATGTGGAAGGCCACCAAGCCCGGCGAGCCCGACTGGGAGACCCCCTGGGGCCGCGGCCGCCCCGGCTGGCACCTCGAATGCTCGGCCATGGCCCACAAGTACCTCGGCTCCGCCTTCGACATCCACGGCGGCGGCCTCGACCTGATCTTCCCCCACCACGAGAACGAGATCGCCCAGGCCAAGGCGTTCGGTGACGAGTTCGCCCGCTACTGGGTCCACAACGCGTGGGTCACCATGAGCGGCGAGAAGATGTCGAAGTCGCTCGGCAACTCCGTCCTCGTCTCGGAGATGGTCAAGAACTGGCGCCCCATCGTCCTCCGCTACTACCTGGGCACCCCGCACTACCGCTCGATGATCGAGTACAGCGAGGAGTCCCTGCGCGAGGCCGAGGCCGCCTTCGGCCGCATCGAGGGCTTCGTCCAGCGCGCCACCGAGAAGGCCGGCCGGACCGTCCCGCCCGCCGCCGAGGTCCCCCCGGCCTTCGCCGAGGCCATGGACGACGACCTGGGCGTCCCGCACGCCCTCGCGATCATCCACACCACCGTCCGCCAGGGCAACAGCGCCCTCGCCGCCGACGACAAGGACGAGGCCATCGCCCGCCTCGCCGAGGTCCGCGCCATGCTCGGCGTTCTCGGCCTCGACCCCCTCGACCCCCAGTGGGCCGACGAGACCGGCGGCGGCGAAGAGCTCCACGGCGTCGTCGACACCCTCGTCCGCCTCGTCCTCCAGCAGCGCGAAGCCGCCCGCGAGCGCAAGGACTGGGCCACCGCCGACGCCATCCGCGACCAGCTCACCCAGTCCGGCCTCTCCATCGAGGACGGCCCCGACGGCCCCCGCTGGACCATCGCCAACCGGTAGAACACCCCGATGATGTGCCGCCCGGAGACCCGGGCGGCACACTTCACTTACAGACTTCATACGCACGCAGTCAGAGGAACAGGTAACAACCATGGCCGGGAACAGCCAGCGCAGGGGACGTCGCACGTCGAACAAGAAGGGCGCGACGGTCGGCAGCGGTGGCCAGCGGCGCAAGGGCCTCGAAGGCAAGGGCCCCACGCCCAAGGCCGAGAACCGCAAGGGCCACAAGGCGTACCGCGTCTCCAACGCCATGGCGCGCAACGCCGCCAAGCGCAAGCCCGTCGCCCGCCGCGGCGGCAAGGGCCAGGCCGAGATGGTCGTCGGCCGCAACCCCGTCTTCGAGGCCCTGCGCGACGGCGTCCCCGCCACCACCCTGTACGTCCAGCAGTTCATCGACAACGACGAGCGCGTGCGCGAGGCCCTCAACCTCGCCACCGGCCGCGGCACCATCAACATCATGGAGGCGCCGCGCCCCGAGCTCGACCGGATGACCAACGGCCTCAACCACCAGGGCCTCGTCCTCCAGGTCCCGCCCTACGAGTACGCCCACCCCGAGGACCTCGCCGCGGCGGCCTACGACGACCACGAGGACCCGCTGATCGTCGCCCTCGACGGCGTCACCGACCCGCGCAACCTCGGCGCCGTCGTCCGCTCCGTCTCCGCCTTCGGCGGCCACGGCGTCGTCGTCCCCGAGCGCCGCGCCGCCGGCATGACCGCCGGAGCCTGGAAGACCTCCGCCGGCACCGCCGCCCGCACCCCGGTGGCCCGCGCCACCAACCTCACCCGCTGCCTGCAGGAGTACCAGAAGGCCGGCCTCACCGTCGTCGGCCTCTCCGCCGACGGCGACACCGAGGTCCACGAGCTCGAAGCCCTCGAAGGCCCCGTCGTCATCGTCGTCGGCTCCGAGGGCAAGGGCCTCTCCCGGCTCGTCGGCGAGACCTGCGACCACCTCGTCCGCATCCCCATGCCCGGCGGCGCCGAGTCCCTCAACGCCGGTGTCGCCGCCGGCGTCGTCCTCTACGAGGCCGCCCGTCGCCGCAGGTGACCGCCCTCCCCCGGACGGACCGGAACCGTACGGGGGACCCGCCCCGGCCGTGATCTTGACGGACCTCGGACATCCGAGCCCGTCAAGGCAGTGTCCAAACCCCGCGTCACTCGGTTAGATGAGTGTGGACACCAGAACGCCCCGGCCGGGGTTCGACGATCAGCCCGCGCTGAGCATGGTCAAGGTGGATTCCGATCCCGCCCAGGTGATCGTGAACCACGCCAGCTTCCGTGTGCGGCTCGCGCCGGCCCAGCAGCCGAAGTTCGGCGCGAACCCGCGCGTGGCCGCCCTCTCCGGAGCCGGCGGCGCCGGGGCGCCGCGCCGACGACCCGTCGTGTGGACCGGCAAGGCCAACCCCGGAGCCACCGGACTCCTCCAGGCCGTACGCGAGTCCTCGGCAGCCCCGGCCGGCGCCGTCTCCACACTGGAGCCGACCACCCAGGCCATCCCCCGCATCGACGACACGATGCCCACCCCGATGGTCCCCGCCGAAGCCGCCGCGCCCCTCCTGCCGCCCATGCGACGGGCCGAAGGCGCCTACGACGACGTGTACGACCTGCGGCCCGAGCCCGAGGCGTACGAGGAGACCCGGCACGACGGCCGGCGCCACGGCTCCACGGAGACATCAGCCGCTTCCGCGGCGGGCGTCCGGCACGCGTACTACCCCGGCCGCCGCATGAACCTCGGCGTGGTGCTGCTGCCGCTCCGCGTCTTCCTCGGCTTCATCTCCATCTACGCCGGCATGGGCAAGCTCTGCGACCCCGTCTACTTCGACGGCGGCGAACGCGGCTCCATGGTCAAGTGGCTCACCCAGCTCCACCCCTGGCCGCTCGCCGAACCGCTCCGCGACTTCGCCCTCCAGCACCCCGTCGGCGCCGGACTCACCGTCGCCTTCCTCCAGGTCGTCGTCGGCGTCCTCACCGTCCTCGGCCTCTGGCAGCGCGTCGCCGCCGTCGTCGGCGCCCTCCTCTCCGCCGCCCTCATCCTCACCGTCAGCTGGCGCACCGTCCCCGTCTACGACGCGCCCGACATCATCTACCTCGCCGCCTGGTCCCCGCTGATCATCGCCGGCGCCCCCGTCTACTCCCTCGACGGACGCCTCGCCGGCGAAGCCTGGCGCACCCTCGGCCCCCGCGCCGAACTCTGGGAACTCCGCCGCCGGGTGCTGCGCCGCTCCATGCTGTACGCCTCCGTCGTCGTCGGCCTCACCCTCCTCATCGGCTCCGTCCTCGGCGGCGCCGTCCGCTCCACCGAGATGGTCACCGTCCCCGGCCCCAACGACGACCCGGTCAACCACCTCCCCGGCCAGCCGCTCCCCACCGAACCCGAGCGCCGCCGCACCCCCTCCGAGACCCCCCGCGACACCCGCCCCGAACCGTCGGAGGCCGAGACCACCGAAGCCGGCGAGGAGAGCCCGGCGACCGAGGAGGCCACCCGGCCCACCGAGACCGGCACCGGCCGCGAGACCGGCTCCACCCCGACCCAGGAACAGCGCCCCACCGCCACCGACGGCACAGGCGGCGGCACCGGCAGCCGTACCCCCACCCAGTCCGAGCCCGCGCCGCCGCCCACCACCAGCGACAGCCCGAGCGGCACCACCGACACCTCCACCGGCGGCGGTTCCTCGTCCACCGGCGGCTCCTCCACCGGCACCCCCACCCAGGAGACGCCCACTGAGGAGGCCCCCAGCAGCGGTGGCGACGCCCCGCAGAACCCGATCGGCGGCCTGCTCGGCTGACCCGCGGTCGCACCCGCACACACGAAGGCGGCACCACCCCCCCAGGGGCGGTGCCGCCTTCGCGCGTCTCAGTGGGTCTGCGCGGCCAGCTCCTTGGCGGCCTCCGTCAGGTCCTTCGCGGTGTCGATCGCCCTCCAGTACGCCCCCTGCGGCAGCGGGAAGCCGGCCAGGCGCCGCTCGCGGGCGAGGCGCGGGAACGCGGTCCGCTCGTGGTCCCCGACGTCCGGCAGCTCACGGACGAAGGCGGCGGAGAAGACGTACACGCCGGCGTTGATGAGGAACGGCGACGGCGGCGCCTCGACGAAGTCGGTGATGTGCCCGAACGTGTCGGTCTCGACGGCGCCCCATGGGATCCGCGGGCGGGCCAGGGCGAGCGTCGCGGTGGCGTCCCGCTCGTCGTGGAAGGCGGCCATCTCCCGCAGCGAGAAGCGGGTCCAGATGTCGCCGTTCGTGGCGTACCACGGCCGGTCCGGCTCCGGCAGGTGCGCGGCCGCGTACTTGAGGCCGCCGCCCCGGCCCAGCGGTTCGGTCTCGACGACCGTGGTCACCTTCAGGGGCAGCTCCGCCCCCTCCAGCCACTCCTGGAGGACCTCGGCGAGGTGCCCGCAGGAGACGACCGCGTCGGTCACGCCCTCGGCGGCCAGCCAGGAAAGCTGATGGCCGATGATCGGGGTCCCGGTACCCGGGATCTCGACCATCGGCTTGGGGCGGTCATCGGTGTAGGGGCGCAGCCGCGAGCCCTGGCCGCCCGCCAGGACCACGGCCTGCGTCGGAGTGGTGTGCATACGGGGAACCATAGGTCCCCCGCCGCCGCGGGCGCGGTGACGGCGCTCAGCTCGTCGCGCGCATCACGCCGGTCGCGTACGAGGTGTCGCAGACCGGGCGGGAGAAGGACTGGGCCCGGGCGGGGCCGTAGTGCTCGACCGCGGCGCGGCCGAGGGCGCGGGCGATCGACACGCAGTGCTCGGCGAGCGAGGGGCGGTTCTCCACCTCGCGCTGGAGGTGCGTCAGGGCGACGCCGGGGTCCTTCTCCTGGAGCTCGGCGAGGAGCCGGTCGCGCAGCACGTCCTGCGGGGCGCGGGACTTGGCGCGGGTGGAGACGTCCGAGGCGGAGGCGGTCAGCATCTGGCCTTCGGCGTCCTGGCCGGCCCACGGCACGGCGGACACCGCGAGCGTTCCCGACAGGACCAGGACGACGGGCAGGACGAGGGCGAGGGAGCGGCCGATTCGGCGGGCAGTGTGCGTCACGCAGGCGAGCGTAGCGGCCGGTAGTGATATGGCGACATTTAGTCACTCTCGCGGGCGATGGTTCGACGCGGCTTTTCGAATCCCGTGTTGACGCGGAGGGGTCGGGCGGGCCCCGAATGCCGGGGTTTTCCGGGGTAAGCCCGTTTAAACGAACGACCCCGCGTCCGCCAGGGACACGGGGCCGTTCGCCACGGGCCGGTTTCGGCCCCGGGGTCACTCGCTGATGCGCTGCTCCGTGGACTTGGAGAAGACGTGCAGCTCGCCGGCGCGCGGCACGACGTGCAGCGTGGAGCCCTTGGCCGGGATCTCGCGGCCGCCGACGCGGATCACGATGTCCTTGTCCTCGCCGCCGACGCGGGTGGAGCCGTAGACGAAGCCGTCGGAGCCGAGCTCCTCGACGACGTTCACGGTCACGGCCACGCCGTCCTTGCTGGTCGGGCCGGACACGTCGAAGTGCTCCGGGCGGACGCCGACGACGACGGTCGTGTCGCCGTTCGCGGCGGCGGCGGCGAGCGCGTCGCGCGGGACCGGGACGACGCTGTTGCCGAACTTGACGCCGCCCTCGGTGATCGGGACCTCGATCAGGTTCATGGCGGGGGAGCCGATGAAGCCGGCGACGAAGAGGTTCGCGGGCCTGTCGTACATGTTGCGCGGGGTGTCGACCTGCTGGAGCAGACCGTCCTTCAGCACGGCGACGCGGTCGCCCATGGTGAGGGCCTCGGTCTGGTCGTGGGTGACGTAGACCGTCGTGATGCCGAGCCGGCGCTGGAGGCCGGCGATCTGCGTACGGGTCGAGACGCGGAGCTTGGCGTCGAGGTTCGACAGCGGCTCGTCCATGAGGAAGACCTGCGGCTCGCGGACGATGGCGCGGCCCATGGCGACGCGCTGGCGCTGACCGCCGGAGAGCGCCTTCGGCTTGCGGTCCAGGTACTGGGTGAGGTCGAGGATCTTCGCGGCCTCTTCGACCTTCGCGCGGATCTCGCTCTTGTTGACGCCGGCGATCTTGAGCGCGAAGCCCATGTTGTCGGCGACGGTCATGTGCGGGTACAGCGCGTAGTTCTGGAACACCATGGCGATGTCCCGGTCCTTCGGCGGCAGGTGGGTGACGTCGCGGTCCCCGATGCGGATGGCACCCGCGTTCACGTCCTCCAGCCCCGCGAGCATCCGCAGCGAGGTCGACTTGCCGCAGCCCGAGGGCCCGACGAGGACGAGGAACTCGCCGTCGCCGATCTCGATGTCGAGCTGGTCGACGGAGGGGGTCTTGGCGCCGGGGTAGATCCGCGTCGCCTTGTCGAAAGTGACAGAAGCCATGGTGAAAGGTCCCTTCACCGGCAGGAACGTGCCGGACGATCCGAGTAAAGGAAGAGTTGAGGTCTAGTCCACCTGGGTGAACTCCGCTCGACGCTACCTGGCGGCGCCGGTTCTGTCAGCAGTCCGGGGGGCGTGAGATTTCCGACCGCGGGCCGGGCGGGGTTGGTTAGACTGCACTCGCTGCCGCCTTAGCTCAGTTGGCTAGAGCGCTTGACTTGTAATCTTGAGGTCGTCGGTTCGATTCCGACAGGCGGCTCTGTACGACGAAGACCCCGCCCCCGCCGTCCGGGGGGCGGGGTCTTCGCGGTAGCGTGCGGCGCGCGCACCCAGGGGGGGTGCCGTTGCGACGAAGGATGATCGCTTGCGCAAGACCATTGCTCTGGGGGGAACGGCCGCGCTGCTCGTGGCCGGGTTGGTGTCCGGGGGTTCCGCTTCCGCCGCCGACAGTTGGTATCCCGGGTTCGAGATCCGGGACCGGGTGATTCAGCCGGGTACGTGGCCGGCCGAGGTGAGTCCGACCGGGGTGTCGTACGACGGGCCGTTCTCCGGGACGCTCGTGTACGCCTTCAGCAAGGCGCCGCTGACCGACGCGGCGTGGACGCGGGGCGGTCTGCCCGCGGGGATGACGCTGCAGGCGGACGGCTGCGAGGCGCGGCCGGGGGTGACCGGGGTGTACACCTGCGCGGTCACGGACGAGAACTACTACCCGTACCTCGGCGTCGAGGCGTCGGCCGCGACCGCCGACAACACGACGCTGCACTACGGCTTCGTCTACGTGCCGGAGGGCGGGGACCTCGCCGCCGCCGTGAAGGAGGCGCAGACGGTCGACCTCTACGTGGAGGACCACCAGCGTGCCGCCCGTACCGTCACGGTGAAGACGGCGGAGCACGTCACGCAGAACACCGTCCAGCTGTCCACGCCGCCGGTGGCGCCCGGCACCACGGTGACGCACACCGCGAAGGTGCACGCGGTGGACAAGGGGCGGCTCGACATCGGCTTCGAGCCGGGCGAGGGCATGCGGCACTGGGAGGAGGGCGAGCTCCAGGTCGGCATCTCCAGCGTCCGGCAGGACTCCGGGACCACCGAGTGCGACCTGACCAGCGGGTACCTGTCGCCCGGCGGGGTGAGCTGCGAGATCGACCCCGGTACGGAGGGGCCGGTCGACGTCACCGTCACGTACACGGTGAAGGCGAGCCCGACCGCCGCGGCGTGGCGGATCGGCACGTACGCCATCTTCGAGGTGTACGACAGCGGCGTCGACAACCCGGAGGCCCGCAGCGAGTTCGCGGTGCAGAGCTCCCGGCCGGTGCCGACGCACCACGCGATGGTGTCCCGGGACAAGGGCGGGCTGCTGTACTGGCACCACGGCACCGGCAAGGCGTCCGCGCCGTTCCGGGAGTGGTCGGAGACGGTCGGGCGCGGGTGGGGCGTGTACAACGCCGTCACCAAGCTCGCGCCGATCACGACCGAGGCGGCCGGCGGCGGTGTCGTCGCGCGGGACACGTCCGGCGTGCTGTGGTCGTACCGGACCACCGGCAGCTCGTACGAGCCGCTGACCGCGCGGGTGCGGGTCGGTGGCGGCTGGGGGATCTACAACCAGCTCACCGGTGTCGGGGACGTCAGCGGTGACGGCCGGCCGGACATGATCGCGCGGGACACCTCGGGCGTGCTGTGGCTGTACAAGGGCACGACGAGCACGACCGCGCCGTTCGCGACCCGGGTGCGCATCGGCGGTGGCTGGGGCATCTACAACCAGTTCACCGGGGCCGGTGACCTCAACGGCGACGGGCGGGCCGACCTGATCGCCCGTGACACGTCCGGTGTGCTGTGGCTGTACCCGGCGACGGGCAAGGCCGACGTGCCGTACGGCACGCGGGTGCGGGTCGGGTCCGGCTGGCAGGGGTACTCGCTCGTGTCGTCCCCGGGCGACCTGACGGACGACGGGCGGGCCGACCTGGTCGCGCGGGACGGTTCCGGGAACGTGTACCTGTACAAGGGCACGGGCAGCGGTACGGCCCCGTACGCGGCGCGGGTGAAGATCTCGCTGGGCGAGGGTCCCGCCGTGACCTCGCTGAACGCGCTGCTCTGACGCGGCTGTGACGAAGGCCCCGGCCCCCGTGGGGGGGTCGGGGCCTTCGGCGTGCCGGGGGTCAGCGGCCGGCCACGCGGTTGGCCCAGCGCGCGACGCGGTCGGTGGTCGCGGCGTGGCCGGCGGTCTCGCGGCGGTCGGCGCCGCGGAAGGCGGCGTACATGCCCTGGACGCCGAGCCAGCGGAAGGGTTCCGGCTCCCACTTGCGGACCTTGTGGTTCACCCAGGGGAGGGTGGTGAGGTCGGTGGGGCCGGACTGGCCGGAGTCCTGCTGGATGAGGTCGCGCAGGGTGCGGGCGGCGAGGTTGGTGGTGGCGACGCCGGAGCCGACGTAGCCGCCGGCCCAGCCGATGCCGGTGGTGCGGTCGAGGGTGGCGGTGGCGCACCAGTCGCGGGGGACGCCGAGGACGCCGGACCAGGCGTGGTCGACGCGGACGCCCGCGAGCTGCGGGAAGAAGCGGATCAGCAGGTCGTGGAGGGCCCGGACGGTCTGGGGCTGGGTGCGGCCGTCGTTGTCGGTCTTCGAGCCGTAGCGGTACGGGACGCCCCGGCCGCCGAGGGCGATGCGGCCGTCGGCGGTGCGCTGGGCGTACATGTAGGCGTGGGCCATGTCGCCGAGGGTTTCGAGGCCGTTCCAGCCGACGGAGTCCCACTGGGCGTCGGTGAGCGGCTCCGTGGCGATCATGGAGGAGTTCATGGGGAGCCAGGTGCGGCGCTGGCCGGCGAGGGAGGCGGTGAAGCCCTCGGTGCAGCGCAGGACGTAGGGGGCGCGGACGGTGCCGTAGGGGGTGACGGCGTGCTTGGGCTTGATCTCGGTGACCGGGGTGGACTCGTGGATCGTGACGCCGAGGGCTTCGACGGCGGCGCGCAGGCCGGTGACGAGCTTGACGGGGTGGAGGCGGGCGCCGTGGGGGGTCCAGGAGGAGCCGACGGCGCCGGCGACGCGGATGCGGTCGGCGGTCTCGCGGGCGCCGTAGATCTCGCGGTCGGTCTCGCCGAAGGCGTGCTCGACGGCGTGGAACTCCTTGAGGCGGGTCAGCTGGGCGGGGGTGAGGGCGACTTCGAGGACGCCGCCGCGGTGCTGGTCGGCGTCGATCTTCTCGGCGTCGAGGACGTCGAGGACCTCGGTGACGGTGGCGTTCATGGCCTGCTGGAGGCGGACGGCGGCGTCGTGGCCGTGGAGTTTCGCGTAGCGGTCGCGGCCGGCGATGCCGTTGTAGAGCCAGCCGCCGTTGCGGCCGGAGGCGCCGTAGCCGCAGAAGCGGGCCTCCAGGACGACGATGTCGAGGAAGGGCACCGCCTTCTTGAGGTAGTAGGCGGTCCACAGGCCGGTGTAGCCGCCGCCGACGACGCAGACGTCGGCGGTGCGGTCGCCGGGGAGCGGTTCGCGGGGGTCCGGCAGTCCCTGCTGCGCGAACCAGAACGAGATGCCGCCGTTGACCGTGCTGGTGTTCATGTTGTCCCTCTTCCCGGTGCGTGGCGGGAGGGTACCGGGGGCGTCGGTCCCCTGGAAACGGGTGGTTCGGCGGCGGGCGGGCGCGGGGGCGCGCCGGGGTCGTAGGGTCGTGGGGTGATTCACGTACCGGAGGAACTGGCGAGGTCTCAGGAGCGGTACAACGGCGCGGCGGGGCGGGCGTTCGTCGCCGCGCTGCCGGGGCGGGCGGAGGAGTTCCTGGACCGGTGGGGGCTGCGGCTCGCGGGCGCCTCGATGCACGGGGTGGCGTCGCTGGTGCTGCCGGTGGAGCGGGCGGACGGGACGCCGGCGGCGCTGAAGCTCCAGCTGCTCGACGAGGAGAGCGAGGGGGAGCCGGCCGCGCTGCGCGCGTGGGGCGGCGACGGGGCGGTACGGCTTCTGGAGCACGATCCGGAGACGTGCACGATGCTGCTGGAACGGGCCGACGAGCGGCGGCACTTGTCGCGGCTGGGCGACGAGCGGGAGGCGGTGCGGGTCCTGGCCGGGCTGCTCGCCCGGCTGTCCGCGCTGCCCGCGCCGCCGGGGCTGCGGCGGCTGGACGCGATCGCCGCGCGGATGCTCGCCCGGGTGCCGGGCGTGGTGGCGCGGCTGGGCGCGGCGGACGCGGCGCTGCTGGCGGACTGCGCGGCGGCGGTCCGTGAGGTGGTGGGGGAGCCGGGGGACCGGCTGCTGCACTGGGACCTGCACTACGACAACGTGCTGGGCGCGGAGCGCGAGCCGTGGCTGGCGATCGACCCGAAGCCGCTGGCCGGGGATCCGGGCTTCGAGCTGCTGCCGGCGCTGACGGACCTGTGGAATCCGGATCCGGCGGAGATCCGGTGGCGGTTCGACCTGCTGACGGAGCGGCTGGGGCTCGACCGGGAGCGGGCGCTGGCGTGGACGCTGGGCCGGGTGCTGCAGAACGGGCTGTGGGAGGTGGAGGACGGCGCGCCGGCGCTGGACGCGGACCAGGTGGTCATCGCGCGGGCGCTGCTGGCACGCTGAGGGCATGATCCGTACCGCCACACCGGCCGACGTGCCCGTCATCCATGCCCTGATCCGTGACCTCGCGGAGTACGAGAAGGCCCTCGACGAGGTCCGGGCGACCCCCGGGCAGCTGCGCGAGGCGCTGTTCGGGGAGCGGCCGGCCGCCTTCGCGCACCTCGCGGAGACCGAGGACGGGAAGCCGGTCGGCTTCGCGCTCTGGTTCCTCAACTTCTCGACGTGGCGCGGGGTGCACGGCATCTACCTGGAGGACCTGTACGTGCGTCCGGAGGCGCGCGGCGGCGGTCACGGCAAGGCGCTGCTGACGGAGCTGGCGCGGATCTGCGTGGAGCGCGGCTACGAGCGGCTGGAGTGGTCGGTGCTGAAGTGGAACAAGCCGTCGATCGACTTCTACGAGTCGCTGGGCGCCCGCCCGCAGGAGGAGTGGTCGGTGTACCGGCTGACGGACGGGGCCCTGGCGGCGCTGGGCGCTCCGGCGACGGTGTAGGAAGTCCTCATGTGCAACGATCACGGCAATCACGGTGACGACATGGGCGTCGAGGCCCGGTTCCAGCGGATCACCGACTTCATCGAGGCGCGGCTGACCCCGCTGTTCGACCCGGCGAACGGCAGCGACCACGGTTTCGGGATGGACGACACCTCCCGCTCCCTGCGGGCCCTGCGGTACACGGTGCAGGCGGCCTCGCAGGTGGGCGGTCTGGTGGAGAAGCGGGAGACGGCGCCGGAGCTGCGCCAGGTGGTGGACCAGGCGCTGGAGCACAACTGGGACGTGCTGCGCTCCATCGCCCGGATGTGGGAGGACCACGAGGACTTCCGCAAGGAGTTCAAGGCGCACTCGTGGGACGTGCTCGGCGTCTGAGCCTGCGTCAGGGAATCAGGACCACCTTGCCCATCGTGCCCCGGGTCTCCAGGGCGCGGTGGGCTTTTGCCGCTTCGGCGAGGGGGAAGCGGTGGACGGCGGGGCGGAGGGTGCCGGCGGAGGCGGCGGCGAGGGCGGCGCGTTCGAGGTTCCGGACGTCGCCGCCGGCCTTCTGGATCATGACGGGGCCGAGGACGGAGCCGGAGGTGATGCCGCGCGCGGTGAGTTCGTCCTCGGTGAAGGTGAGGGGTTCGCCTTCGTGGATCCCGGTGCTGGACCAGCCGAAGACGAGGTGCTGTCCGCCCTTGCCGAGGAGGTCGACGGCGGCGCGGCCGGTGGCGCCGCCGACGGAGTCGAAGACGACGGTGGCGGTGCGGTCGCCGAGGAAGGCGCGGACGTCGGCGGGCCAGTCGGGGCGGGTGTAGTCGACGGCGAGGTCGGCGCCGTTGTCGCGGACGCGGGCGGTCTTGGCGGGGCCGCCGGCGAGGCCGACGACGGTGGCGCCGGCGTTCTTGGCGTACTGGACGAGGAGGGTGCCGATGCCGCCGGCGGCGGCGGGGACGATCGCGACCGAGTCGGGGCCGAGGTCGGTGAACTGGAGGATGCCGAGGGTGGTGCGGCCGGTGCCGATCATGGCGACGGCTTCGGCGTCGCCGAGGTGGTCGGGGAGGGCGTGGAGGCGGTCGGCGTCGGTGACGGCGCGTTCGGCGTAGCCGCCGGGGTTCATGCCGAGGTGGGCGACGACGCGCTTGCCGAGCCAGGAGGGGTCGGTGCCGTCGCCGAGGGCGTCGACGGTGCCGGCGACCTCGCGGCCGGGGACGGTGGGGAGCGCGGCGGGGGCGGGGAAGGGGCCGGGGTGGCCCTGGCGGAGGGCGGTGTCGAGGAGGTGGACGCCGGCGGCGGTGACCGCGATCCGGACCTGGCCGGGGCCGGGGACGGGGTCGGGCACCTCTTCGTAGGTGAGGTTCTCGGCGGGGCCGAAGGCGTGGAGGCGGACGGCGTGCATGACGGTTCCCCTGTCGTCGGTGGCGGTGCGTCTTGCGGAGGTGCTGTGCTGTGCGGCCCACCCTGCTACCTCGACCTTGGTTGAGGTCAAGGGCCGGTTGTCGGTGGCGTGCGCCACGATGGACGCATGAAGCGAACGACCAGGGCGCCCCGCCGGGTGGAGCTGCGGCTGCCGCCCCTGGAGCCGTACCAGGGCGGGCTGGAGCCCCACGGGGACTACGACGGCCTGGAGCTGGCCGGGCTCGATCTGGCGGGCGCGTCGGGGGAGGGCGCCCGCTTCCTGGACTGCGCGCTGCGCGCGTGCGCGCTCGACGAGGCGCGGCTGACGGGGGCGCGTCTCCTGGACTCCCGCCTGGAGGCCGTACGGGGCGTGGGCACCGACCTGTCGGAGGCGCAGCTGCGGGACGCGGAGGTGGTGGAGGCGCGGTTCGGGGGGACGCGGCTGCACGGCTCGGTGTGGGAGCGGGTGCTGGTGCGGGGCGGGAAGTGGGACTACCCGAACCTGCGGGGGGCGCGGCTGCGGGACGTCGTCTTCGAGGGGTGCGTGCTGGTGGAGCCGGACTTCGGCGGGGCGGTCCTGGAGCGGGTGTCGTTCGTGGACTGCGAGCTGGCCGGGGTGGACTTCTCGGGGGCGCGGCTGGCGGACGTGGACCTGCGCGGGGTGCGGCGGCTGGAGATCGCGCGCGGGGTGGAGTCGCTGGCGGGCGCGGTGGTCTCGACGGCGCAGCTGCTCGACCTGGCGCCGGTCCTCGCGGCGCGGCTGGGGGTGCGGGTGGAGGACTGAGAGGGGGCTAGCGGACGCGGGGGAAGCGGGCCTGGAGGTCCCAGACGGCCGGGTTGTCGGCCAGGCCCTCGTGCATGTCGGTGAGGTCGGCGATCAGGTCGTGGAGGAAGTCGCGGGCCTCGCGGCGGAGTTCGGCGTGCGCGAAGGTGAGGGGGCGTTCGTCGCCGGGCATCCAGTCCGCCTCGACGTCGACCCAGCCGAAGCGGCGCTCGAAGAGCATCCGGTCCGACGACTCGGTGAAGTCGAGTTCGGCGTACTGGGGGCGGGAGGCGCGGCTGCCGCGCGGGTCGCGGTCGAGCTGCTCGACGATGTCGCAGAGCGCCCACGCGAAGTCGAGGACCGGCACCCATCCCCAGGCTGTGGACAGCTCCCGGTCCTCCTTGGTGTCCGCGAGGTAGACGTCGCCGCAGAAGAGGTCGTGCCGCAGCGCGTGCACGTCCGCCCGCCGGTAGTCGGTCTGCGGGGGGTCGGGGAAGCGCCGGGAGAGGGAGTAGCCGATGTCGAGCACGCCCTGATGGTGTCACGGCCCCGCGGCGGTGTCAGACGCGGTGGACCGCCCGCGCCAGCCGCGGGCCCAGCCAGCGCTTGAGGCGGCGCAGCGGCTCCAGGCTGCCGGCGGCCCGGTCGAGCCGGTAGTAGAGCTGCGGGGGGACGTACGGCAGGAGGGGGGAGTGGCGCTGGCCGAGGAGCGCGAACATCTGCCCCGGCGGCAGGTCCATGTAGCGGGGCAGGTTCTCGTACCACTGGGCGCTGAGGCGGGCGGCGCTCTGCGCGGAGACGAGTTCGGCGCGGCGCCGCTTCCCGTAGAGACCAAGAGCGGTGTCGAGGTCGTCCGGGTGGGCGCGCAGGGCGGCGGCGAGCGCGAGGGCGTCCTCCAGGGCGAGGGTGGTGCCGGCACCGATCGAGTAGTGGGTGGTGTGGGCGGCGTCGCCGAGGAGGACGGTCCGGCCGTGGTGCCAGGCGCGGGTGGTGAGGGTGCGGAAGCGGAGCCACTGGGCGGGTTCGGCGCCCCGGTCGCGGCCGATGAGCTCGTGCCCGTCGAGGAGGTCGTGGAAGAGCTTCTCCAGCAGGGCCAGGCAGTCGGCCTCGGGCAGGGTGTCCAGGCCGAGGCCGGTCCAGGTGCCGGGGGCGCACTCGACGACGCAGGTGGAGCGCTCGCCGCTGAAGCCGTAGGCGTAGCACCAGATCCAGCCGTGCTCGGTCTCCTTGAAGGCGAAGCTGAAGGAGTCGAACACCTTGCTGGTGCCGAGCCAGATGTAGGGGTTGCGGCCGGTGGTGAAGGCGGCGCCGTACTGCTCGGCGTGCGCCTCCCGCAGCACGCTGTGGACGCCGTCGGCGGCGACGACGAGGTCCGCGCCGGCCAGTTCCGGCGCGTCCGGGCCGGCGACCGGGTGCTCGTACGCGATCTCGACGCCGAGCGCGGCGGCCCGGTCGGCGAGCAGGCCGAGCATCCGGCGGCGGCCGATGCCGAAGCCGGCGTCGCCGCGGTGCACGGTCCGCTCGTCGCGGACGATCGCCAGCCCGTCGGTCCAGGTCACCGACGCGTCGGCGACGGCGGCGGCGGACTCCGGGTCACCCGCCCGCAGCTTGTCGAGGAGCCCGGCCCAGTAGGTGACGCCCCAGCCGTAGGTGGAGCCGGCCGCGTTCCGCTCGTACACGGTGATCTCGTGCGCGGGGTCCTGGCGCTTCAGCAGGATCGAGAGGTACAGGCCGGCGGGCCCGCCACCGACGACGGCGATCTTCACGTGCGCTCTCCCACGGGGCGTGACGCTGTGTACGGGAACGACAGCGCACGGTAGCAGCCTCAGGGGAGCAGGCGCTGTTCCTTCGCGACGGCCACGGCGCCGGCCCGCGTGTCGACGCCGAGCTTGGCGTAGATCCGGCCGAGGTGGGTCTTCACGGTCGCCTCGCTGATGAAGAGCGCCCGGGCGATCTCCTTGTTGCCGAGGCCGTGCGCCAGCTGGCCGAGGATGTCCCGCTCCCGGTCGGTGAGCGACGGTCCCGCCGCGCCCCGCATCCGGTCCATGACCCGGCTCGCGACCGGCGGCGACAGCGCGGTGCGGCCCTGGGCGGCGGAGTGGATGGCGGCGAACAGCTCCTCGGGCCGCTCGGCCTTCAGCAGGTAGCCGGTGGCGCCCGCCTCGATGGCCCGGGTGATGTCGGCGTCGGTGTCGTACGTGGTGAGGACGAGGACGTGCACGCCGGTCGGCGCGATCCGGCGGGTCGCCTCCACCCCGTCGATGCCGGCACCGAGCTGGAGGTCCATCAGGACCACGTCCGGCTTCAGCTTCGCGGCCATCGCGACCGCCTCCTCGCCGCTGCCCGCCTCGCCGACGACCTCGATGTCGGGGGTGGAGCCCAGCAGGGCGAGCAGTCCGGCGCGGACCACGACGTGGTCGTCGCAGAGGAGGATGCGTACGGTCACGGGCGGGCCTCCACGGGGGGTGCGAGGGGGATGGCGGCGGAGAGCACCGTGCCCTCGCCGGGGGACGACTCCACCGTAAGCGTGCCGCCCAGCTGCTGGGCGCGGACCCGCATGGCCGGCAGGCCGTGGCCGCGGACGCCGGCGCCGTCCCGGCCCGCCGCCGGGTCGAAGCCGCTGCCGTCGTCGGCGACGTCCAGGACCACCTGGTCGTCCAGGTAGGTGAGGGTGAGCGCGGCGGAGGTGGCGGCGGCGTGCTCCCGGATGTTGGCCAGCGCGCCCTGCGCGATCCGCAGCAGCGCCGACTGCGCCCGGTCCGGCAGCGGCACCGGCGTGCCGTCGACCCGGAAGGCGGCCGACTCGCGGGACGCGAGCCCGCGCAGCGCCTGCTCCAGGCCGCCGCCCTCGGCGAGGTCGGCGGGGGCCAGGTCGTGGACGAAGCGGCGGGCCTCGGCGAGGTTCCGCTCGGCGATCGACTCGGCGGTCCGCACGTGCCGGCGGGCGGTGCCCGGGTCGCTGTCCCAGGTGCGGTCGGCGGCCTGCAGCAGCATCTGCTGGCTCGACAGGCCCTGCGCGAGGGTGTCGTGGATCTCCATGGACAGCCGCTGCCGCTCGGCGAGGGTGCCCTCGCGCCGCTCGATCGCGGCGAGTTCCCGGCGGGTGCGGATCAGGTCGTCGATGAGGGCGCGCTGGCGGGCCGCCTGCCGGTCGGCGTGGACGAAGACGCCGGTGGCGAGGGCGGCGACGGCCGGCGGGGCGACGATCAGGTTGGGGTCCCAGCCGCCGTGCGAGAGCTGCACCTGCGCGAAGACGACGAAGGCGGTGAGCAGGGCGACGAGGACGACGGACGCCTTGTGCGGCAGGGTCCGCAGGCCGGTGTAGAAGAGCGGGACCGCGCACCACGCGAAGCTGGGCGCGAGGACGACGAGCACCACCCACACGGCGACGACCGTGCACAGCCAGGCGATCCGGCGCGGTGTGGCGAGGGTGCCGAGGACCGGCCCGAGCACGTACAGCGCGGCGAGCGCGCCGCACAGTGCGATGATCCACGGGCTGCGGCCCTCCCAGTCGTGCCGCAGCAGGAACCGGGCCAGCGACGCCCCGAGCAGCAGGAAGAACACCACGTGCATGACGCGCGCGAGCCACCGCCCGTCGGGATCCTGCGCCCCGCGCGGACCGGCGCCGCCGTACGCGCCGGGGCCGGCCGGGGCGCCGGGGCCGTACGGGCCGGGGGCCGGGGCGCCGGTGCCGTACGGGCCGGCGGGGGCGGGCCGTCCGGGCACGGGGCCGCCGACGGGCGGGGCGGGGGTGGTGCGGCGGGCGCGCCGACCGGTCCGGTTCATCCGTCTCGCCTCCTCGCGCACGGCGCTGACCTGGGGGTACGTATCCATGCTGACCCGCGCGGACCACCCCGGCATAGCCGATCGGCTGACCCCCGCATCGTCCGGTGCGCGCCGGGACGGCAGCCGGACCGTGGACCGTACGGTGCCGGTGCCGGACCCAGGATGGATCTCGGAGCGGGGGAGACGCCCTCCTCCGCCGGACCGATCAGGTCCGCCACGACCTCCTCGGGAGCCACCATGAAGAAGAACCTCGTCCTCGGGGCCACCGCCGCCGCCGTCCTGGCCGCCGGCACCTTCGGCGCCGTCTCGGCGAACGCCTCCGCCCCGGCCGCCGCCCCCGCCGCCGTCGTCAAGGCCGACGCGGCCGGCGACCACCTGCGCCAGACCACGCACCTCACGGTCGACGCCGCCACCGACGCCGCCGAGGCCGTCCTGAAGGCCGCCGCCAAGGAGAACCAGCGCGTCTCGGTCGCCGTCGTGGACCGCAACGGCAACACGATCGTCACCCTGCGCGGCGACGGCGCCGGCCCGCAGTCCTACGAGTCGGCGATCCGCAAGGCGTACACCGCCGTGTCCTGGAACGCGCCGACCTCCGAGCTCGCCAAGCGCCTGGAGCAGGCCCCGAACCTGAAGGACATCCCGGGCACCCTGTTCCTCGGCGGCGGCGCCCCGGTCGCGGCCAATGGCGGCCCGATCGCCGGCATCGGCGTGGCGGGCGCCCCCTCCGGCGACCTGGACGAGAAGTTCGCCCGGGCCGGCGTCGCCGAGCTGGCGAAGTGACCCCGCTCCGGGCCCCCGGCCCGGAGCGACACCCCCCGAACCGGTGGGGGCGTTCGATTCCCCCCGACGGACGCCCCCACCGTCACCTTCTGTCCGGCTTGTCTAGGATCCGTACGTGACGTACGTGACGCGCGGGACGCGCGTGCTCCGGACCGGCCGGACCGGACGGTCCCCGAGGGCCGCCGCCCGCACGGCGGCGGCCCTCGTCGTGCTCGGCCTCCTCGCCGGCGGCTGCGTCCCGGCCGCCGGCGGCGGCGTACGGGGCACGCCGGGCGCGGCCGGGCTCAAGGACCCGTACTACCCCCGGCTGGGCAACGGGGGCTACGACGTCTCCCGCTACGCCCTCGACCTCGCCTACGACCCGGACGGCGGGCACCTCGACGGCACCGCGCGGATCACCGCCCGCGCCACCCAGGACCTGTCCGCCCTCAACCTCGACCTCTCCGGCCTCACCGTGGCCGGCGCCACCGTCGACGGCGAGCCCGCCGCCGTCAACCGGGCCGGCCACGAGCTGACCCTCCGCCCCCGCGACGAGCTGCGCGAGGGCGCCGAGTTCACGGTCACCGTCGACTACGCGGGCGTCCCGGAGCCGGTCACCGACCCCGACGGCTCCACCGAGGGCTGGCTGAGGACCCCCGACGGGGCCGTCGCCGTCGGCCAGCCCGCCGGCTCCATGTCCTGGTTCCCCGGCAACCACCACCCCTCCGACAAGGCGTCCTACGAGATCGCCCTGACCGCCCCCAGCCGCCTGACGGCCCTGTCCAACGGCGTCCGGGTCTCCTCCGGGCCCGTCTCCGGAGGCCGCACCCGCACGGTCTGGCGCCAGACCGAGCCGATGGCGTCCTACCTCGCCACCGTGATGATCGGCCGGTACGAGACCGGCACCGCCACCGCCCTCGGCGACGTGCCCGTCATCACCGCCGCCGAGCCGTCGCTGGCCTCCGCGACCGCCGCGCTCCGCGCCGAGATCCCCCGGATCCTCGCCCGCCAGCAGGACCGCTTCGGCCCCTACCCGTTCAGCGCCGCCGGGGCCGTCGTCACCCGCGACGGGCTGCTCGGCTACGCCCTGGAGACCCAGACCCGGCCCGTCTTCCCGGCCTCCTCCTTCGACCGCACGACCCTCGTCCACGAACTGGCCCACCAGTGGTACGGGAACTCCGTCACCCCCGAGAGCTGGCGGGACATCTGGCTCAACGAGGGCTTCGCCACCTACGCCGAGTGGCTGTACGCCGAGGAGCACGGCTCCGTGCCCGCCCGCGAGAGCTTCGCGTCGGCCTTCGCCGACGACGACAACTGGACCTTCCCGCCCGCCGACCCGCCCGCCGCCGAGAACCTGTTCGACCCGCCCGTCTACCGGCGCGGGGCGATGGTGCTGCACAAGGTGCGCGAGACCGTCGGCGACCGGGTCTTCGGCGAACTGCTGCGCGGCTGGGCCGCGAAGTACCGGCACGCCAACGCCTCTACCGAGGACTTCACCGCCTACGCGGAGTCGGTCGCGGGCCGGGACCTGGACGCGGTGTGGAAGGTCTGGCTGTACGGCGACGGCCGGCCCGAGCGGCCCTAGGCCGCCCCTTCCGGGGCGAGCGGCTTGCGGAGGACGACGCAGGGGCGGCCGTGGGCGAGGTCGGGGCGGCGGGCGGTCTCCTCGTAGCCGAGGGACGTCCAGAAGGCGAGGGCCTCCGGGTTGTTCTCCAGGACGGCGAGCTTGAGCCCCGTCCGGCCGGCGGCACGGAAGCGGTCCTCGACGCGGGCCGCCAGCCGGCGGCCGAAGCCCGCCCGGTGCTCGTCCGCATGGACCATCAGCAGGCCCAGCCACGGATCCGGGTCGGCCGGGTCGGGATGCTGCCCGAGGGTGACGGCGACGGCGACCAGCCGGCCCTCCGAACGGGCCAGCAGCACCTCGGACGAGGGCCGGGCCAGGTCGTCCGCGAGCGCGGCGGCGACCTGCTCGGGGCGGATCGCGTCCGGGTCCGGGAAGTCACCGCTGAGCTGCTGGAACTCGCGGTTCGACGCGTACAGCGCGGTGAGTTCGGTGAGCAGCGGCCCGGGCAGCGCGGCGCCGTCCTCCAGGGCCTTGGGCACAAGGGTCTCGACGATCACGCGGACAGGGTAGAGCCCCGGCGGTCCGGGACCGGCCGGGGCTCGGCGGCACCCACGGGCCGTGTCCGGGCCCGTGGGTGCCGAGGGGTGCTGCGGGTCGGGCGCCGACCGTCAGAGGTTCACGCCGAAGTCGCGGGCGATGCCCTCCAGGCCGGAGGCGTACCCCTGGCCGACCGCGCGGAACTTCCACTCGGCGCCGTGCCGGTACAGCTCGCCGAAGACCATCGCGGTCTCGGTGGCCGCGTCCTCGGAGAGGTCGTAGCGGGCGATCTCGGCGCCGCCGGCCTGGTTGATGATGCGGATGTACGCGTTGCGCACCTGGCCGAAGTTCTGCGCGCGGGAGACCGCGTCGTAGATGGAGACCGGGAAGACGATCTTGTCGACGTTCGCCGGGAGGCCCGCGAGGTTGACGTTGATCTGCTCGTCGTCGCCGCCGCCCTCGCCGGTGCGGTTGTCACCCGTGTGGACGATGGTCTGGTCCGGGGTGGACTTGTTGTTGAAGAAGACGAAGTGGGCGTCCGAGGCGACCCGGCCGGCGGCGTCGACACCGATGGCCGAGGCGTCCAGGTCGAAGTCGGTGCCGGTCGTCGTGCGGACGTCCCAGCCGAGGCCCACGGTGACGGCGGTCAGGCCCGGCGCCTCCTTGGTGAGGGAGACGTTGCCGCCCTTGGCGAGGCTCACTGCCATGGATGTCCCTTTCATCGTGACGCGCGTCGTCGTACGCCCGGAGAAACGCGGGGGAGCGCCCGGCGGTTCCCGGCCGGCGAAAACAGGGTGACGGCCCGGTCCCGCCGCGGGGAACATGGAGGGCATGTCAGGTCCGTATCAGATCCGCGGCTCCGTCTCGCTGCCCGAGGCCGAGCTCCAGTGGCGTTTCTCGCGCTCCTCGGGTCCCGGCGGCCAGCACGTCAACACCTCCGACTCGCGCGTCGAGCTGCGCTTCGACCTCGCCGCGACCGAGGCGCTGCCCGAGGTGTGGAAGGCCCGGGCCCTGGAACGGCTCGGCTCCCGGCTGGTCGACGGCGTGCTGACCGTACGGGCCTCGGAGCACCGCTCGCAGTGGCGCAACCGCGAGACGGCCGCCGTCCGCCTCGCCGCGCTCCTCGCCGAGGCGACCGCCCCGCCGCCCAAGCCCCGCAAGGCCACCCGCATCCCCCGCGGCATCAACGAACGCCGCCTGCGCGAGAAGAAGCAGCGCGCCGAGACGAAGCGGGGCCGGCAGGGCCGCGACTGGGGCTGAGCCCGCCGCGGCCGTCAGGCCAGGTGGCGGTAGCGGCCCCGGAAGTAGGTGAGGGGGCTGCCGTCGGGGGACGGCAGGGCGACCGAGAGGACACGGCCGATCACCAGGGTGTGGTCGCCCGCCACCACCCGGCTCTCCGTGCGGCACTCCAGGGTGGTGAGCGCCCCGCCGATCAGCGGGGCCCCGCTGACCTCGCCGCGGGTGTACGGCAGGTCGGCGAAGAGGAGCCGGTCCGAGACGCGGCCCTTCATCGCGAACCGCCCGGCCACGTGCCGCTGGCTCTCCGCCAGCACCGACACCGCCCAGACCGGGACCTCCTCCAGGAGGTCGTCCATGCGGGAGCCGTTGCGCAGGCTCACCAGGACCAGCGGCGGGTCCAGCGAGACCGACAGGAACGCGGTGGCGGTCATGCCGACGTCCTCGCCGCGCGGGCCGTCGTCGGGATCGTGCGCGGTCACCAGGACCACGCCGGCCGCGAGGCGGGACATCGCCGCCCGGAACTCGTCGTCGCTCACCCCCTCAGCATGAGGGATGGCGAGGTCCGTGACGGGCGGCGAGGGCGGGGTCTTCTGGAGCACACCGGCACGCTAGCCCCGGCCGCGCGCGGGCCGCATCGGCCCCGGGGACCAGTCCGGCGCCCGGCGCGGGTCCTAGGACCGCCGGCCCGGGGCACCCCGGCGCGCGCGGGTCACCCCCGACCCGCCGGATCACGCCATCCACGTGCTGTGACTTGAGTCACAGAGCCCACTATTTGCTGACCCTGTGTACCGGGTGCGCAGCTCGCTGTGATTCAGTGGCGGGGACAGTACAGCACGAAGCCGATGAGAACCCTGGAGTTGCTGTCGAGGTCTCGGGGAGAGCGAGCGATGGAGACCGAGTCGGAGCCGTACGTCCGTCTCTCGACCCTGCGACAGCTGCATCAGGTCGTGGCGGACCTGAACACCGCCCGCAGCCTGGCGGACACCCTGCAGACCGTCGCCGACGGCGTCGTCGCCGGTCTCAACTACCAGCTGGCCGCCGTCAACCTCGTCCGCCCCGACGGTGACCTGGTCGTCGCCGCGTTCGCCGGGGACCCCGCCGCCGAAGCCCTCATCACCGGCCGCGTCGGCTCCCGCGAGGCGTGGGACCGGCGGCTCGCCATGGGCGTCCCCTGGGGCGACCTGCGGTTCATCCCGCACACCGAGGGCTGGGTCCTCATGGACGACGACGTGCCGCAGTGGCACACCGACGGCCCCGCGCCCCGCTTCGAGGACGAGTGGCACCCGCACGACCGCCTCTACGCCCCCATGTACGCGTCGGGCACGGGCCGCGAACTGCTCGGCGTCATATCCGTCGACCGCCCGCGCAACGGCCGGCACCCCGGCCCCTGGGGACAGGAAGCCCTCCAGATGTACGCCTCCCAGTCCGCCATCGCGATCAGCAACGCCCGGCTCCGCTCCAACATGCAGCGCGCCCTCATCCGCCTGGAGCGCGAGCAGCAGGCCCTCCGCGCCAGCGAGGAGTCCTTCCGGCAGGCCTTCGAGTACGCCCCCTCCGGCATGGCCATCGCCGAGCTCGGCGGCGACCAGCACGGCCGGCTGCTCCGCACCAACGACGCCCTCTGCCGGCTCCTCGGCCGCCCCGCGTCCGTGATGCGCCGCTACTCCTTCGCCGACCTCGTCCACCCCGAGGACATCGGCACCCTGCTCCGCACCTCCGCCGAGGGCGGCCGGGCCGAGCTGCGGCTCGGCCGGCGCGACGGCACCTACGTCTGGGTGTCGCTGCGGAACTCGGTGGTCGCCGACGCCGCCGACGGGCCCCGCTTCCTGCTCACCCACGTCGAGGACATCGAGGAGCGCAAGCGGCACGAGCTCCAGCTCGCCCACCGCGCCTCCCACGACGCCCTCACCGGCCTGCCCAACAGCGCCGAGCTGCGCTCCCGGCTCTCCGCCCGGCTCTGCGAGCGCCCCGTCCCCTCCGGCACCGCCGCGGGCCCGGGCCCCGACGCCGGCTTCGGGTACGGCCCCGACCCGCTGCCGCTCGCCCAGGACGGCTACGAGTACGACCACGAGCACGAGCACGGCTTCGGCTTCGAGCCGGCGGGCGGCGGCGCGTACGACCACCACGTGCACACGGTCGCGCCGGCCGGCGGCGACACCGACGACGGCACCAAGGGGCTCGCGGTCCTCTTCTGCGACCTCGACGGCTTCAAGTCGATCAACGACCGCTTCGGGCACCACACCGGCGACGCCGTCCTCATCGAGGTGGCCCGGCGGCTCACCACCGGCGTCAGGGACGGTGACACCGTCGCTCGTCTGGGCGGTGACGAGTTCGTCGTCCTCGCCGACGGACTGGGCGCCGCCGACGCCGCCGACCTCGCCGTCCGGCTGCGGAACGCGATCATCCCGCCCATCCGGGTGGACGGCCGCGCGGTGCGGGTGGGGGCTAGTTTCGGCATCGGCTGGGCCGAGTGCGGGATGACCGTCGAAGAGGTCCTCAACTCCGCCGACCAGCGGATGTACGTGGAGAAACGGTCCCGTGCCAAGGTGCACCGCCGGGCCGGATGATCGTTCCCGGGACGGCGGGTTCATTCGTTCGGGGTAGGCTCGCCGGGTCGGCGACGGCTGGCGAGCATGGAGAGGATGACCCGGATGGCTGCCGGTAACGACGGCGCGAACAAGCCCGAGGACGACGATCCGTTCGGCTACCTGTACGCGGACGGACAGGCAGCGGCCGGCCGCGCCCCGCAGGGCGGCGGCTACGGCTACCCCGGCCCGGCGCAGGCCCAGCCGGGCGTCCCGCGCACCTCTTACAACCAGGTCAGGACGGTCGGCGAGCGCCAGTACGGGCAGCAGCCGGCCCAGCCGTACGTGCCGCCGCAGCAGCAGGCGCCGTACGGCCAGCCGCATCCGCAGTACGCGGCGCCCGAGACCTACGGCGGCGGCCAGCCGCCCCGCCACACCCCGCCCCCGCAGGGCCCGCGCGGCGGTGGCCGCGGCCCCAACACCAAGGGCCTGCTGATCGGCGCGGTCGCGGTCGTCGCGGTCGTGATCGGCGGTATCACCGCGGCGATCATCGGCAACCAGAACGACAAGAAGGACGAGTCGGCGGGCACCACGCCGACCGCCTCGGCCCCGGCCACCCCCAGCCAGGAGCCCACCGCCTCGGAGGAACCGTCCACCGAGCCGACCCAGGCCCCGCTGCCGAAGCAGGACGCGGCGACGCTCACGCTGGGCGGCGCCGCCACCGTCGGCAAGGACATCAAGGGCGCGAAGGGCCCGGGCGGCGCCTACGTGTCGCTCAACGGCGTCGGCGGCTCCGCGAGCTGGACCGTGGACGTCCCCGAGGCGGGCGACTACACGCTCAAGATCGTGTACAGCGTCCCGGGCAAGGACGCGGACGCCATGCTGACCGTGAACGGCCGCCCGCCGTACAAGATCAACATGAAGAACTACGCCCTCGCCCCGGAGGGCGACTGGGAGAAGGGGTGGACCACCACCTACGGCTACGCCACCCTCGACAAGGGCAGCAACTCCCTCAAGATCTCCTGCGAGCAGGGCAACTCCTGCGAGGCGATCATCGACCAGGTCTACCTGGAAGCGGGCAAGGCCGGTCAGTGACCCCCGGCGGCGGGGGCCCGCGGGTCACACCGCCGAAGACTCCGTGACGCGGATCTTCGGGAGGAGGTCGGCGAGGACCTGGGGGTCGTACTCGCCGGCCACCGGGGCGGCGACCGTCGCGGCCGAGAGGGCCGTCGCGTGGGCCAGGCGCTCCGGCCAGGGGGTTTCCGCGACCAGGCCGGCCAGGAGCGCGGCGACGACCGAGTCGCCCGCGCCCGTGGGGTTGCCGTGGACCCGCGCGGGCGGTGCCGCGTGCCAGAGGCCGTCCGGGGTGGCGGCGAGCAGGCCGTCGGGGCCCAGGGAGGCGACGACCGCGTGGGCGCCGCGGCGGCGGGCGTCCAGGGTGGCGCGGTGCGGGTCGCGGGAGCCGGTGAGGCCGGCCAGCTCGTCGGCGTTGGGCTTCACCAGGTCGGGGCGGGCGGCGATGCCGCGGCGGAGCGGTTCGCCGGAGGTGTCGAGGAGGACCGGGACGCCGGCCGCCCGGGCCGTACGGACCAGGTCCGCGTAGGCGCCCACGTGCACGCCCGGCGGGAGGCTGCCGCAGAGGGCGACGGCCGCGGCCCCGGGCAGGAGCTCCGCGTAGCGGGAGCGGAGGGCCGCCCACTCCTCGGGGGTGACGGCGGCGCCGGCCTCGTTGAACTGGGTGGTGTCGCCGGCGCCGGTGTCCACGACGGCGACCGTGCGGCGGGTGGCCGCCTCGGTGGCGACGAGCGCGTCGGTCAGCCGGGGGACCGGGGCCAGCAGCTCGCGGAGCCGGTCGCCGGTGGGTCCGCCGGCGAAGCCGGTGACGACCGTGTCGTGGCCGAGCGCGGCGAGCACCCGGGCGACGTTGACGCCCTTGCCGCCGGGCCGCTCGGCGCTGCGGGCGACGCGGTGGCTGGTGTGCGGGACGAGCGCCGGCACCTCGTAGGTGAGGTCCAGCGCCGTGTTGAGGGTGACCGTGACAATCACCTGTCCACCCCCCGTACTTCCGGTAAGACCTGTGGAGACAGCGCGATCATGCCAAAGGAACGGCGATCGGCCCAGACCCCGGGCCGCTCGCCGTCCCGTTTCCGCCCTGATCAGGCGGGATGTCAGGGGTGCCGGCCGGTCAGGCGGTCTGCGGCACCCGCGCGGTGACGCCCTGCGGGGCGACGATCCACTCGCCCTTGCGCATGACGCCCTTGACGTCGAAGGCGTCGTCCAGGACGACGAGGTCGGCGTCCTTGCCGGGCTCCAGGGAGCCGACCCGGTCGTAGACGCCGAGGAGGCGCGCCGGGTTGGCGGAGAGGGCCTGGACGACGGACTCGACGGGCAGCCGGTCGATCGTGGCGGCGCGCTTGAAGGCGCGGTCCAGGGTGAGGGTGGAGCCGGCGATGGAGCCGCCCTCGACGAGGCGGGCCACGCTGTCCTTCACCTCGACCTCCAGCGGGCCCAGCATGTAGCGCCCGTCGCCGAAGCCGGCCGCGTCCATGGCGTCGGTGATGAAGGCGACGCGCTCGGGGCCGGCGTGGTGGAAGGCGAGTTCCAGGGCGGCCGGGTGGAGGTGGGTGCCGTCGTTGATGAGCTCGACGGTGATCCGCTCGTCCTCCAGGAGCGCGGCGATCGGGCCGGGCGCGCGGTGGCCGAGGCCGGGCATCGCGTTGTAGAGGTGGGTGGCGACGGTGGCGCCGGCGTCGATGGCCTCGACGGTCTGCTCGTAGCTGGCGTCGGTGTGGCCGATGGCGGCGATGACGCCGTGCTCGGCCAGCAGGCGTACGGAGTCGATGCCGCCGGGCAGTTCGGTCGCGAGGGTGACCATCTTGGCCTGCCCGCGGGCGGCGTCGATCAGCTTGAGGACGTCGGCCGGGTGCGGGTCGCGCAGCAGGGTCTCGTCGTGGGCGCCCTTGCGGCAGGGGCTGATGAACGGGCCCTCGAAGTGCAGGCCGGCGATCTCGCCCTGTTCGGCGAGTTCGGACAGCAGGCCGGCCCGCGCGGTCAGGAACTCCATGTCGCCGGTGACGAAGGACGCGACGACGGTGGTGGTGCCGTGCAGCCGGTGGGTGTGGACGCCCCTGAGGACGTCGTCGACGGTGCCGGAGGTGAAGGAGGCGCCGCCGCCGCCGTGGTTGTGCATGTCGACGAAGCCGGGGACCAGCCAGTGGCCGGTGAGGTCGAGCACCGGGGCGCCCTCGGGGGCGGAGCCGGCGATCCTGCCGCCGTCGACGATCACGCGTCCGTTCTCGACGATCCCGGTGGGCAGCACGACACGTGCGCCGGAGAGAACCTTGTGATCGGACATCAGGCGGAGACCTCCGGGTCGGTGGGGTGCTGGTCGGCGAGCAGGTCCCAGGCGAGGAGGCCCGCGCCCAGGCATCCGGCGGTGTCCCCGAGGGCCGCCGGGACGATGGCGGGCAGCTTCTGGAAGGTCACACGTGCCTCCACCGCGGCCCGCAGGGGTGTGAACAAGGTTTCCCCGGCCTCGGCCAGTCCGCCACCGATGACGAGCGTGCGGGGGTCCAGCAGGGTGAGGGCGGTGACCAGGCCGTCGGCGAGGGCGTCCACCGCCTCCTGCCAGACCCGTACGGCCACGAGGTCGCCGGACTCGACCGCCTTGGCGCAGTCGGCGGCGTCCGCGTCGGGGTCGCCGGACGCCTCGGCCCACGCCTGGGAGACGGCGGAGGCGGAGGCGTACCGCTCCAGGCAGCCGCGCTGGCCGCAGCCGCAGGCGGTGCCGCCGGGGCGGACGACGACGTGGCCGATCTCGCCGGCGTAGCCGTGGGCGCCGGCCTCGATGCGGTCGCCGATGCCGATGGCGCCGGCGATGCCGGTGCCGAGGGGGACGAAGAGGAAGCGGTCGGCGCCGTTCCCGGCGCCGATGCGGCCCTCGGCGAGGCCGCCGGTGCGCACGTCGTGGCCGAGGGCGACGGGGAGGCCGCCGAGCCGGGCGCTGAGGAGCGCGCGCAGGGGGACGTCGCGCCAGCCGAGGTTGGCGGCGTAGACGGCGATGCCGTTCTCGGCGTCGACGATGCCGGGGACGGCGACGCCGGCCGCCGCGGCGTCCTCGCCGAACCGCTCCCGGCCGACGGCCTGGAGCTCCGCGGCGAAGCCGAGGATGGTCTCGACCACGGCGTCGGGGCCGCGGCGGCGCCCGGTGGCGCGGCGGGCCTCGTGGAGCAGGGTGCCGTCCGCCCCGACGAGGGCGGCCTTCATGCCGGTGCCGCCCACATCCAGGGCGATGACGTGTCTCACGGGGGACAGTCTCGCGCGAGACCGCCCTAAAGGTCTAGTCCACTGCCGAGGATTGTTGCGCTCGGATACAAATTCGAGGCCCATGGTGTGGGGGGTTTGTGGCGAAGGTCCCCCCGGAGTTGCGGAAGGGATACCCCACTGGTGTAGACCTCTTTCCCTGGGGTGGCCGGGACCTGTGGTCCCGCCCCGGACGAACATGCAGCTCACTGCTGCTCAACGACGAGCAAAAGGTGGATGAAGCCGTGGAGCGGCGACGATTCCTTGGACTGACCGCGGCCGCCGCCGCCCTCGGCCTGACCGCCACGGTCGCCGGCTGCGGCACCCTCGGCGGGGACGGCGGCGACGTGACCCTGCGCCTGGTCGCCGCCGACTACGACCTCACCGGCGGCAACACCACGCAGAAGTACTGGGACGGCGTCGTCACCGCCTTCCAGGCCGCCCACCCCGGCATCAAGGTCCAGGTGCAGATCGAGTCCTGGGACGACGTCGACCGCAAGGTCGCCGAGATGGTGAAGGCCGGCCAGGCCCCCGACGTCGCCCAGATCGGCGCCTACGCCGACTACGCCGCCGCCGGCCAGCTCTACTCCGCCGACGAACTCCTCACCATCCCCGTGCAGGCCAACTTCGTCCCCGCGCTCGCCGAGGCCGGCCAGCACGACCGCATCCAGTACGGACTGCCGTTCGTCGCCTCCACCCGCCCGCTCTTCTACAACACCGCCCTCTTCGACAAGGCCGGCGTCGAACCCCCCACCACCTGGGACGACCTCGCCGAGACCGCGGCCAAGCTGAAGGAGGCCGGGGTCCGCACCCCCTTCGCCCTCCCCCTCGGCCCCGAGGAGGCCCAGGCCGAGTCCCTGATGTGGCTGCTCGCCGCCGGCGGCGGCTGGACCGACGACTCCGGCCGGTACGCCGTCGACGCCGAGGCCAACGTCCAGACCTTCACCTGGCTGAAGGACGAACTCGTCGGCCAGGGCCTCACCGGCCCCGTCGCCCCCGGCAAGCTCAACCGCAAGGCCGCCTTCGCCGCCTTCGCGCGCGGTGAGGTCGGCATGCTCAACGGCCACCCGTCGCTGCTCCAGGAGGCCGCCAGGCAGGGCGTCAAGGTCGGCCAGGCGCCGCTGCCCGGCATCGACGGCCCCGCCAAGGCCACCATGGGCGTCGCCGACTGGATCATGGGCTTCAAGCAGAACGGCCACCGCCAGGAGATAGGCACGTTCCTCGACTTCGTCTTCAGCGACGAGAACGTGCTGAAGTTCGCCGGCGACAACGACCTGCTGCCCGTCACCGTCTCCGCCTCCACCCGCATGGAGACCGACGCCGAGCACGCGGGCCTGCGCCAGTTCCTGAAGGCGCTGCCCACCGCCCAGCTCCCGCCGGTCGGCAAGACCTCGTGGGCCAAGGTCAGCGAGACCATCAAGGCCGAGATCGGCAAGGCCGTCACCCCGGCGGGCCGCCCCGCCGACGTCCTCGGCGCCATCGCCCGCACGGCGACCACGGCGGAGGCGGCGGAGTAGCGCTCCCGGTTCTCTAGGCTGGACGCATGAGCGAAGAGCCGCGGGAGCCCGGGAGCGACCCCTCCGGACTGGGGGAGCGGGAGCGGGCCGTGCTCGCCGTCGAACGCCGCTCCTGGCCCGGCCCCGGCGCCAAGGAGCGGGCCGTCCGCGAGGGCCTCGGCCTCTCCCCGACCCGCTACTACCAGCTGCTCAACGCGCTCCTCGACGACCCGCGCGCCCTCGCCCACGACCCGGTCACCGTCAACCGGCTGCGCCGGGTCCGCGAGGAGAAGCGGCGCCGCCGATGACGCCGCCGGAGACCAAACCAGGAGCCTTGTCACGCTGACGGCGGCGGCCCGCGTGGGTAGGGTCGACCGTATGGTCAGCAGCCTTCCGCACCCGGCCACACCCGCCGGCCGCGACGGCCTGGACGCACTGCTCGCGCGTCCGTCCGAGGCCGTCGTCGCCCTCGACTTCGACGGGACGCTCGCCGAGATCGTCCCCGACCCCGAGCAGGCCCGCGCCCACCCCGGCGCCGTCCCCGCGCTCGCCGCCCTCGCCCCGCACGTCGCCGCCGTCGTCGTCGTGACCGGCCGCCCCGCCGGAGTCGCCGTCCGGCACGGCGGGCTCGCCGGCGTACCGGGCCTCGACCACCTCACCGTCCTCGGCCACTACGGCGCCGAACGCTGGGACGCCGCCACCGGCGCCGTCACCGCCGCCGCCCCCCACCCCGGCGTCGCCGCCGTCCGCGCCGAACTCCCCGGCTTCCTCGACCGGCACGGCGCCTGGCCCGGCGTCTGGATCGAGGAGAAGGGCCGCGCCGTCGCCGTCCACACCCGCCGCGCCCAGGACCCGCAGGGCGCCTTCGACGCCCTCAAGGACCCGCTCGCCGGACTGGCCGCCGCACACGGCCTCGTCCTGGAGCCCGGCCGCCTGGTCCTGGAGCTGCGGCCCCCGGGCATGGACAAGGGCGTGGCGCTGGCGGGGTTCGTACGCGAGAAGGACGCCGGCTCCGTGCTGTACGCCGGGGACGACCTGGGCGACCTGCCCGCCTTCGCCGCCGTGGAGAAGCTGCGCGGCGACGGCCTCCCCGGCCTCCTCGTCTGCTCCGGCTCGACGGAGGTCCCCGAACTCGCCGACCGCGCCGACCTGGCGGTGGACGGCCCGGCCGGGGTGGTCGCACTCCTGGCGGACCTGGCGAGGGCGGTACGGGGGGAGGACTGAAGGCACGCCCTCACCGCGTCCCAGACCCTCACCGCGTCACCGCAGCAGCAGGTCCACCACGCCCGTCAGGTCCTCCGACGGGTCGCCCTCGGCGAGGCGGCGGCGCATCAGGGCGAAGTAGGGGGTGAGGAGTTCGGGGCTGACGCCCTGGTCGGCGGCGGTGGTGAGGAAGGTGGGGGTGCCCGCGGTCTGCATGCCGAGGTTGCTCACCACGTTGGTCGTGTAGTCGCCGCTCGTCAGCTGGTCGGCGGTCTGGGTGATGTGCGGGCCGGCCATGGCCGTGAGCCATTCGGTGAGCAGCGGGGCGAGGGAGGCCGGGTCGACGTCCTCCTTGCGGATCAGCGCGAAGGCGTGGGCGACGCCGGAGAACATGCCGTACATGGCGCTGAGCAGGGCCACGTCGTGGAGGGCCGCGTGGCCCGGGTCGGTGCCGACGAACCGGGTGCCGAGGGGGACGGCGAGGGTGGCCTCGTGGGTCTCGAAGAGGTCCCGGGCGCCGCTGTAGAAGGCGTAGCCGCCGGCCTGCGGGACGCCGACCATCGGCGGGACGGCCATGATGCCGCCGTCCACGTAGCGGGCGCCGCGGGCGGTGGCCCAGGTGGCGCGGGCGCGGGCCTCGGCGGGGGTCGTGGTCGTGAGGTTGACGACGTCCTTGCCGGTGAGGTCGGCGGTGTCGAGGGCGGCCCCGACCGAGGCGTCGTCCAGCAGGCAGACGATCACCAGGCCGTTCGCCGCGATCGCGTCGGCGGCGGTGGCGGCGACCGTCGCGCCCTCCGCGGCGAGCGGTTCGGCGCGGGCGGCGGTGCGGTTCCAGACGGTGAGGGGGTGGCCGGCGGCGAGCCAGGCGTGGGCGAGGGCGGTGCCCATGGCACCGAGGCCGAGGAGGGTGACGGGGGTCTTGGCGTGCGCGGTCGCTGTCATGTCCCCAAGGCTCTGCCAGGGCCGCGGGCCGCTCAAGTACGCACTTGGGAGTGGGTGGTTACCCTGAGGTGAGCGAGCAGGTCAGGAGGGTGGACGGATGGCGACGGTGAACCGGCCCGAGGACGACGACGGGCACGTCTGCGGCATCGACACCGCCATGGAGGTCATCGGCGGCAAGTGGAAGGTGCTCATCCTGTGGGCGCTCCACGAGGGTCCCGAGCGGCGCTTCGGCGAGCTGCGGCGGATGGTGCCGGGCATCACGGAGAAGGTCCTGGCCTCGCACCTGCGGGAGATGGAGGCGGACGGGATCGTCCGCCGCGTCTCGTACGACGAGGTGCCGCCGCGCGTCGAGTACGGCCTCACCAAGGACGGCCTCCGCCTCAACGACGCCCTGGAACCGCTCGCGGCCTGGGGCCGGGAGCGGCGGGAGGCGTCCGGCGGGCAGGGGCAGGACTCCGGGCAGGGCGGTTAGGGCGGTCAGGACGGTTTGCGGAGGGCGTCCAGCTGGTCGAGGAACCAGCGCCGCGGCGGCAGGGCCGTGGCCGCCTCCGCGAGCCGGGCGGTGCGCGCGGCCCGCTCGTCCGGCGGCATCGTCAGCGCCCGGTGCAGCGCCTCGGCGGTGCCGGAGACGTCGTACGGGTTCACCGTGAGCGCGTGCTCGCGCAGCTCCCGGTAGGCGCCGGCGCCCCGCGACAGGACCAGGGCGCAGCCGGCGTCGGAGACCACCGGTATCTCCTTCGCGACCAGGTTCATGCCGTCGCGGACCGGGTTCACCAGGGCCACGTCGGCGAGGCGGTACGCGGCGAGGGAGCGGGTGAAGTCGTCCTCGACGGAGACCAGGACCGGCTGCCAGTCGGCGGTGCCGAACTCGGCGTTGATCTCCTCGGCCAGCTCCACGACGGACGCGGTGTACGCGCGGTACGACTCCAGGTCCTGCCGGGAGGGGTACGCGGACGCCAGGTGGACGACCTCGCCGCGCCACTCGGGGTGCGCGGTGAGCAGTTCGCGGTACGCGAGCAGGCCGCGCAGGATGTTCTTGGACAGTTCGGTGCGGTCGACGCGGACGATCGTCTTCCGGCCGCCGGTCTCCTCGCGGAGGCGGGCCAGCCGCTCGTCGACCTGGGGGCGGTGGGCGAGGGCCCGCAGGTCGTCGCCGTCGACGCCGAGCGCGTACACCCGGATCCGGGTGCCGTCCGTGCCGGACCCGCCCAGCCGGGCGCAGCAGGCGCGGAAGTGCTCCGCCCACTCCTCCGTGTGGAAGCCGAGCTCGTCGGCGCCCAGCATGCCCCGCAGCAGCTCCTCGACGATGTCGTCCGGCACCATCGCCAGGTACTCCGCCGACGCCCACGGGGTGTGCGTGAAGTGGCCGATCCTGAGGTCGGGGCGGAGCGCGCGGAGCATCCCGGGGACCAGTGCCAGGTGGTAGTCCTGCACCAGGACCGCCGCGCCGTCGCCGGCCTCGGCGGCCAGCGCCTCCGCGAACGCGCGGTTGTAGGCGCGGTACGCCTCCCAGCGGCGGCGGAACTCCGCGTCGAAGACGGGCTCGCGCGGGATGTCGTACAGGTGGTGGTGGAGGAACCAGAGCGTCGCGTTCGCCACGCCGTTGTACGCGTCGGCGTACACCTCCGGGTCGATGTCCAGCATCCGCACCCCGGGCTCCGCGACGCCGCGCCGGACGGCCTCGCGGTCGCCGTCGCCGAGCGCCGCGCAGACCCAGAGGCTGTCCTCGGAGTCCACGGCGCTGAGCCCGGAGACGAGGCCGCCCCCGCCCCGGCGGGAGGAGAGCGTGCCGTCGTCTCCGAGCGTGTACGAGACGGGCCCGCGGTTGGATGCGACGAGTACGGAAACCATGTGGCGAACCTAGCCCGTCCCGGAAACGCTCAAACGTACGTATACGAGACGCGCCGATCCGGCCACGGAGCGTCGCGCCGCAGGTCAGTCGCCCCGGCCGCGCATCGCCGCCCTGGCGACCAGGCCCGTGCCCGCGAGGACGACCGCCAGCGCGCCGAGCAGCCACAGCCGCTCCCCGCCGCGGCCGGTCGCGGCCATCGGCGCGGGGGGCGAGGGTGCCGGGGCCGGCGCGGACGGCGCCGGGGCCGGCCGCACCGTGCGCGGGCTCGCCGTCCCGGTGACCCGCGGCTCCGGCACCGGCACCGGGAACGCGAGCCCGGCGGGGGCGTCGGACTCCTTCTGGTACCGCTGCCCGAAGGGTTCGACGACGACGTCGGCGGCGGCGGCCGGTCCGGCCGCCGCGAGCGGGAGGGCGGTCGCGGCGAGGAGGCCGGCCGCGAGCACCCGGACGGCGTGAGATCGTACGAAGCGCATAAAAGGGCAATGTAGGCAAAACCGACGATCTGCGGACGTTACGCCACGCGGCGGTGCGCGTACTCCGCGATCTCGGCCATCGGCGGGCGCTCCTCCGTGTCCACCGCGTACGTCCGCGGCTCGAAACCGTGCGCGCCGCGCTCGAACTGGGTGAGCACCGGGCGGACGAGGTGGCCGCGCGAGAGCCGCAGCTGCGCCGTGCGGTAGATCGCCGCCGCCATCCGGCCGAGCGCCTGCCCGTCCTGGTGCCGGTGCTTGCGCACGCCCACGTCGACCTGCGCGAGCGCGTCGAGGCCCACCGTGTGCAGCGCGTCCACCAGCAGGCCCAGCTCCACTCCGTAACCGACGGGGAAGGGGAGCCGTTCCAGCAGCGAGCGGCGCGCCGCGTACTCGCCGCCCAGCGGCTGGACGAAGCCGGCCAGCCGCGGCCAGTGCAGATTCAGCAGCGGGCGCGCCACCAGCTCCGTCACCCGGCCGCCCTGACCAGGGGTGTCGCCGAACGGGCGGTCGTACATGGCCTTCACGAAGTCCACGTCGGGGTCGGTGAGCAGCGGTCCGACGATCCCCGTGACGAAGTCCGCCGAGAAGTCCCGCAGGTCCGCGTCCACGAAGCAGACCACGTCCCCGCTCGTCACCATCAGTGACCGCCACAGGACCTCGCCCTTGCCGGGGACGGCCGGTATCCCGGGGAGGATCGCGTCCCGCGCGACGACCCGCGCCCCGGCCGCCGCCGCGACCTCGGCCGTGCGGTCGGTGGAGCCCGAGTCGACCACCACCAGCTCGTCGACCAGCGGCACCGCCTCGGTCATCAGCTCGCGCCGGATCACGCGGACGATGTCCCCGACGGTCGCCTCCTCGTTCAGCGCGGGCAGCACCACACTGACCGTCGTCCCGCGCTTGGCGGCGAGCACCCGTTCCAGGGGGCGGTCGGACACGGACCAGGACCGCCGGGTCAGCCAGCGCTCCACTTCTTCCAGCAACGTGATCTCCATCTCGCGGATCGGACGACCGTCTCCACCTTCGAAGCCTTCGGTTACAGTCTTGAACAACGCGGAGGCCCGGTGCATGTCGGGGTCCCGCCCGCGTCTCACAATCGAATACCGCTCATCCAGAGGGGCAGAGGGATACGGCCCGTTGAAGCCCCGGCAACCCTCCAGTCGGTTTGTCTTGCGTCCGCGAGGCCCCCGGCTAGGGAAGGTGCCAAATCCGTCTCATGGCGAAATGCGCCATGAGGAAGATGAGGAGAAAGGGCCTCGCCTCCATGGCTGTACAGACCGTCGCACCCGCCAACGCCGCTGCCGACAACGCCGCCCCCGCCGTCGACCTCGGTCCCGCGTCCGGACTTTCCTGCCGCGAGTGCGGCGAGGTCTTCCCCCTCGGCCCGATCTTCGCCTGCGAGCTGTGTTTCGGCCCCCTCGAAGTGGCCTATGACCTGCCCACCGGCGACCCCGAGGAGCTGCGGAAGCGGATCGAGGCCGGACCCGCGAACATCTGGCGGTACGCGCCCCTGCTGCCCGTCCCCGCCGACGTCGCCGAGAAGCCGAACCTGAACCCCGGCTGGACCCCGCTCGTCAAGGCCGACAACCTCGCCCGCGAACTCGGCGTCGCCCCCGGCAAGCTGTTCGTCAAGGACGACTCCGGCAACCCGACCCACTCCTTCAAGGACCGGGTCGTCGCCCAGGCCCTGGAGGCCGCCCGCGCCTTCGGCTTCACCACCCTCTCCTGCTCCTCCACCGGCAACCTGGCCGGCGCCGTCGGCGCCGCCGCCGCCCGCGCCGGCTTCCGCTCCTGCGTCTTCATCCCGCACGACCTGGAGCAGGGCAAGGTCGTCATGGCCGGCGTCTACGGCGGTGACCTCGTCGCCATCGAGGGCAACTACGACGACGTCAACCGCTTCTGCTCGGAGCTCATCGGCGACCCGCTCGGCGAGGGCTGGGGCTTCGTCAACGTCAACCTCCGCCCGTACTACGGCGAGGGCTCCAAGACGCTCGCGTACGAGATCTGCGAGCAGCTCGGCTGGGTCATCCCCGACCAGCTCGTCATCCCGATCGCGTCCGGCTCCCAGCTGACGAAGATCGACAAGGGGCTCCAGGAGCTCATCAAGCTGGGCCTGGTCGAGGACAAGCCGTACAAGATCTTCGGCGCCCAGGCCGAGGGCTGCTCCCCGGTGTCCGCCGCCTTCAAGGCCGGCCACGACGTGGTCCGCCCGCAGAAGCCGAACACCATCGCCAAGTCCCTCGCCATCGGCAATCCGGCGGACGGCCCGTACGTCCTCGACATCGCCCGCCGCACCGGCGGCGCCGTGGAGGACGTCACCGACGAGCAGGTCGTGGACGCCATCAAGCTGCTCGCCCGGACCGAGGGCGTCTTCGCGGAGACGGCGGGCGGCGTGACCGTCGGCGTGACCCGCAAGCTCGTCGAGGCCGGCGTGATCGACCCGAACCTCACCACCGTCGTCCTCAACACCGGCGACGGGCTCAAGACCCTGGACGCCGTGGCCGACAGTTCTCAGGCGACCGCCACCATCCGCCCGAGCCTGGACGCGTTCCGCGACGCGGGCCTGGCCCACTGACTCAGAGAGGTACGACGACCGCCATGGCCGTGAACGTCCGCATCCCCACCATCCTCCGCACCTACACCGGCGGGCGGTCCGAGGTCCCCGCCGAGGGCGCGACCCTCGCCGAGGTCATCGCCGACCTGGAGAAGAACCACACCGGCATCGCCGCCCGCGTCCTGGACGACCAGGGCAAGCTGCGCCGCTTCGTGAACGTCTACGTGAACGACGACGACGTGCGCTTCGAGCAGGGCCTGGAGACCGCCACGCCGGACGGCGCGGGCGTCTCGATCATCCCGGCCGTCGCCGGCGGCTGCTGACCCCCGCCGCGGGCCGTTCGGCCGACCCCTTCGCCGTTACCCGGCGGTACTGAATTGCCCCCTCCGCGAGAGAAAGCGGAGGGGGCAATTCTGCATGGTTGAGCGCGGTAGAGTTGGGGAAGTCCCCTCCGCCGCTCATGCCGGACGCATATGAGTGCGGACCAGGACCTGACAAGAATGCGACAACAAGCGGCCGAAAAGCGCGCGCACTCTGCCCCTTATGTGCCCTTTGCCCGGCCCGACTTGCCCCGCAATTCGAGGATTTCTTCCCGATCCCCCTTTCCGCGCCCTTCAGAATTCCCGGTCGATTGCCCTGTTGCAGAGGGCAGTTGGACAGATACATTCAGCGGCGGTCGACGCGTTCCGGCGCAGGTTCTGACCCGGGTCCGCGAAGTGCGGGTCCGCTCAAGGGCCAGTACGTAATAGGGGAGTTAGGCATGGCTCAGGGCACCGTCAAGTGGTTCAACGCGGAGAAGGGCTACGGCTTCATCGCGGTCGACGGTGGTGCGGATGTTTTCGTCCACTACAGCGCCATCCAGATGGATGGGTACCGCAGCCTCGAAGAGGGCCAGCGAGTCGAGTTCGAGATCTCGCAGGGCCAGAAGGGTCCGCAGGCGGACATGGTCAAGGTCACCGCCTGAGGCACGGCGCGATCGGCCACCGGCGTCTCGTCGTCGAGGGGCCCGCATCCACCACGGATGCGGGCCCCTCGCGCGTTCCCGGACCGGTGCGGCGGGGCGGTCCGGGGGCGCGGCGGGCCCGCGCGGCGGGAGGGGGCGGCGTGGACCTGCCCGATCCACGAGAGTCGCTTGCACTCTCCTAGGGCGAGTGCTAATCATTGGCGTTAGCACTCGGAAGGTGAGAGTGCTACGAGGATCGAGCAGACGAGGCCGCCGACCCGGGTGGGGCAAGGAACCACGCGGAGCGCGGAGGCCGTCCGTCGCGGGCGTCGGCGCGTTCCTGGAGCGTTATCCACCCCATGTCCGGGAGGACCACTTCACATGGCCAAGATCATCGCGTTCGACGAGGAGGCCCGGCGCGGTCTCGAGCGCGGCATGAACCAGCTCGCTGACGCCGTCAAGGTCACCCTCGGCCCCAAGGGCCGCAACGTCGTCCTCGAGAAGAAGTGGGGCGCCCCCACGATCACCAACGATGGTGTCTCCATCGCCAAGGAGATCGAGCTCGAGGACCCGTACGAGAAGATCGGCGCCGAGCTGGTCAAGGAAGTCGCCAAGAAGACGGACGACGTCGCCGGCGACGGCACGACCACCGCCACCGTCCTCGCCCAGGCGCTCGTCCGCGAGGGCCTCCGCAACGTCGCCGCCGGCGCCAACCCGATGGCCCTCAAGCGCGGCATCGAGAAGGCCGTCGAGGCCGTCTCCGGCGCCCTGCTCGACCAGGCGAAGGAGGTCGAGACGAAGGAGCAGATCGCCTCCACCGCCTCCATCTCCGCCGCCGACACCCAGATCGGCGAGCTCATCGCCGAGGCCATGGACAAGGTCGGCAAGGAAGGCGTCATCACCGTCGAGGAGTCGCAGACCTTCGGTCTGGAGCTCGAGCTCACCGAGGGCATGCGCTTCGACAAGGGCTACATCTCGGCGTACTTCGCGACCGACATGGAGCGCATGGAGGCCGCGCTCGAGGACCCGTACATCCTCATCGTCAACTCCAAGATCTCCTCCGTGAAGGACCTCCTCCCGCTCCTGGAGAAGGTCATGCAGTCGGGCAAGCCGCTGCTGATCATCGCCGAGGACGTCGAGGGCGAGGCCCTGTCGACCCTGGTCGTCAACAAGATCCGCGGCACCTTCAAGTCCGTCGCCGTCAAGGCCCCGGGCTTCGGCGACCGCCGCAAGGCCATGCTCCAGGACATCGCCATCCTCACCGGCGGCACGGTCATCTCCGAGGAGGTCGGCCTCAAGCTCGAGTCGGCCGGTCTCGACCTGCTGGGCCGCGCCCGCAAGGTCGTCATCACCAAGGACGAGACCACCATCGTCGACGGTGCCGGTGACAGCGAGCAGGTCGCGGGCCGCGTGAACCAGATCCGCGCCGAGATCGAGAACAGCGACTCCGACTACGACCGCGAGAAGCTCCAGGAGCGCCTCGCGAAGCTCGCCGGCGGCGTGGCGGTCATCAAGGCCGGTGCCGCGACCGAGGTCGAGCTCAAGGAGCGCAAGCACCGCATCGAGGACGCCGTGCGCAACGCCAAGGCGGCCGTCGAGGAGGGCATCGTCGCCGGCGGTGGCGTGGCCCTGCTCCAGGCCTCCAGCGTCTTCGAGAAGCTGGAGCTGGACGGCGACGAGGCCACCGGTGCCGCGATCGTCAAGCTCGCCCTGGAGGCCCCGATCAAGCAGATCGCGGTCAACGCCGGCCTCGAGGGCGGCGTCGTGGTCGAGAAGGTGCGCAACCTGACCCCGGGCCACGGCCTCAACGCCGCGACCGGCGAGTACGTCGACCTGGTCGCCGAGGGCATCATCGACCCGGCCAAGGTGACGCGCTCCGCGCTGCAGAACGCCGCGTCGATCGCCGCGCTGTTCCTCACCACCGAGGCCGTCATCGCCGACAAGCCGGAGAAGGCCGCGGCCCCGGCCGGCGGCGGCATGCCGGGCGGTGACATGGACTTCTGATCCTGACGGATCGGTGGTTCATCGCTGAAACGCGAACCGAGGGCGGCACTCCCCAGCAGGGGGTGCCGCCCTCGGCGCGTTCCCGGCCCGCTCAGACGACGGGCCGGACGAGGGCCTCGGCGAGCGGTTCGCCGGTCCGGCGGGCGTACGCGACGCGCGCCTTCACCTCGGCGAGCGTCCGGGGCCGGTAGCCGGGGCCGCAGCAGTTCTGGCAGCAGGAGAAGTCGAAGCGCACCCCGGCTCGCAGCAGCACTGCCAGCACCCGCCACCCCTCGTCGTCCCGCCGCCGCGGCGGCTGGAACACCGCCCCGACCCCGGTCATCGGCTCCCCGCAGCGGGGACACCGGTGCTCCTGCCCGTGCTCGCGCCCCTGCTTGTACGAGCCCCGGCACGGCAGGCACACGTACGCCGTCCTGTGGATACGCATGGCGGCAGGGTAGGACGGCCCGGCCCCACGGGGCCCGCCCATTTCGGGGCGCCGCCGGACGGGGACCCTCCACTTCCCGTCGGGTTTCGGCCAGTTGTACGATCACGCCAGCCGGCAGGTGGGGGGCATCGGGCCAGCGCCCGCGTGAACGTCCCCGGCCGTCGTGCCGCCGTTCCGCGTCCCCCGCGCGCCTGTCGCCATCGACGTTCCGCACGAGGGGACCCCTTACTTGTCCGTCCGAAGAACCGTCGCGCTCGCCCTGAGCGCGACCCTGGCCCTCACCGGCCTCGCGGCCACCACGGGCCCGGCCGCGATGGCGGCCGACACCGCGCCGTACAGCGTGACGATCGACCCGTCGACCGCGCCGCACCTCACACCGTCCACCTCCGTCCTGGGCGTCGGCACCGGTGTGCAGCTCAGCAACAGCCTGCAGTCCCGCTGGAAGCGGCTCTCCGACGGCCGCGTCGCACACTCCCCGACGTGCGAGGCGGAATTCCCGTCCCCGTACGGATACGGCGACGTGTTCGTCTGCCCCGGCTCGTACGGCGGCGACGCCGTCGTCCACGACTTCGCGACCGGGCGCACCACGACGGTCAGCAACGACAGCGGCGACGAATGGTTTCCGCTCGTGGGCCGGCAGCAGCTGGTCCAGGCCGTGCGGGGGACCGGTGGCGTCACCCTCCGCTTCCTGGGGTACGGCGACAACGCGCCCGCCGACCGCGAGGTCTTCCTGCCGGGAGCCGACGCGGAGCCCCGGGTCCTCGCCCAGGACGGTACGAGCGCGATCCTCGCGTACGACGCCGGCGAGGAACGGACCGTCGGCCTGCTCGGGCTCGCGGAGGGCACGATCAGCCCGCTGCCGAAGCCGTCGTTCGCGGGCGGCGTCGTGTCCGCCGCGCTCGGCAAGGACCGGATCGTCCTCGCCGGACCGGCCGGCACGCCCGAGGTGTCCGTCGTCTCCCGCACGGACCCCGCCGCCCCTGGCCGGAGCCTCGCGCTCCCCCGGGACATCGCGGACAGCGGCGGAGCGCCGCGGCTCGTGGGCGAGTGGATCGTCGACCGGGTCGACCTGCCCATGACGGAGTACGGCAAGATCCCGGCAGACCTCTGGGCGGTTCCCCTCGACGGCGGCGCGCCCCGCGACCTCGGCATCACCGTCGACGACCAGTTGTCCTCGGTCATGCCCGGCACGGACGGGCACCTGTACACCGTGGGCAGCACGCCCGCCGGCCTGGCCGGCGCGTACCGCATCGCCCCGGCCACGGACGGCACCCCGGCCGTGACGCGGGTCTTCGCGCTCGGCGCGCCGTACCCGGGCGAGAACGTGACCCTGTCCCACGGGCGGCTCGTCGCACAGGGCTCCGACGCGGCCACGGAGCTGCGGCTCCGGGGCTACGACCTCGCCCTCACCGGGACGCACGCGGCGACCGCCCGGTGGAACTGCGACGCCACGGTCTCCGCCGCCAACTGCCCGGACCTCCTGGCCGGCGCCATCTATCCGGACGCGTGGACGGACACCGGCGACGGGCGCCTGGTCACTCTGGAGCAGGTCGGCCGACCGGGCTGCAGCGACTGCGCTGTCGCGGTGCACGTGACGACCCCGGGCAGTGGCGGCGCCACGCGCAGCGTGCTGGTCAAGCACGCGAGCGGGCTGCAGGTGTTCCAGATGGTGCGGGCCTCCGGCCGGTACGTGCACTTCTACGCCACCGCGGGGTCCACCGACCGCTCGATCGTCGCGGACATCGAGACCGGTACTGTGCTGCGCGACTCGGCCAACCTGAACCAGTCCCTGTGGGGCGGCCAGCTGTGGACGGGATCCGGCACGAACGGCACGGTCTCCGCCGTCGACGTGCGGACGGGTGCGACAGTCGCCACCGCCGACCTCGGCACGAGCTGTGTCTTCGGCCCGCTGCAGGTCGTCGGCAAGTGGATCATGCGCTCGTGCGCCTCGAACAGCCGAAAGGTGGTCGTCCACGATCGCGAGAAGCGCCAGTCGGTGTGGGCCGATCTGCCGTCCTCCAGTGAGCCGCAGCTCGGCGACGGGTTCCTCGCCTACGACGTGACGGGCAGCTTCACCAGCCTGTACACGGAGGACGTGCGCTCCGGGACGTCGCAGTGGCGGCAGCTGGGCGAACTCTCCCCCCAGTACGACGACGTCGAGGGCCGGAGGTGGACCGTCGACCGCTTCGGCGGAGGCGTCGCCTTCCTCGACCCCTGGCAGTCGTTCCGCGTGGAGGGTCTCGGCGGCGTCACCAGCCGGCTCGCCGCCATCGACGCCGACACCCCCGCGGCGAACATCAAGGCCGGTGCCTGGAAGCCGCGTTGGTGGCTGTCGAAGCCCGGTGCCTCGTGGAGCCTCTCGCTGAAGCACAAGATCAGCGGCAAGGTCGTGCGGACCCTGGCCGGCGGTGAGGCGCGCGGCATCGTGGCGCCGTCGTGGGACGGGAAGGACGCGTCCGGGAAGTACGTGGCCAACGGTGTCTACGTCTGGACGCTGACGGTGAAGCCGGCCGACGGGCACGGGGCCGACCTGGTCGTCTCCGGGGCCGTGGGCGTCACCGGTGCCGCCGCGGTCCGGCGGGACATGGCAGGCGATGACGGCTTCGGTGACCTGCTGGTGATGGACACCGCCGGGGCGATGTCGCTGTACCGGGGTACGGGGACGGGTGCCGTTTCGGCGCGCATCGCCGGGGTCGGGAACAAGTTCGCGACGACCTCGCTGTTCGTACCGGTCGGGGACCTGAACGGTGACCGGTGTGCGGATGTGTACGCGCGGGTGGGTGACCAGTTGCGGGCGTACCGGCCCGGGTGCGGAAAGGTGCTGACGGCGTCGTCGCCGTACACGCTCGTGGGTTCGGGCTGGGGTGGGTACGACGTGCTGACCTCGTCCGGTGACGTGAACGGGGACGGGTACGCCGATCTCGTCGCGCGGCAGGCGTCCAGAGGGGATGTGTACTTCTACGGGGGGACCGCGACGCACGCGCTCAAGGCGCGGGTGCGGATCGGGACCAACTGGAAGCTGTACAAGAAGATCGTCGGGGCCGGTGACCTGAACGGGGACGGGCGCGGGGATCTGCTCGGGCTCGACTCCGCCGGTGTGCTGTGGCGGTACTACGGGACCTCCACCGGCGGCGTGACCGCCCGGGTGAAGGTCGGTGGTGGCTGGGGCGGGTACTCCGCGCTCGTCGGGGTCGGGGACCTGTCCGGGGACGGCAGGGCCGATCTGCTGGCGCGGGACACGGCCGGGAAGCTGTGGCGGTACGCCTCCACCGGGGCCGGTACGTACGGCACCCGGGTGCTGGTCGGCAGCAGCGGCTGGAACGGGTTCAAGGGTCTGTTCTAGCGGTCTGTCCGCCCTCTCGTTCGCCGTCGGCGCACTCGGTGCGCCGACGGCGAACTGTTGCGGCGCGGCGCGGAGTTCGGTGGTCGACTGGGGCCATGGAGATTCTGGTTCTGGGCGGGACGGCATGGGTGGGCCGCGAAGTGGCGCGGCGGGCGCTGGCGCGGGGGCACGCGGTGACGTGTCTGGCGCGCGGGGAGAGCGGGGAGGTGGCGGAGGGGGCCGTGCTCGTGGCGGCGGACCGGCGGGAGCCGGGGGCGTACGACGCGCTGCTCGGCCGGGAGTGGGACGCCGTGGTCGAGGTGTCGTGGCAGCCGGGGTTCGTCCGGGGGGCGCTCGACGCGCTCGGCGGGCGGGCCCGGCACTGGACGTACGTGTCGTCCGGGAACGTGTACGCCTCGCAGGCCGAGGTCGGGGCCGACGAGTCGGCGGAGCTCCTGGCGCCGACCGACCGGGACGAGGTCGGGCGGGAGCTGTACGGCGAGGCCAAGGCGGCCTGCGAGCTGGCGTCCGCCGCCGCCGTCGGGGACCGGCTGCTGGTCGCCCGGGCGGGGCTCATCGGCGGGCCCGGCGACATCAGCGGCCGGACCGGCTACTGGGCGGCGCGGGCCGCGCGGGACCCCGAGGGGCCGATGCTGGTGCCGGACGAGCCGCTGCTGCCGACGCGGGTGATCGACGTGCGGGACCTCGTCGACTGGATCCTCGACTCGGCGGAGAAGGGGCGGACGGGCACCTTCGACACGGTCGGCCCGAACATGCCGCTGGGCGAGTGGATCGCGCTCTCGCGGGAGCTGGCCGGGCACACCGGGCCGGTCGTGCCGGCGCCGTCGGCGTGGCTGCTGGAGCAGGGCGTCGCGGAGTTCATGGGGCCCGAGTCGCTGCCGCTGTGGATCGTGGCCGAGGACTGGGGCGGCTTCCAGGCGCGTACGGGCGCCGCCGCTGCCGCCGCCGGGCTGCGGCAGCGGCCCTCCGCCGAGACGGTCGCCGACACGCTGGCGTGGGAGCGGGAGGAGGGCCTCGGCCGGGAGCGCCGGGCCGGCCTGAGCCCGGCGCGGGAGGCCGAGCTGCTGGCCCTGCTCGCGTCCTGACGGGCTCCTGACGGGCTCCTGATGGGCTTCTGATGGGCTTCTGATGGGCTTCTGATGGGCTCCTGAGAGGGGCCTGGCGGGGCCTGACGGGGTCCGGCGCCGGCCTCCCGCCGGTGTCAGGGGGCGACCAGGGCCGGGTCCTGGTCCGAGCGGCGCAGGGCGTCGGTGACGAAGCCGTTCCTCTTCAGCTCCTCGACGAGCGAGCGGAGGTACGCGACCGTCTCCGGCGCCCGGCCGGCCGTGGTGCCGACCGCCTGCCGGATCTCCATGAACCGGCCGTCGATCAGGCGCACTTCGGGGTGCGCGGCGACATAGGCGGCCATCGGCTGGCGGATGCCCGCGCCGGCCTCCAGGTCGAGCGAGCGGAAGGTGTCGACGCCCTCCGCGCCGCGGACGACGGTGGCGTGGGCGAGGGTGCGGGTGAGGTGGAGGTCGTACGCCGAGCCCTGCTTGACGCCGATCCGGACGCCGGGGGCGTCGACCTCCTCGACGGTGGTGAGCGGCGAGTCCCGGGGGACCGCGTACACGCCCTCGATGACGACGTACGGGGCGGTGAAGGCGACCTCCTTCTCGCGGGCCGGGTCCACGGCGAGGAAGCAGAGGTCGGCGCGGCCGTCCGCCATCGCCTCGAACGACTTGCGGGCCGCGTCGAAGCAGAGCGTCTCCACGGGGAGTCCGAGCCGCCGGCCGATCTCGCGGGCGAGGTCGACCGTGATGCCGGCGGGCTCCTCCGGTGTGCCCTGGGCGAGCACCGGGTTCCCCAGGTTGATGGAGGCGCGCAGCACTCCGGTGGGGGCGAGGTCGGCGGCGATCGCGGCGATGTCGTGTCGGTCGTGGCGCTTGGTCGTCATGAGTGCGGAGCCTACGGCGGGAAGGGCCGGGCGGGGCCGGATTCCGCGGGGCGGCGAGCGTACGGTTCCGGCCATCTGCACGTGCTTCCGGAGGTGATCCGTCCATATGGGGGCGGGGATTCCGGAGGGGTGACGGACGGTTCCCGGTCGGCGGGGGAGGGGCGATTTTTCGCCTCTGACCTCGGTGTTCTCACATGCAGGACACGAAGATCGAAGCTGGTCTAGACATTTATTCCGAGCGGCGGGTAGGTTGCGGACCGCGAGTTCTCGTGAACGTTTGCACGACCCCGGAAAATCCGTCTCCACTTTGTGAGGGAATCCCATGGTCAAGGCAATTGTCGGCATGGCGGACCGCGTGCTCGGCCGCGTTCTCCGCGAGGAGAGCGCCGAGGCGTACTGCGCCTGCCCCGCAGGCGGCAGCAGCTGGTGCTCCGGCTCCACGCTCTACGTGAAGGTCTGCTGTTCCTGGAACTGCGCGGCGGCGCCCACCTGCGTCACCAAGTCCTACCCGGGCGACTGCTGACGGCCCTTCCGGCAGCAGCGCGCAGTCCCCGCCGGTGAACCCCGCCCCGGTGCCGCCCCGCGCGGCCCGGGGCGGGGCCCGGCCGGACCCGTCCGACGGAGGAACCGCCCATGACCGACTCCCTGCTCCTCGCCGTCCGGTGCCTCGTGGCCGTCGTCTTCGCCGCCTCCGCGCTGGGCAAGGCGCGCGCACCCGGGGAGTTCCGCGCGACCGTGCGGGACATGCGCGTGGTGCCCCGCCGGCTGACCGGACCGGTCGCCGCGGCGGTGCCCGTCCTGGAGGTGGCCCTCGCCGCCGCCGTCTGGGTGCCCGCCCTCACCACCTGGGCGTTCGCCCTCTCCTTCGGCCTGATCGCGGCCTTCACCGCGGCCCTGGCCGCGGTCCTCCGCCGGGGGATCGACGCCTCCTGCTCCTGCTTCGGCGCCTCCCGCACTCGGGTCGGCCCCGCGCACCTCGTCCGCAACGCCGTCCTGCTCGCGGCCACCGCCGCCGGGCTCCTCGCCGCCCTCGCCGCGGGCGGCCCGGGACCCGTCCCGGCGGCCGGCGCCCTCGACGCCACCGGGGTGTTCGTCAGCCTGCTCGGCGCGGTCTGCGTGAGCGCGCTCGTCCTCTCCACGGACCTGCTCGCCGACGTCTTCGGCGCCGCCCGTGGCCCCCGTGCAACCCGTGGCACCCGTTGATCACGGCACCCGTGGAATCCGCCGGCGGGCCCCCTGAACCCGCCGAGAACCCAAGCGAGGCCCTTTCATGCTCATCGCCGCCGTCGTGCTGATCGGCTGTCTCTCCGTCTTCAATCTCTTCCTGCTGCTCGCGCTCGCCCGCCGCGTCTCCGCCGCCGGGCATTCCGGTGACGGGGAATACGTCTCCGACGCGCCGGAGAACAAGCTCCCGGACGGTTCTCCCGTCCCCGAATTCCACACCCGTACGCATTCCGGCGAGGAGATCGACCGGAATTCCGTCGCGAACGGATCCGTCATCGGATTCCTCTCCACGACCTGCGGGCCCTGCGTCGAGCAGGCGCCGGAATTCGCCCGCATGGCGAAGGACTTCCCGGGTGGCCGGAACCATGTGCTCGTCTTCCTCAAGGGCGGCGGCCCCGAACGGCAGCGGATGATCGACCTGCTCGACCCGGTGGCCCGCGTCGTCACCGAGGCCGCCGGCTCCGGGGGCGCCTCCGCCTCCTTCGGCATCGTCCGCTGGCCCAGCTACCTCGACGTCGACGCCGAGGGCCGGATCAGCGACCGCGGCCAGGTCGCCCCCGCCGCCCCGGTCTCCGCAGCCCCGGCCTCCGTCGCCCCGGCCCCCGCCGCCCCGGCCCCGGCCTCCCGGTGAAGCAGCCGAGGGCGGAGGTGGCGGCGGCCGGGCGGACCGCCGCCGGGCTCGCCTGGCGGGCCGGGCGCGGCGCGCTCCTCCTCTATCTCGCGGGCAGCGTCGTCGCGGGCCTGCTGCCCGCCGCCGCCGCGCTCCTCGTCCGCGAGCTGTTCGACGCCATCACCCAGCACCGGCCCGCCGACGCCCTCGTGCGCGTCGCCGTCCTCCTCGTGGCGGTCAGCCTCGGCATCGCGCTCGTCCCGGCCGTCACCGACTTCCTGCGCGAACAGCACGCCCGCCGGGTCCAGCTCCGCGTCCAGGACGAGCTGTTCGAGGGCGTCAACCGGCTCCCCGGACTGCGGTACTTCGAGAACCCGGCCTTCCAGGACGAGCTCCGGCTCGCCCAGGAGGCCGGCTCCTCCGCCCCCGGCATGCTCATCGGCTCGGTCGTCGGCGGCGTGCAGGCGCTCGTGACCTTCCTCGGCTTCCTCGTCACCGTCTGCCTCCTCAACCCGCTGCTCGGCGCGCTCACCGTCGTCATGGCGCTGCCGACCTTCCGGACCCAGCTCACCGCGGGCCGCCGCCGGGCCGCCGTCATCCGGGACATCGTCGCCCGCAGCCGCCGCCAGATGTTCTACGCGAGCCTGCTCACCGACACCGACGCGGTGAAGGAGATCCGCCTCTTCGGCCTCCAGGACCACTTCAAGGACCGGGCGCGGGCCGAGCTGCTGGCCGCGTCGGAAGCCGAGCGCCGCACCGAACTCCGTAACCTCGTCAGGGGAGTCGGGCCGGCCGTGCTCGGCGTCGCCGTCTACGGCGCCGGACTCGTCTGGGTCGTCCGGGCCGTCGGCGCGGGCACCCTCTCCGTCGGCGACGTCTCCGTCTTCCTCGCCGCCACCGCCGCCATCCAGACCGGCGTCGGCCAGCTAGCGAGCACCGGCAGCAACGCCTACCAGGCCCTGCTCACCTTCGTCTCGTACCGGGCCCTGCGCGACCTCCCGCCCGACCTGACCGCGCCCGAGGGCCCCGCGGAGGAACCCGGCCCGCTGCGCTCCGCGATCACCTTCGAGAACGTCTGGTTCCGCTACGCCGACGACGGCCCGTGGGTGCTGCGCGGCGTCGACCTGACGCTCACCGCCGGCCAGGCCACCGCGCTCGTCGGCCTCAACGGCGCCGGCAAGAGCACCCTGGTGAAGCTGCTCTGCCGGCTGTACGACCCCACCGAGGGCCGCATCCTGTGGGACGGCACCGACATCCGCCGCTTCCCGCCCGACGCGTACCGCCGCCGGCTCGGCGTCGTCTTCCAGGACTACGGCCGCTACGACCTCACCGCCGGCGAGAACGTCGGCCTCGGGCGGCTCGACCGGGCCGGCGACCCCGCCGCCGTCGCCGGAGCGGCGCGCGCCGCCGGCGTCCATGACCGGCTCGCCCGGCTGCCCGCCGGATACGCCACCCTGCTCAGCCGGATCTTCGTCCCCGACGGCGACCAGGGCGGCCCCGGCGCCGGCGGCCAGTCGCTGTCCGGCGGCGAGTGGCAGCGGGTCGCCGTGGCCCGCGCGTTCATGCGCGCCGACGCCGACCTGATGATCCTCGACGAGCCCAGCGCCGGGCTCGACGCGGAGGCGGAGAAGGAGATCCACGACAGCCTGCGCACCCTGCGCGGCGGCGCGACCGGCGTGCTCGTCTCGCACCGGCTGAGCGCCGTCCGCGACGCCGGCCGGATCGTCGTCCTCGGCGAGGGCCGGGTCGTCGAGGAGGGGACGCACACGGCGCTGATGGAACGCGGCGGCCGGTACGCGGAGCTGTTCACGCTCCAGGCGGACGGCTACCGCGCGGACGCCCCGGTCCCCGACCCGGTGGCCTGAGGAGGAGCGAGGCGGACGTGGAGGCGGACATGGGCGGGTACGGGTACGCGGTCCTGGGCGGCGCGGCCGGCGTGCTGCTGCTCCTGGCGGCGCTGCGCCGCTTCCTCTCGCGGCTGCGGATCAACGGGCCCAGCATGATGCCGGCCCTGCGGGACGGCCAGCGGGTCCTCGTCCTGCGCGGCGGCGCGGCCCGGCTGCGTACCGGCCGGATCGTCGTCGTCGCCCCGCCCGAGGGGCTGGTCCGGGCGCGCGGCGGCGGGGACCCGGCGGCCCGGCCGCCGCTGGTGGTGAAGCGGGTGGCCGCGCTGCCCGGGGAGCCGGTCCCGCCGGAGGTGTGCGCGGCGGCCGGGGTCGCTCAGGGGGCGCTGGTGCCGCCGGGCCGGATCGCCCTGCTCGGCGACAACCCGGCCTTCAGCACGGACTCCCGCTTCTGGGGCCTGCTGCCGGTGTCGAGCGTCGTCGGGGTGGTGCTCGACCCGGCCGCGTAGCCGACGGAGGTCCGGACGCCCCCCACGCGGATGCGCGGGGGGCGTCCGGACCTCCGGGGCGGGTGGGCCGGGCGTACGTCAGACCTGCACGGGCCGCGGTTCGGCCTCCGGGGTGCCGGCGCCGGGCTGCGGCCCGCCGGCCGCCACCGGGGCGGGTGCCCCGGCCGCCGCCGCCTCCGGGTCCACGTCGAACTCCTCGATCATCGCGCGGCTGAAGCCCCAGAAGTAGGTGGCGACGAAGCCGACGGCGTACCCGACGAGCAGACCGCCCGCGTAGATCGCGATCGTCGTCCCGAGGCCCTTGTCGCCGTCGAGCAGCGGGAACAGCGCCCAGCCGGACGGGCCGATGGCGGTGGAGCCGACCTTGTCGCCCAGCATGCTGAAGAGGCCGATGAAGCCGCCGCCGAACGCGCCGCCGACGCAGGCCGTGACGAACGGGCGGCCCAGCGGCAGGGAGACGCCGTAGATCAGCGGCTCGCCGACGCCGAGGAAGCCGGCCGGGAGGGCGGACTTGATGGTGCGGCGGAGGGAGCCGTTGCGGGGCAGCTTCAGGTAGACCGCCATGGCCGCGCCGACCTGGCCGGCGCCCGCCATCGCCAGGATCGGCAGGAGGACGGTGTAGCCCTGCTGCTCGATCAGGGTGGTGTGGATCGGGATGAGGGCCTGGTGCAGGCCGAGCATCACCAGCGGCAGGAACAGGCCGCCGAGGAGGAAGCCGGCCCCGGCACCCGCGTGCTCCAGCAGCCAGTTGGCGAAGTCGCCGATGGCCTGCGACACCTCGCCGGCGACGAACATCAGGCCGAAGATCGTGACCAGGCCGGAGACGAGCACGGTGAGCGTCGGGGTGACGAGGACGTCCAGCGACTCCGGCACCCAGCGGCGGCACCACTTCTCCACGTACACGGCGAGGACGGCCGCGCCGAGCGCGCCGAGGACGCCGCCCTGGCCGGGGGAGAGCGCCTGGCCGAAGACCTCGATCTTGGCGACGCCCGCGTAGACGATGATGGCGGCGACCGCGCCGCCGAGGATCGGGGTGCCGCCGAACTCCTTGGCGGTGTTGTAGCCGACGAAGACCGCGATGAGGGCCATGAAGCCGCTCGCGATCGCGGCGAGCGCCGGGGTGACGGCGGGCAGCCATCCGAGGTTGACGAGGAGGCCGTTGAGGCCGGCGATGATGCCGCAGCCGATGAGGGCGGGGATCAGCGGGACGAAGATGTTCGCGATCTTCCGCAGGAAGAGCTTGAACGGGGTGGCGTTCTTCGCCTTCCGCGCCGCCTTGATCGCGGCGCCCTTGCCGGCCAGTTCCTCGGCGGAGGGCGCGGGCGCCGGGGCCGCCGCGGGCGCCTCGGCCTCCTCGGCGACCAGAGCCTCGAACTCCGGGGTCACGCGGGCGACCGTGCCGGGGCCGAGGACGATCTGGTACGTGTCGTCCTCCACCACCCCCATCACGGACGGCAGGGCCTTCAGGGCCTCGTCCCGGACGAGCGAGCGGTCGCGCAGACCCAGCCGGAGGCGGGTCATGCAGTGGGCCACGGAGGTGATGTTCCCGGCGCCGCCGACGAGGGGCAGGATCGCGGCGGCGGTGGCGCGGTTCTTGTCGTCTGTGCTCATGGTGCGGTGGTGCCTTGCTGTGAGGGGAGGGGCGGGGGCGGGCCTCAGGGGGTGGTCGCGTGCAGCGCCGCACGCAGGTGCCCGTGGGACTCCTCCAGCCGGCGGGCGGCGGTGGCGGCGTCGACGTCGGCGAGGAGGATCAGGATGGCGTTCTTCACCTCCCCCCGGGCGGCGGCGAGGGCGGCCTCGATCTGCTCGTCGGGGGCGCCGGTCGCGAGCGCGACGATGCGGCGCGAGCGGGCCTGCAGCTTCTCGTTGGAGGCGCGGACGTCGACCATGAGGTTCCCGTAGGTCTTGCCGAGCCGGATCATGGTGATCGTCGAGATCATGTTGAGGACGAGCTTCTGGGCCGTACCGGCCTTCAGCCGGGTGGAGCCGGTGAGGAGTTCGGGGCCGGTGACGACCTCGATGCCGTGCTCGGCGGCGGCGGCGAGCGCGCTGTCCGCGTTGCAGGACAGGCCGATGGTGAGCGCCCCGGCGGCGCGGGCGTGCTCGACGGCGCCGATGGCGTACGGGGTGCGGCCGGAGGCGGAGACGCCGACGACGGTGTCGTCGGGGCCGACGCCGAGGGCGTCGAGGTCGGCGGCGGCGAGCTCCTTGGAGTCCTCGGCGCCCTCGACGGCCTTGACCATGGCGGACGGGCCGCCCGCGATCAGGCCGACGACCCGGGAGGGGTCGGTGTTGAAGGTGGGCGGGCACTCGCTGGCGTCGAGGACGCCGAGCCGGCCGGCGGTGCCGGCGCCGAGGTAGAGCAGCCGGCCGCCGCGGGCCATCCGCTCGGCGGTGGCGTCGACGGCGGCGGCGATCGCGGGGAGCGCGCGGGCCACGGCGGCGGGGACGGTGCGGTCCTCGCCGTTCATGAGCTCGGCGATCTCCAGGGTGGACAGCCGGTCGATCTCGGCCAGTTCGGGGCGGAACGCCTCGGTGGTGAGGGTGGCCAGCTGGGCGCGGAGTTCGGAGTACGTGGAGGACACGGGCGGCTGCTTTCTCTCCTGGTTCAGCGGGTGGTGGTGCGGGGCGAGTGGCGGTGGGCGAGGGCTTCGTACGAGGCCGCGAGGGCAGGGGCCGCGGTCTCGTACGTGCGCTGGGTGATGACGGTGAACAGGCAGTCCACGACGAGCAGTTGGCTGGTGCGGGACGACATGGCGGCCGGCCGGAGCTCGCTCTCGCGGGCGGTGGAGGTGGTCAGCACGTGGTCGGCGTACTGGCTGACCGGGCCGTCCGGGCGGCCGGTGACCGCGACGGTGGTGGCGCCGTGCTCGAAGGCGACCCGGAGCGGTTCTATGACGTCGCCGGTGGAGCCGGAGTGGGTGATGGCGAGCGCCACGTCGCCGGAGCGGAGCTGGACGGCGTTGGTGACGGCGAGGTGCGGGTCGGAGTGGGCGTGCGCGATCAGCCCGATCCGGAGCAGCTTCTGCACCAGGTCCTGGGCGACGAGACCGGAGGCGCCGACGCCGTACACGTCGATGCGGCGGGCGGCGGCGCAGGCGGCGGCGACCGCGCCGAGCTGGACGGTGTCGAGGGCGGCGGCGGTGTCGGCGAGCGTCTGCCGCTCGTCGTGGGCGAGCTTGGCGACGACGTCGGCGACCGGGTCGTCGACGGCGATGTCGGCGGTGACGGACGGCGCCCGCCCGGACTGCTGCTGGGCGGCGAGCCCGGCGAGCGCGAGCCGCAGGTCGCGGTAGCCGGGGTAGCCGAGGAGACGGGCGGTGCGGACGACGGTGGCCTCACTGGTGCCGGTCAGCTCGGCGAGCCCGGTGACCGTGAGCGCGGCGCAGCCGGCCGGATCCCCGGCGACGGCCTCGGCGACCCGCTGCATGGAGCGGGTCATGGAAGGGGAGAGGGTCCGTACCTTGGCGGCGAGGGCGGCGGGTGCGGGGGGCGCCTCGCTGCTGAAAGTTTCCTTCACGTCATGGGTCACGCCTGAAAGATACTTTCATGGTGGGGGGTGGGACAAGGGGCTGGAGGGCTGGGGTGGAGGGGGACCTTGGTCCTGGGGGTGGGGAAGGGGCGGTGGGGTCTGGGGCGGATGGGGGTACGGCCCGGACCGGAAGGCGGCCGGCCTTCGTCCTCCCGCGCCGCACGGGGGACAATGGCCCCATGGACGACATCGACCCCGTGGAGCAGGCGCTGCACGCCGCCCGCGCACTGGTGCTGGCCGACCTCGCGGCCCGGGACGTGGCCGCCGCGCAGGTCGTGTCGATGGTGGAGGACGCGGTGACGCACCGCCGCTGGTGGGTCGAGCAGTGGCCCGAGGGCGTGGAGTACGTGGCGGGCCTGGTCGCCCAGGACGTCCAGGACGCCCTGCTGGAGGCGTACGGCCGCTGGCCCCTCTGCCCCGTCTGCTCCGCCGGCGACCCCCACGCCCTCGACGTGGAACCGGAACTGGGCCCGGACCCCCACTGGGTCTGCGCCAAGCAGGGCGTGGTGGTGGCCCGGGTGGGCGGCCTGACGTGACCGCGCCGGCCGGCCCCTCCGCCGCTTCGCCCGGCGCTCCGGCCGGCGCGGGGCCCCGCCCGTGACCCTCTACATCGACCCGCCGACCTGGCCCGGCCACGGCCGCATGTGGTCCCACCTGATCAGCGACGTCTCCTTCGACGAGCTCCACGCCTTCGCCGCCGCCCTCGGCGCCCCCGCCCGCGGCTTCGACCGCGACCACTACGACATCCCGTCCGACTGGTACGCGAGGGCGGTCGCGGCCGGCGCGGTCGAGGTCGGCTCCAAGGAACTCCTCGCCCGCCTCACCCGAGCGGGCCTCCGCCGCCCGAAGCACCGCCCGGCGGGTTAGCGGAAGAGGTCGTCCAGCGCGTCGGACAACGGCGGGGTGCTCCGCCCGGGCGTGCCTCCTGCGTCCGCCGGGCGGGACGCGAGGCGACGGACGGAGTTGGAGGCTCCCTTCCGAGGTACCACGGTAGACCATGGGGGACCATGACCTTCTGACCCCAGTGGCCGGTTCACGCCAATCCCGGCGATGCTTGTTGGCGGCCGTCTCGTCCTGGGGAAGCTTCGCGTGCAATAACCCGCAACCGATTGGATCAGGGAGCGCGTTGTGGATCTACAGTTCATCGGGATCGATCCCAATACGGCGGCGAGGGATCGCCGACAGTCTGGGTCGAGGAGGGCTCGGCTGACCTGGTGCTTCAGGGGATCAAGGCCGAAGAGGTCCTGAAGACGCTGATCAGCGGCACGGAATGGGTCGCCGGCCATAAGGTGGGCATCCCCGGGCACGAGACGGTGATCCGCATTCCCGCACGCATGGTGCCGATCTTGAGGAAGGCGTGTGATGTCGCGGAACAGCGTGCCGAGCTTCGCTGAGCTCTTGGCCGACACTCGCCACAGCGCGGTGCATCTGGAGATGCGGGACGTCTACGCCGTCGGCGATGAGGCCGAAGAGTTCGAGCAGTTCAAACGCACGGGCAGCTTGGAACTGGATCCTGAGGCGCGATGGTGGCCGGGCTGGCTGGGCATGGTGAGAGAGGCAGTCGGCCGGGGCGTGGTGATGCGCAGGGCCCGCATCGTGTCCGAGCCGGTGACCGACTACATCCGCTGGGAGCACGCTTCCACCCCGTTGAACATCGGAGCCGGCGAGTCGGTTCGTTGGCTGCCGAGGCGTCAGGCGCTGGACATCGCGCTGCCGGGGGCCGACTTCTGGCTCTTCGACAACCGGCTCGTGCAATTCAACATTTTTACCGGCGAGGGTGATTGGGCATCTCCCCCGAAGGAGTTCAGCGAGGACCCCGCCGTGGTCGCGCTCTGTGCGGCGGCCTTCGAGGCCGTATGGGAACGTGCTGTCGATCACGAGAAGTACACCGTCTGACCACGACCACCGGACAGCCAGCTCATGCCCGTCTCCCCCTCGTCAAGCGCTCAGGCGGCCCGCGAGGCCCTCGCGGTACGCCTCTCGCACCTGCGCATGGACGCCGGACTCACCGGGGACGAGTTGTCCGCCCGGTGTGGTTGGCATCCTGCCAAGACGTCCCGTATCCAGGGCGGCAAGGCGATGCCGACCGATGCGGACATCCGTGCCTGGTGCGCCGCGTGCTCCGCCGACGACCAGGCGGAAGATTTGATCGCCACCGCCCGCGCGGTCGACTCCATGTACCAGGAGTGGCGCAGGCTCCACCGCAATGGCATGCGCCGGGCTCAGGACGATGTCTACACGGCCGTCGCGCAGGCGGCACACCAGCGCGTGTACGCCTCCAACGTGGTACCCGGTTTCTTCCAGACCCCTGCCTACGCCACCGCCCTGATGCGGTCCATCACCGACTTCCAGGGCACCCCGGACGATGTCACCGAGGCTGTTGCGGCACGGGTCGCCCGCAGTCGGTTCCTCTACGAAGGCGGTCACCGCTTCGCCGTCGTCCTGGAGGAGTCAGTGCTGCGCCACCGGATCGGAACTGCCGAAGCGATGGCCGGCCAGCTACGGCATCTCTTCACCGTCATGCCCCTGGCCAGTGTCTCCCTCGGAGTGATCCCTTTCGGTGCCGAGCGCACCGTGTGGCCGTTGGAAGCCTTCTACCTCTACGACGATGAGCGCGTGGCAGTGGAAACCCTCACGGCGAGGATCGCCGTGGTCCAGCCTCGCGAACGGGCCGACTACGCGAAAGCGTTCGGCAAGTTGGCGCAGATGGCCGTCTACGGCGACCGGGCACGAGACCTGATCCAGTCCGCCATCCAGGCCCTCGGGTGAATCTGCGCAAGAATTCGCAATCTCGTTGAGCCCGTCCGCTCCGCACCCCGATGCTCTCGTCATCCCCTTCGAGCCCGTCGGAAGGCGTAGCGCATGAGGTCCGACCCCCACTGGCAGCAGGTCCCCGTCGTCCTGACCGCACCCTCCCTGCCGGTTCCCCGCCCGCACCCCGGATGTCGTGAGTGCGGCCGTCTCGACCAGTGCCGCAGGGCAGCCGGGCGGGAGCACGACTACAGCCTCGTGTCGGACTGCAACGTCCGGATGCGAGAGCACCAGAGGCGGGCGCACTGATGGAGATGCGGGTCTGGCGCGAGGCTCGGGCCGTGTCCGGTGACGCGGCGGAAGCCCTCCGTACGGCGATGGCCGCGCTGGGACTGCCCGAGACGGCCTGGCGCGGGATCAGGACGGCCGTCACCCACCGTGGGGTCGCGTACGTCCATGTGGGTCTCATCCCGGCCGCCGCGGCCGCGGCGGTGGCGGAAGCGCTGGGCGCTTCGCCCGCGGCCACAGACTTCCGGCCCTGAGCCGGGAGGCGGCGGCGGGAACGCGCCGCCGGCTGAACGATCCGACCGAGCGACAAGGAGTTCTTGTGACGACTCTGGTGGAGACCCGGGCCGACAGGCGCGGCCGTGAACTCGTAAGTCCCGAACTCTTCGAGAAACTGGCCGCGTTCTGCGCCGACGAGTACGGTCTCGGCGCGGACGCGGCCCGCAGGGCCATGGACGAGGCGCTGGCCTTTCTCTACGTGGCGGGGACCACGGAGAAGGAGCACGTCATGGCGCCGAGCCGGGCCGTGGACCCTGCCTGGCACACGTTCCTGCTGCACAGCCAGGAGTACTCGGCCTGGTGCCAGGAGCACTTCGGCCGCTACCTGCACCATGCGCCGAACTCCAAGACGCGGACCGTGGGGCTGATGTACGACGTCACGGACGCGATCCGCGACGCGGGGTTCGCCGTGGACGCGTCGCTGTGGGGGATCGCCGCCGACTGCAACGAACCCGCGTGCTGCTCCGACGGCCCGTGCTGCTGACCTGACCCACTGGACGAGGCGTGGCCCGGACGTGGAGAAGACGTCCGGGCCGCGCTGTCATCGGAACCGAGGAGCATGACGCACGTCAAGGGGGCGGAAGGCCGCACGCGTACGTGTGTCTTCCGCCTGTTCGGGACCGTCGTCGGGTACGCCACCCACCACCTGGACGGCCGGCGACTGGGAGAGATCGGCGTGGTCGGCCCTCTGTCGTCGGGTGTGGATGCGTCCTGGCTGTGGCGGGTGGCGGCGGCGATGGGCAGGGAGGGCGCCTCCGAGCGGGAGAAGGGCCGGTGGATCATGCTGCAGGCCCACCGGGCCTTCGTCTGCGGCGACCTCCTCGCCCGCTGGGAGTCCGCCTGCTGGAAGCTGGCGCCCGGGGGCAGACGTATCGGCTTCGACGGGGCCTACTGCAACCGGTACGAGCTGTGGACCGGGAACCTCACCGTGGAGGGGGCCGCCCCGGACGCCGTCAGCGGCTCGTTGTGGTCTTCGTCTCCGTCGCCGCGACCTGGGCGCCGATGACGACGCGGGACGTGCCGGGGCGGGTGAGGCGGAGGGCGAGGGCGGCGGTGGCGAGGGCCAGGAGGGTCATGGCGGCGCCGGCCCAGGCGGGGGAGGCGTAGCCGAGACCGGCGTCGATGACGGTGCCGCCGAGCCAGGGGCCGCCGGTGTTGCCGAGGTTGAAGGCGGCGGTGGTGGTGGCGCCGGCGAGGGTGGGGGCGGCGCCGGCGACGTTGAACATGCGGGCGTTGAGGGCGGGGGCGGTGTAGAAGGCGGAGACGCCGAGGAGGAAGGAGAGGAGGACGGTCGCCACGGGGCTGGAGGCGAAGAGGGCCAGGGCCACCAGGAAGACGGTGGAGGCGGTGATGCCGGTGAGGAGGACGCCGAAGAGGTGGGCGTCGGCGACCCGGCCGCCGATCGTGGTGCCGATGAGGGCGCCGATGCCGAAGAGGGCGAGGACGGCCGTCACCCAGGACTCGCCGAGGCCGGAGACGTCGGTGAGGAGCGGGGCCAGGTAGGAGAAGGCGCAGAAGACGCCGCCGGCGGCGAGCGCGGTGATCACGATCGCGAGGAGGACCTGGCGGTCGCGGTAGATCGTGAGTTCCTGGCGGAGCCGGGGACGGGTCTCCGGGAGCGGGATGTGCGGGATGCGGGTGACGACGCCGGCGAGGGCGATCGCGGAGGCGGCGCCGACGGCCCAGAAGGCGGAGCGCCAGCCGAGGTGCTCGCCGAGGAAGGCGCCGGCGGGGACACCGAGGACGTTGGCGATGGAGAGGCCGCCGATCATGACGGCCATGGCGCGGGCGCGGGAGCTCTGCGGGACCATCGCGATGGCGACGGCGGCGCCTACGGCCCAGAAGCCGGCGCAGGCGAGGGCGCTGATCACGCGGGACGCGAAGAGGATCGCGTAGTTCGGGGCGAGGGCGCCCGCTATCTGGCCGAGGCCGAAGACGGTGATCAGGGCGATCAGGGTGGTCTTGCGGGGGAGGCGGAGGGTGGCGACGGCGAGCAGCGGGGCGCCGACGACCATGCCGATGGCGAAGGCGGAGATGAGCAGGCCGGCCTGCGGGATGGAGACGTCCATGTCCCGGGCGATGGGCTGGAGCAGGCCGGACAGCATGAACTCGCTCGTGCCGAGCGCGAAGACGGAGAGGCCGAGGATGTAGACGGCCAGGGGCATCCGGGGGGCCGGGGACGCCGGGGAGGCGGTGGGGGAGGGTGTGGGGGAGGGCTGGGCGGGCTCGGCGGAGGAAGACGGCATGACATGCGTCAACCGGTTGGTCATGCCTGTCATTCCGGACGGGGCGGGGCTTCTCGCGATGCGAGACGCGGGCCCGCGTGGCCTGCGGGTTCGCGGGGCCGGCTTACGGGCGGTAACAAGATGATCAAGGTCCGCGGGGGTGTCCCTTTTCGATCTTCCGGCGGCCCCGTCCGGCGTGGGATCGTCGCCGCGTAAGCGGCAGCGCCGGCTCGCGGGGTGGGGTGAGGACGCCGGCGTACGTCGTGCTGCCCGCGTTCATCTGTCATGCCCATGGCCGGAACTCGGTCTCGTGGGGCGGTGCCGCCCGCACCGACCACGAGAAACGCAGAGGCATCCCATGTCATTGCTCGGAGACGCCGGCAGACGCCGGCGTCGGCTCCGCAAGGCCCTCACCCGGGCCACCGGTACGACGGCGCTGCTCACCGCGTCCGCCGTGCTCACCGGCCTCGTCCAGGCGCCCCCCGCCGTCGCCGAGACCACGCCGGAGGAGGACACCGGCTACATCCGCAACAGCATCGGCGAGGACCGGCGGCTCGACCGCTGCCTCACCGGCGTCGCCCTCCACATCGGCGGCGGACAGCTCAAGGCCAAGGCCATCGAGGGCCTCACCGGCACCGACGAGCAGCTCCGCACCGTCGTCGGCGACATCGGCTGGATCGGCTTCGGCCCGCTCGGCCAGGCCCGTGACGCCGACGAGGAGGCCGGCAGCGCGTACTCCACCGCCGTCCGCGACCGCAACACCGCCCTCGAGACCGCCAACAAGCCCTACGTCGAATCCGCCTGGGCCAGCGACGACATGGACTGGCACGTCCCCGAATTCGGCGAGGACGTGCGCCAGTTCACCCTCGTCACCCAGAAGGAACTGGCCTGGCGCCTCGGCTGGGACGGCCACAGCAACGCCGGCGCCGAAGCCGTCGCCCGCGCCCGCGCCGTCGCCGCGGAGAACCGCGGCAAGGACGACTGGCACGACTGGGCCGCCGACTCCATGCTGATGGACAGCGAGGTCAACAACACCCGGTACACCAACGGGACGACCTCCAGCGACATCGCCGCCTACCTGCGGCGCGGCGGCTTCGCCACCGAGGCCCCCGCCAAGGACTCGCCCGCCTACCGGGTCGAGGTCGAGGACCTGAAGCAGGCGTGGTCCGCCTGCGACAGCCAGAACCCCGTCGACCCGCGCCGCATGCTCAACGCGCCCGTCATGACCGCCATGGTCGAGTGGGAGCAGGAGTACGCCGGGCAGGCCCCGCAGCGCGCCGTCATCATCCAGGCCGAGGCCGACGCCGCCGCGGCGACCCGCGAGGCCGCCGACGACATGATCGAGGCCATCGGCCTCGCCTGGCGCGCCGAGCAGATCCTCACCTGGCGCAAGTACTGGCAGGACGAGCTCGCCGCCGACCCCGACACCATCTTCGACAAGCCCGACCAGGCGATGTACGACAAGGCGGCGGCCGAGCTCGCGCAGCTCCGCGCCGACGCCGCCGCCCTGGTCGTCTCGGCGAACGCGCAGGCCGCCAAGGCCGCCACCGCCGCCGGGAAAGCCGCGACCGCCCAGCAGGAGGCGTGGGCCGTCGCCGACACCGCGAAGGTGCCGCGCGGCCGTGGCCTGATGTATGCCCAGCAGTCCGTGCAGGTCGCCCGCGCGTCCTCGGCCGCCGCTGCTGCCGCCGCGAAGGCCACCGCCACCGCGAGGGCCGCCGCCGACGCGACGGTCGCCGACGCGGACGCGCTGCTGGCGAAGGCGCAGACCGAGTCGAAGGCGATCAGCACCGAGTTCCGCCGGGTCGCCGCCGAGGAGGCCGCCGCGCAGGCGAAGGCCGCCGCGGACAGCGCCGTCGCGAACGCCACGGCCGCTGCCGAGGCCGCCGACACGGCCGTCGCCGCCCGGACCACTGCCGAGCAGAAGCGGGACAAGGCGAAGACCGCCGCCGCGACCGCCGCGACCGAGCGGGCCAAGGCGCAGACGGAGAAGGCCACCGCCGTCGCCGAGCGCGCCAAGGCCGCCGCCGAGCGCGCGAAGGCCGTCGAGGCCGAGGGCCGGGCCGGTACGCAGAAGACCGCCGCCCAGTCCGCGGACACCGCCGCCGGCACCGCGAGCGCCGACGCCACGGCCAAGCGGAAGACCGCCGACGAGAAGGCGAAGGCCGCCCGGGCCGCCCGCGAGAAGGCGGTCGCCGCCCTCCAGGGCAAGCTCGCCGCCGCCGCCCGCGCCGCCGCCCTGGAGGCCGCCGCCGCGGCGGCCGCCGGCACCGCGACGGCCGCGGAGACGCGCGCCGCCGCCGACGCCGCCCGTACCGCCGCCACCCAGGCGGCGCAGGCGGCGACGGCCGCGCAGACCGCCGCCGACCAGGCCACCGCCGCCGCGGTGTCCGCACGGTCCGCCGCCACCACCGCCGAGGGCGCCGCCCGGCGCGCCGAGGCGAACGCGAGCAAGGCGTGGGAGGCGTACTACACCTCCCTCGGCGCCGCCTCCACGGCCCGCGCCGCCGCCGCGACCGCCCTCGACGCCTCCCAGGACGCCGCCTTCCGCGCCGACCTGGCCGCCACCGCCTCGCAGAACGCGACCGCGCAGGCGGAGAAGGCCCGGCAGGAGTCCGCCGCCGCGCAGACCGACGCCGCCGACGCGGTGACGTCCGCCGGCGTCGTCGTCGGCCGCGCCTACGCCGCCGGACAGGCCGCCCTGGCCGCCCGCGACGTGGCCCGCCAGGCCGTCGCCGCGGCGGGCGAGGCCGTCTCCGTCGGCACGCCGTACCAGGAGAAGGACGCCTCCGCCGCGTTCGCCGTGCTCGTCGGCCAGTCTTCCAAGACGATCGCCGAACAGCAGGCCGCCGCCGCCGAGGCCAAGGCCGCGGAGGCCGCCCAGGCCGCCGCCGACGCGCAGGCCGCCGCCGCGCAGGCCCAGGGCGACGCGAAGCTCGCGGCCGAGGCCGCCGCCCGCGCCGCCGCCGACTCGGTCCGCGCCACCGAGGCCGTCACCCGCGCCCAGGCGTCCGCCGCCCTCGCGACGGACGCCCAGGCCGGTGCCAAGACCGCCGCCGACGCCGCCTCCGGCCACGCCCAGCAGGCCGGGAACGACGCCGCCAGCGCCCGTACCACGGCCGACGAGGCGAACTCCGCCGCCCTGGAGGCCGACCGGGAGGCCACCGACGCCGAACGGCACGCCGCCGAGGCGCAGGAGAAGGCCGGCCGGGCCGGCGAGGCCGCCGCCGACGCCGCGAAGAAGGCGACCGACTCCGAACAGGCCGCCAAGGACGCCGAGTCCAAGGCGTCCGACGCCACCGGCGACTCCACCGCCGCCGAGGAGGCCGCGAAGAAGGCCGAGGAGGAGCAGCGGGCCAAGAACGAGGCCGCGCACAAGGAGGCGCTGGCCGAGGGCGTCACCCCGATCGAGGGCGGCGCCAACAACTGGCCGGTGCTCGGCGAGCGGGAGGAGAAGATCCTCCTGGACGCCTGCGGCCAGACCTGCGTCGACGACTACCGCGAGGGCCTCGGCGCCGTCTCCGTCGACATCGTCACGTGGGCGACGGAGAACGGCGGCCGGATCCTCTTCGAGCAGCTCGACGCCGCGAAGGTGAAGCAGTGCCTGGCCGGTTCGGACGTCGAGGAGTGCCTGTGGCAGCTCGTCGACGTCGCGTCGAACGCGGCGATCGTGGGCCGGATGCCCGCGCTCTCCCAGGCCATCGAGCAGGTCGCCGGCGGCGTCCGGCAGATCTTCACCGACGCCGACAACGCCCTGCGCCGCCTCCACGAGCTGACCGAGGTCATCCGCGACGCGCGGGCGACCCCGCGCCTCGACCGCTGCCTCACCGGCGTCGCCCTGCACGCCGGCGGCGCGAAGACCAAGGCCAAGGCCATGGAGGGCCTGACCGGCACGAACGAGCAGCTGCGCGCCGTCGTCGGCGACATCGGCTGGATCGGGTTCATGCCGCTGGGCGTCGCCGGCGACCAGGACAAGCAGGCCGGGTACGCGTACCTGGACACCATCGCGGCCCGCAAGGCGCTCCTGGAGGACGCCAACCGGCCGTACGCGATGAGCTCGTTCGACGACGGCATCACCCTGCACGCACCGGAGTTCGGCGCCGACGTCCTCGGCTTCACCCACTCCACGCTGGCGAAGCTCATCGACCGCATCGGCTGGGACGGACACACCAACGCCGGACCCGAAGCCCTCGCCAAGGCGCGGGCGATCACCGAGCAGAACCGCGGCAAGGACGCCTGGCACGACTTCGCCGCCGACTCCATGCTGCGGGACACCAGCGTCGCCAACACCCGCTGGGCGGGCGGCACCACCGCCGCCGACATCGCCGCGTACCTGCGGCACGGCGGCTTCCCCGCCGGCAAGGTGACGCCGGACAGCCCGCACTTCCGGGCCGAGGTCGAACACCTCAAGCAGGCGTGGGCCACCTGCAACCACGCCGAGCCGGTCGACCCGCGCAACGCCCTCTCCGAGGCCGCCTCGCAGGCGTCCGTCGAGTGGGAGGCCGAGTACGCCGGTCAGGCCGCGCCCCGCGCGGTCATCATGCAGGCCGAGGCGGACGCCGCCGCCGCGACCCGCGCCGCCACCGACAACATGGTGGAGGCCATCGGGCAGGCGTGGCTCGCCGACCAGATCCTGCGCTGGCAGAAGTACTGGCACGACGAACTGGAGCGCGACCCGGACCACATCCTCAAGCCGAAGCAGGCGCTCTTCGACCGCGCGAAGACGGACCTCGCCAAGGCCCGGGGCCGCGTCCAGGCGCTGAAGACCGCCGCCGCCGACCAGGCCGTCGCCGCCCGAGCCGCCTCGGCGCGCGCGGTCACGGCCCAGCAGCAGGCGTGGACCATCGCGGACGCGGCCGAGGTGCCGCGCGGCCGGGGTCTGATGTACGCCCAGCAGTCGGTGCAGGTCGCCCGCGCGTCGGGCGCCGCCGCCACCGCCGCCGCCAAGGCGACGGAGACGGCCCTGAACGCGGCCAACGCCACGGTCTCCACGTCGCAGGCGCTGCTGGCCCTGGCGAAGACCGAGGCGCACGCGGTCAGCACCGAGTTCCGCCGGATCGCCGCCCAGGAGGCCGCCGCCCAGGCGAAGGCCGCCGCGGACAGCGCCGACGCGTACGCCGCGTCCGCCGCGAACAACGCGGCCGTCGCGAAGAAGGCGAAGGAGGACGCCGCCGCCGCCGAGGAGCGGGCCCGCCAGGCCGCCGCCGACGCGCAGCGGACCCGCACCGTCGCCGAGCTGGAGCGCGCGAACGCGGCGGCCTACCGCGCCACCGCCGAGCGCGAGCGGGACGCCGCCGCCGGCCACGAGGCCGACGCCGTCGCCCAGGGCCGCATCGCGAGCGACGCCCGCGCCTCCGCGGAGGCGTCCGGCGTGGTCGCCTCCGACAAGCGCAAGGTCGCCGAACAGGCGGAGCGGGACGCGGTCGCCGCCCGCGACAACGCGCTGGAGGCGGAGCAGCGGAGGGATTCGCTGATCGCGAAGGCGGAGGCCCTGGAGGCGCATGCCGCCGCCGTGGTCGGTACGGACGCGGCCACGGCCGCCCGGGCCGCCGCGACCGACGCCCGGTCGGCGGCGGACACCGCCACCACCGCCGCCACCAACGCGCGCGCGTCGGCGAACGCGGCCACGGCCGCCGCCGTCAACGCCCGCGAGGCCGCCACCCAGGCGCAGGGCGCCGCGTCCCGGGCCCGGGCCGCGGCCGACGCCACCTGGGCGTCGTACCTGGTCGCCGTCGGCGCCGCCGCCACCGCGCACGCGAAGGCCGCCGAGGCCATCGACGCCGCCGAGGCCGCCGCGGCCGACGCGGCGGGCGCCAAGGCGGAGTCGGAGAAGGCGACCGCGGCGGCCAAGACCGCCAAGACCGAGGCGGCGGGTGCCGTCAGCGAGGCGAAGCAGACCGCGCACTGGGCGGCGGTGACCGCCGGCAAGGCCCAGGCGGCCGTCGCGTCCTCGCTGGCGGCCCGCGACTCCGCCGCCGCCGTGACCCGGCCGGCGAACGAGGCCATCGCGCTCGGCACGCCGTACCAGGAGCAGGACAGCTCCGCGGCGTTCGCGGTCCTGACGGGGCAGTCGTCCCTGACGATCGCCCAGCAGCAGGCGGCGATCGCGGCGGCCACGGCCGGTCTCGCGGAGTCGTTCTCCGCCGAGGCGAAGGCGCTCGCGGCGCAGGCCGCGGCGGACATGAAGCTGGCTCTGGAGGCGTCGGCCGCGGCCGCCGCCGACGCGCTGCGCGCCGCCCAGGCGTACCAGCGGGCGCAGGCGTCGGCCAACCAGGCCGCCGCCGACGCGAAGGCCGCGCAGGCGTCGGCGAACCGCGCCGACGGCTACGCGCAGTCGGCCGGGGTCGACGCGATGGCGGCGAACTGGGCGGCGAACGACGCCGAGCGGGACGCCATCGCGGCGGACGCCGCGGCGACGGAGGCGGAGAAGGACGCCGCCCACGCGCGTGAGGTCGCCACCCAGGCGGAGACCGACGCGGCGGCGGCCAGGACCGCCGCCGACAAGGCGGAGGTCGACGCGACGGCCGCCGAGAAGGCCGCCGCGGGCGCGCGGGAGGCCGCCGAGGAGGCCCAGGCGGCGGCGGACCGCACCGAGACGACCGGCAACACGGAGCAGATCGAGCAGGGCGTCACCACCGGCATCGGCGGGGTGTGGGCGGTCCTCGACCACATCGAGTACGTCGGCGACCCGCAGAACGTCGTCAAGGACAACTGCAACCCGATCATCCACATCGGGGACTGCACGATCACGGCGGACATCACGTACCGGTCGCACGTCGACCTGTTCATGTGCATGGAGCCGGCGCTGACGGGGCCCTGCCCGAAGGCGGACACGGTCTACCTGGGGCAGGAGGTGGGCGAGAAGACCACCGAGCGGCTGACCAAGGTGCTGACGATGGTCGAGTTCAACTCGGGCATCGATCCGGTCGACGTGCTCCTGGGCGACTTCATCGGCTGCGCCAAGCTGATCACCCCGGGCCTGTCGGGAGGCAGCTGGGGCGACTGCGCCTGGGCGGCCGGCTGGTTCGTCGCGGGTGCGCTGTTCAAGTCCGCGAAGGCGGCGGTGACGGCGATGGACGCGGCGGTGAAGACCGGCATCGGCTTCACCGAGGCGCTGGTGGCGCTGCGTTCGCTGGGACTGGCCGAGGGTGTCGTCACCGGCATCATCACCAAGGTCATCGCGAAGCTCCAGAAGGCGTGCGAAACGGTCGACAACGTCACGCCGAGCGGTTTCTCGGCGATGTCGTACTCGACCGTGTCGGTCGCGGCCGCAGCCACCGGAAACCCGAATTGCTGGCTGAAGCCGGGTGGCCCGGGATTCTGGGTGGCGACCACCGAGAGCAAGTCGGCGAAGGCCGCCGCCTATGAATTCCAGATCACCGGAGTTCCCAACGGAATCGGGTACCAGCTCCGGAACACGCCCAACCCCACGGGCGTGGTGGCGATCGACGGATTCACCGGCACCACGCTGATCGAGGCGAAGGGCCCGACGTACGAGTTCCTGCTGTCGATCCGCCCGACCCTCATCGAGGAGGACTGGGTGCCGCAGGCGCTGCGACAGGTGCGGGGTGCCCCGCCGGGCTATCCGCTGCACTGGTACGTCGCGGAGCAGAAGCCGTACGAGGTGGCGAAGAAGCTGTTCAGCGAGCACGACGAGCTGAGGCACATCCAGGTGATCCACGTTCCGGCCCAGTGACGGCCGGCCGGCGGCCCCGTCCTCCGGGGCGGGGCCGCCGGCCCTCGTGGTAGGAGAGGACCCATGAGTTCCGAGATCTTCGTCAGCCGGTTCGAGAACGGTGGACCGGCCCCCCTGGACCTGAGCGCCGCGCGGGAGCTCCTCGCCCCCCACGTGGTGGCGGAGGACCCCTCGCTGAACCTCGTGCAGATCAGCACGGGCGAGCGGGAGTCGGCCGACGTCTACTTCAGCGGTCCCGGCACGGTCACGTTCCACCACGCCGGCGGGGAGGGGGTCATGGACCTCCTGGCCGAGCTGCTCCGGCGGCTCGACGCGGTGGCCGTCGTCCCGGGCGGTCCGGTGATCGTCCGCCGGGAGGCGGACCGCGAGGGCCTGCCGGCGGGGATGGCGGACGTCTTCCCCGTGGTCGTCGCCCTGACGGGGGCCGCGATCGCGGAGGCGATCCGCACGGCGTGAGTCCGTACGGCGGAGGGGCCCCGGCGCACCGCGCCGGGGCCCCTCCGTGTGCGGGCCGCCGTCACAGCCGGTCGAGCTGGGCCTTCACGACGGGTTCCGGGATGGCCGCCTTGGCGGGGTCGAGCATGTTGACGCCGTAGAAGGCGGCGACGATGCCGCCGCTGCGGACGACCGTGTACGTCATGGGCATCTTCTGCTTGCCGATGTCGCCGGTGATCCGGTACGCGACGGCCTGGTCGCCCAGCTTCGGCGCGGGCAGCTTCTCGACCTTGCCGTAGGTGAGGCCGAGGGTCTTGAAGCCCTTGGGGCAGGCGCCGGCGGCGGTGCCGAGTTCGTCCATGACGCGGGTGGCGTTCTCCTCGGAGTGGGAGGCGAGCCACATGGAGCCGACGGTGGCGTTGGCGGCCTCGGTGGCCTGGAGCGACCGGTGGGCGGTGGCGACCGGGTCGATGTGGGTGAAGCCGCCGATCATGCTGGCGAGCGGCTGGCACTTCTTCTGGTCGGCCTCCATGTCGCGCCCGGCCTCCACCTCCGCCTTGGAGACCTTCTTGGCGTCGTACCCGGCGGTCCTGCCGGTGAGGATCGCCCGTTCCAGGGCGGGGGTGTCGAGCGTGCCGAGCCGCTTCGCCTCCGCGGATTCCTTCTCCTGCGCGCTTGCCGTGTCCTTGCCGGCGGCGGCCTTCGGCTTCCTGTCGCCGGAGCCCCCGGAATTCCCGGAATCGTCGGATTCGCCGCTGCACGCGGCCGCGAGGAAAAGAGCCGGTATCAGCGCGGCGACGGGGAGAACCCTGCGCAGTCTCATGTTCGTTTTTCTTTCCGGGATTTCACGCACGTGCGGATCGGATCACAGGCGAAATGATCTTACCGGCGGTAGTGAGAGCACCGGATCACGGTTCGGCCTCATTCCGCGGTGAGGTCCGCGAGTTCCTTCACCAGGTTCTGCCGCGCCTTTTCCTCCCAGGCCGCCGCGCCGTACGGGGTGCGGAAGAGGCGGGGGAGGGCGAGGAGGTGGCGGAGGACGGCGGCGCGGCCTTCGCGGAAGGCGGCGTCGGGGACGAAGGCGTACTCCTCGCGGACCGCCGCCGCGTACCCCCGGTAGGTATCCGGGTCGGTGGCGAGGATCGCGAGGTCGGCGTCGCAGAGGGTGGCGCCGTTGAGGTCGCCGGGCTCCGGGTCGTGGGTGACGGTGAGGCGGACCAGGCGGGCCACCTCGGCGACCTCGTGCTCGGTCAACCCGGCTTCGCGCAGGGCGCGTTCGGCGAGGGAGGCCGAGCGCTCCTCGTTCTCGGAGCGGTCGGGGCGGTAGACGGCGTCGTGGAACCAGGCGGCCAGCCGGACGAGTTCGAGCTCCCCGCCCTCGCCGCCCTGGTCGGTGAGCTCGTCGATCCGGTCGAGGACCGCGCGCAGGTGGGCGGTGGAGTGGTAGCGGCGCTGCGGCTCGGCCCAGCGGGCGAGGAGGTCGCGGCCGTACGGGGCGGGGTCGGGGCCCTCGCGGCCGGCGCGGGCGGCGAGCAGCGTGGCGTTCCAGCGCGCGAGCAGATCGCTGTCGTCGGGTGCGGTCATGCGCGCATTGTGCCCGGCGGGGAGGGGCGCGTCCGGCGGAGGCGTGCCCCCTTCGCTGCGACGACACCCGCTCATCCCTGCGGAAGCGCCCGCTCACCCTTCCCTCTTACATACCCCCCACGGGTATGTTACGGTGCTCCGCGAAGGTACCCCCCAGGGGTATATATCCGGCCCAGGCCACCGGTCGGCCGTGAGTGAAGGGCAGTGCGATGTCAAACGTCAACCCCCGGCGCTGGTGGGCACTTCTCGTGCTCGCCGCCGCCCAGTTCATGGTCATCATGGACACCTCGATCATCGGAGTGGCGCTCCCCGAGATGCAGAAGGACCTGGGCTTCTCGCAGAGCGAGCTCCAGTGGATCTTCAACGCCTACGTGATCGTCTTCGGCGGTCTGCTGCTCCTCGGCGGACGCCTCTCCGACCTCGTCGGAGCCCGGAAGATCTTCGTCTCCGGCTGGGCCGTCATGATCGCCGGCTCGATCGTGGCCGCCGCCGCGCAGACCGCCTGGGTCGAGATCGTCGGCCGCGCCGTCCAGGGCGTCGGCGGCGCGCTCATCGCGCCCTCCGCGATGACCCTGCTCATGATGCTCTTCATGCACGACCCGAAGGAGCTCGGCAAGGCGATGGCGCTGTACGGCGCCGCCGCCCCGGCCGGCGGCACCGCGGGCGTCTTCCTCGGCGGCGTGTTCACCGAGTGGATGAGCTGGCAGTGGGTCTTCATCATCTACGTGCCGATCGGCCTGGCCACCCTCGCCGCCACCAAGCTGCTCCCGCAGGTCGAGTCCCGCCGCGGCTCCGTGGACGTGCTCGGCGCCGTCGCCGTCACCGCCGGTCTCGCGCTCGCCGTCTTCGCCGTGGTCCGCGCCCCCGAGGTCGGCTGGGGCGCCACCGCCACCGTCCTCCAGCTGGCCGGCGCCGCCGTCCTCCTGATCCTCTTCCTCGTGATCCAGAAGTCGGTCCGCGAGCCGCTCATGCCGCTCAGCGTGTGGCGGGTCCCGCGCCTCGGCTCCGCGAACCTGGCGATGACGCTGCTCGGCGCCGCCTGGATCCCCATGTGGTACTTCCTCAACCTGTACCTCCAGCAGGTCCTCGGCTTCGGCGCCTTCGAGTCCGGTGCCGCGCTGCTCCCGATGACCGTGCTGCTGATGATCTTCATGACGGCGATCACCGCCCGCCTGATGATGAAGGTCGGTGCCAAGCCGCTCGTCGCCGGCGGTCTGCTGGTCCTCGCGGCCGGTCTGGTCTGGCTGGCGGCCGTGCCGCCGACCGGTTCCTTCCTGGTCGACGTCCTGCCGGCCTCGCTGGTCGCCGCGCTCGGCATGTCCCTCGCCTACATCCCGGCGATGATCGCCGCGATGTCCGGCGCCCCGCAGGAGCAGGCCGGCCTCGCCTCCGGCATCGTCAACACCACCTACAACGTCGGCTCCGCGCTCGGCCTCGCCGCGCTCACCGCGGTCGCGATGTCGCAGGGCGCCGACCAGCTGGGCAACCTGCCCAAGCTGACCGACGGCTTCTCGGCCGCCTTCATCGGCGCCGCCGTCATCGCCGCCGTCGGCGGTGTCATCACCCTCCTGGTGATGAAGAGCGACAAGGCCGTGGCCGCCGAGGCCGCCGCCGCGCCGCAGGGCGAGAAGGTCGCCGCCTGATCCCCGCCCCGAAGGGGCCGCCCGATGTCCCCCCGCGGACGTCGGGCGGCCCCTTTTCCGTGCCCCGCGCGCCGCCCCCCCCGTGTGCCCCGCCCCCTGCGCCCCGCTTCCCCGTACCCCACCCGCGAGAGGAACAGAACACCGTGGAACTCCGTACCCGTGCCGTGCACGTCGTCAACGAGCCCTTCGGTGACGGCAGCTGGCCGCTGTCCGTGCCGCTCGTCCAGTCCTCCGCCTTCGCCTTCGACTCGGCCGCCGAGCTGGCCGGCGCGATGGCCGGCCCCGACGGCCGGTACGTCTACAGCCGCCGCGGCAATCCGACCGTCCGCGCCCTGGAGCAGACCCTCGCCGGCCTGGAGGGCGGCGCCGGGGCCCTCGCCTTCGCGTCCGGGATGGGCGCGATCAGCGGCGTGCTGCTCGCGCTGCTCCGGCCCGGCGACCGGGTGATCGCCCAGCGCTGCCTGTACGGCGGCACGTTCTCCGTCCTGTCCGACCTCGCCGGACGGTACGGGATCGACGTCGTGTACGTCTCCGGGGACGACGTCGCCGAGTTCGAGGCGGCGGCCGTCCACCCGGCGGCCCGCGCGCTGGTCCTGGAGACCGTCGCCAACCCCACCGGGCGGGTCGCCGACCTGCCGGGGCTGCTCGCCGCCGCCCGGCGGCTCGGGGTGACGAGCGTGGTGGACAACTCGCTCGCCTCGCCCGTGCTGTGCCGGCCGCTGGAGCTGGGCGCGGACGTCGTCGTGCACTCCGCCACCAAGTACCTGGCCGGCCACTCCGACGTGCTGGCCGGCGCCGCCGTCTTCGCGGACGAGGAGCTGCGCGGCCGGGTGTGGCCGCGCACGGTCGAACTCGGCGCCTGCGCCGACCCGTTCGCTGCCTGGCTGGTGCTGCGGGGGATACCGACGCTGCCGCTGCGGATGCGGGAGCACTGCGCCAACGCGGCGGCGCTCGCCGAGCTGCTGGCCGTCCACCCCCGGGTGACGGCCGTGCACTACCCGTGGCACCCGTCCCACCCCTCGTACGCCCTCGCGCGGACGGTGCTGGCGGGTGGCGGCGGGCTGCTCTCCTTCGAGCTGGACGGGGGCCGGGAGGCGGGGCGGGCGCTGGTGGAGCGGGTGCGGCTGGGCCGGCTCGCGCTGTCGCTCGGCGGGGTGGAGACGCTGCTGGCCCACCCGGCGTCCACCTCCCACCGCGAGCTGGACGGCGAGGCGCTGGCGGCGGCCGGGATCGCGCCGGGGCTGGTGCGGATGTCGGTGGGGATCGAGGCGGTCGACGACCTGTGGGCGGACCTCGAACAGGCCCTGGCGCGGAGCTAGTTCCGGTCGTCACGGAATACCGCGCGATCCTTCTTTTGGGTTGACAAAATAAACGAGCCATTCGTAGATTGGGTGATGCCAGGAAACGTAGAACTCCTAGGTCAAGGGGGGCGTCCGATGCGCTACTTCGAGGACTTCCGGCCGGGCGACGTGCACGAACTGGGCACCGTCACCGTCACCGCGGAGGAGGTGCTGGAGTTCGGCCGGCGCTTCGACCCGCAGCCCTTCCACACCGACCCGGAGCGGGCGAAGGACTCGCCGTTCGGCGGTCTGATCGCCAGCGGCTTCCACACCCAGTCGCTCTTCATGCGGCGGTACGTGGACGGCCTGCTCGCCTACAGCGACTGCCTCGGCTCGCCCGGCATCGACGAGGTGCGCTACCTGCGCCCGGTCCGCCCCGGCGACGTCCTGACCGCGCGCGTCGAGGTCCTCGGCGCGACCCCGTCGCCGTTCAATCCCGCCACCGGCACCGTCAAGCCGCGGTGCACGCTCGTGGCCGCAGACGGGACGGCCGTGTTCAGCATGATCCTGCACAGCATCTTCCGCCGGCGCCCCGCCGACACCGAGGCCGCGCATCCGTCGTCGATGCCCGCGGCCGAGGACCCCGTCGGCTGCACGGGGGCCCGGGCCAAGGTCTGTGTCCCGGTCATGACCGCCTGACGGGGCCGTATACCCGTCCGGCCCTGAGCACGGCCGTCCGTGAACCCACCGCACTCCCGACCGAAGGGGGACCTCCCGTGGAGGCCGTATCCCGCACCGCCCAGTGGACCGCCGCCGCGCGGGCCCTGGAGACCGAGCGCGAGGACCGGCTGTTCGCCGATCCCTACGCGCGCACCGTCGCCGACGAGACCGGCTTCGAGCTGCTGAAGCGCTACGACGGCGGCGGCATCGTGCCGTTCCTCGCCATCCGCACCACCTACCTCGACCGGGCCGTCGTGCGGGCGGTCGAGGAGCGCGGCATCCGCCAGGTCGTGTTCCTCGCCGCCGGCATGGACACCCGCTTCTACCGGCTGCCCTGGCCCGACGGCGTCACCGTCTACGAGCTGGACCGCCCCGCGCTCCTCGACGCCAAGGCCCGGATGCTGGCGGATGAGCCGGAGCCGGCCGGCCGCACCCGCGTCGCCGTCCCCGTCGACCTCACCCAGGACTGGACCGGCCCGCTCAAGGAGGCCGGCTGGAAGAGCGAGGAACCCGTCCTCTGGGTCGTCGAGGGCCTGCTGTTCTTCCTGCCCGAGCAGGCCGTACGCACCCTGATCGCGACGCTCGCCGCCCACTCGGCGCCCGGCACCGTGCTGCTCGGCGACCTCATCTCCCGGTCCGCCCTCACCAACCCGCTCGCCCGCGGCTTCATGAAGGCGCTGGAGGAGGACGGCAACCCGTGGCTCTTCGGCACCGAGGAGCCCGAGGACCTGCTCGCCGCGTGCGGCTGGTCCGTCCGCGAGGTCCGGCAGCCCGGCGAACCCGGCGCCGACTTCGGCCGCTGGCCCTACCCGGTGCCCGCCCGCACGGTCCCCGGCGTCCCCCGCTCCTTCCTGTTCACCTGCGACCTGCCCACCGGCCACGACCAGAAGGGGGCCGCGTGAGCGCCCACGACTTCCACCAGCGCGTCATCAGCGACGCCGGCGCCGCCGTCCGCGGCCTGACCGTCGCCCTCGGCGAGCGCCTCGGGCTGTACAAGGCGCTCGCCGAGCACGGCCCCGTCACCGCCGCCGGCCTCGCCGCGGCGACCGGCACGAACGAGCGGTACGTCGAGGAGTGGCTGCACGCCCAGCTCTCCGCCGGGTACGTCGAGCGGCACCCGAGCTCGCTCACGTACACGCTCCCCGCCGACCACGCCCAGGTCCTCGCCGACCCGAAGGCCGTCACCTTCGCGGCCGGCTTCTTCACCGCGCTGAAGGCGCTGTACGCCACCGAGGACCTGCTGGTCGACGCGTACCGGACCGGCGACGGCGTCGGCTGGGCCGAGCACGACCCGGCCCTCGACACCGGCATGGGCTCCTTCTTCCAGCCGGCGTACGAGCACCGGCTGGTCCCCGAGTGGCTGCCCGCCCTCCACCAGGTCACCGACAAGCTGGCGGCCGGCGGCACCGTCGCCGACGTGGGCTGCGGCGTCGGCCACACCACCCTCCTCATCGCGAAGGCGTTCCCGGCGGCCACCGTCCACGGCTTCGACTACTCCGAGGAGGCCGTCGCGATCGCCCGCCAGCTCGCCGAGGAGGCCGGCCTGTCCGACCGGGTCGTCTTCGAGGTGGCGTCCGCCGACGACTACCCCGGCTCCGGCTACGACCTGGTCTGCTTCTTCAACGCCCTGCACGACATGGGCGACCCGGTCGCCGCCGCCCAGCACGTCCACAAGTCCCTGGACGCCGACGGCACCTGGATGCTCGTCGAGTCCAACGTCTCCCCGCAGGACGTCGACACCCAGACCCCCGCCGCCCGCATGTTCATGGCGCTGTCCGCCGTGATGTGCCTGCCGGTCGCCGTCGCCCAGCGCGGCCCGCACGCGCTCGGCAACCACTCCGGCGAGAAGGCGTTCCGGTCGATCGCGGAGGAGGCCGGCTTCACCCGCTGGCGGCGCGCCGCCGAGACCCCGGTGAACGCGGTCTACGAGGTCCGCCCGTAACGCGGCGAGCGCGCCGCAGACACGAAGGAGCCAGAACCATGGGCGTCGCCGCCCCCCTCCCCGTCAACGACCGCTTCCTGGAGGTCCTGAACCGCCTCAGCGAGCGCTCCGTCGAGGACTACTACAACCCGTACCAGACCTTCGAGTGGCCCGAGACCCTGGAGGAGAACCGTTTCTGGATGACGCCGGAGCTGCTCACCGTCCACGGCACCGAGCACGAGGAACGCCTCGGCGAGGAAACGCTTCAGCGCCTCTCCAAGTGGGAGTCGGTCAACTTCTACAGCCTCAACGTGCACGGCATCCGCGAACTCCTCATCGAGGTCGTCGGCCGCATCCACATGCCCGGATTCGAGGTCCCCTCCGACTTCTTCCACCACTTCATCGGCGAGGAGAACGAACACATGTGGTTCTTCTCCGAGTTCTGCCGCCGCTACGGGAACAAGATCTACGGCTCCACCGCCATGCGCGCCGACGCCGCCTGGGAGCCCGAGGTCGAGAACTTCCTCGTCTTCACCCGCATCCTCTTCTTCGAGGAGCTGGTCGACCACTACAACTCCCGGATGGCGAAGGACGACTCCCTCTGCCACACCATCCGCGAGGTCAACCGCATCCACCACCAGGACGAGTCCCGGCACATCGCCTTCGGCCGCGAGCTCGTCTCCCTGCTGTACCAGCGCATGTGCGAGGCCGTGCCCGCCGGCCGCGTCCGGGAGGTGGAGGCGTACCTCAAGCGGTACGTCGTCTACAGCGTCAACTCCCTCTACAACCCGCACGTGTACAAGGACGCCGGCATCGCCGACCCGCTGGGCATGCGCAACGCCCTGATCGCCGACCCGGCCCGCCGCGCCCACGAGCGCAAGGCGATCCGCAAGCCGCTCGCCTTCTTCCTGAGGACCGGGATCTTCTCCGACGACACCCTGCCCGTCCTGTAGAGGACCGGTCCTGCGCGCGAACCCACCCGAGAGGTGAACCGACCATGACCGCCACCATCCCCGAGACCCCCGGGGCGACCAGGGGCCTGCCGTCCCTGGGACCGGAGGGGACCCGCCTGCTGCGGCTCCTCGACGACACCTTCGAGCGCTGGGGCGTGTCCGCGGGCGCCCGCCCGGTGACGATGCCCCCGCTGCTGCCCGCCGCCGACCTGGCCCGGCTCGACTACTACGACAACTTCCCCCACCAGGCCGTCCTCGCCGCCCCCCTCGACCTGGAGAAGCGGCTCACCACCCCCTTCGACGGCGACCGCGGCCACTGGCCGGCCGCCGCCCTCGAACCCGCCGGACTCGGCCTGCCGTCCGCCTCCTGCTACGCCGTCTACCTGGACCACCGCGGCAGGCAGGTCGCCGACGACACCCTCGTCACGGTCTGCTCGTGGTGCTTCCGCAAGGAGACCCACTACGAGGGGATGCGCCGGCAGCTCGGCTTCCGGATGCGGGAGGTCGTCGCCCTCGGCACCCGCGAGCACGCCGAGGACCACCTGACCGCCTTTACCGCCCGCGTCGACGCCTTCGCCGAGGCCGTCGGGCTGAGCCTGCGCAAGGAGGCCGCCTGCGACCCCTTCTTCGACAAGGGCGGCTCCAAGGCGCTGCTCCAGCGCCTCACCCCGGTGAAGTACGAGTTCCTGTACGAGGACCTGGCGATCGCCTCCGTCAACACGCACCGGAACTTCTTCGGCGAGCGCTGTGACATCACGCTCGCCTCGACCGGAGGCCCGGCCTTCACCAGCTGCGTCGCCTTCGGCCTGGAACGCTGGCTGTCCGCGCTGACCCGCCGCCACGGCGGCTGGGAGGCGGCCACCCGGGCGGTCCTGGACGCGGCCGGGCCGGTGATCTGACGTGCCGGCCCGTCCCGTCGCCCCGCCGGCGGGCGGCCTGGGCTGGGCGAACCTCGGCATGGACATCGTGTCCGTCAACCGTGTCCGCCGGCTCCTCGCACAGTACGGGGAGCGCTTCTTCGAGCGGATGCTCACGCCCGGCGAACTCGCCGACTGCCGCACCTCCACCGGGCTCGACGTGCTGAGCCTGTGCGGACGGATCGCGGCCAAGGAAGCGGCCTTCAAGACCTTACGGGTCCGGGGCAGGTTCCTGCCCTGGCCGGACATCGTGGTGCGGCGTTCCGACGGCGGCTGGCCGCTCGTCGAACTCCACGGCGCCGCAGCCGAGATGGCCGCCGGATCCGGCATCGCCGAGATCACCGTGTCCATCAGCCACGACGTGGACTACGCGGTGGCGGTCGCCGCCCCGATCATCGCCCCCACCCCACCCGCGCAACCGAGTTGAGGAGTGAACCCCCATGGCCGACGGCCTGCAGCAGGTCAAGAACTGGATCCTGGACCGCCACCCGGAGCGCCAGGACATCGCCCCCGACCTCGACCTCATCGAGAACCGGCTGATCGACTCGCTCTCCTTCGTGGAGTTCGTCTTCCTGCTGGAGCAGGAGAGCGGCGTCTCCATCCAGATGGAGACCCTGGAGGTCGACGCCATCCGCACCCTCGCCGCCATCGAACGGCACTTCTTCCCCGCCCCGGTGGAGGTGCAGGCGTGACCGGCCGCCTCTTCACCTCGGAGTCCGTCACCGAGGGACACCCCGACAAGATCGCCGACCGGATCAGCGACACGATCCTGGACGCGCTGCTCGCCCAGGACCCGCAGGCCCGCGTCGCCGTCGAGACGCTGATCACCACCGGCCAGGTCCACATCGCCGGCGAGGTCACCACCACCGCCTACGCGCCGATCGCCCAGCTCGTCCGGGACGCCATCCTGGACATCGGCTACGACTCCTCCGCCAAGGGCTTCGACGGCGCCTCCTGCGGCGTCTCCGTCTCCATCGGCGCCCAGTCCCCGGACATCGCGCAGGGCGTCGACACCGCCTACGAGTCCCGGGTGGACGGCGAGGACGACGAGCTCGCCGCCCAGGGCGCCGGCGACCAGGGCCTGATGTTCGGCTACGCCTGCGACGACACCGCCGAGCTGATGCCGCTGCCCATCGCCCTCGCGCACCGGCTCTCCCGCCGCCTCACCGAGGTCCGCAAGGACGGCACCGTGCCGTACCTGCGGCCCGACGGGAAGACGCAGGTCACCATCGAGTACGACGGCGACCGCCCGGTCCGCCTCGACACCGTCGTCGTCTCCTCGCAGCACGCCGCCGACATCTCCGTCGAGGGCCTGCTCGCGCCCGACGTCCGCGAGCACGTCGTCGAGCACGTCCTCAAGGAGCTCGTCGAGGAGGGCGTCAGCCTGGAGTCCGACGGCTACCGGCTGCTGGTCAACCCGACCGGCCGCTTCGAGGTCGGCGGCCCGATGGGCGACGCCGGCCTCACCGGCCGGAAGATCATCATCGACACGTACGGCGGCATGGCCCGCCACGGCGGCGGCGCGTTCTCCGGCAAGGACCCGTCGAAGGTGGACCGCTCGGCGGCGTACGCCATGCGCTGGGTCGCCAAGAACGTCGTCGCCGCCGGCCTCGCCCGCCGCTGCGAGGTGCAGGTCGCGTACGCCATCGGCAAGGCCGAGCCCGTCGGCCTCTTCGTCGAGACCTTCGGCACCGGGACCGTCCCCGTCGACCGCATCCAGCGGGCCGTCACCGAGGTCTTCGACCTGCGCCCGGCCGCGATCATCCGCGACCTGGACCTCAAGCGCCCGGTGTACGCGGCGACCGCCGCGTACGGCCACTTCGGCCGCGAGCTGCCCGACTTCACCTGGGAGCGCACCGACCGCGTGGACGCGCTGAAGCAGGCGGCGGGGGTCTGACGTCATGCGGATCGCTGTCACGGGCTCCATCGCGACCGACCATCTGATGACCTTTCCCGGACTGTTCGGCGAGCAGCTGCTCGCCGACCGGCTCGACCGGGTCTCCCTGTCGTTCCTCGCCGACAACCTGGAGGTCAGGCGCGGCGGCGTGGCAGCGAACATCGCCTTCGGCCTGGGCGTGCTCGGGCTGCGGCCCGTCCTCGTGGGCGCGGTCGGCGCCGACTTCGAGCCGTACCGGGTGTGGCTGAAGGACCACGGCGTCGACACCGACGCGGTGCGGGTCAGCGAGACCCTGCACACCGCCCGGTTCGTCTGTACCACCGACCGGGACCAGAACCAGATCGCCACCTTCTACGCGGGGGCGATGGCCGAGGCGCGCGCGATCGACCTCCGCGAGGTCGCCGCCCGCACCGGCCGGCTGGACCTGGTCCTGGTCTCCCCGGACGACCCCGGGGCGATGCTCCGGCACACCCGCGCCTGCCGCGCCCTCGGGATCCCGTTCGCCGCCGACCCGTCGCAGCAGCTCGCGCGGCTCGGCGGCGCCGAGGTGCGGGAGCTGGTGGACGGGGCCCGGTACCTGTTCACCAACGAGTACGAGACCGCCCTGCTGCTGGAGAAGACCGGCTGGACGGAGGCGGAGGTGCTGCGCCGGGCAGCCACCTGGGTCACCACCCACGGCGAGGCGGGGGTGCGGATCCGGGCCGCCGGCCGCGCGCCGCTGGCCGTCCCCGCCGTCCCCGTCCCGGCCGTGGCCGACCCGACGGGCGTCGGCGACGGCTTCCGGGCCGGTTTCCTCGCCGCGACCCTGTGGGGCGTGCCCGAGCGGTACGCGGCCCGGCTGGGCTGCGCCGTCGCGGCGACCGTCCTCGGCGCGGTCGGCACGCAGGAGTACGCGCTCCGCCGCGAGCCGCTGCTCGACCGGATCCGGGCCGTGTACGGCGCCGGCAGCGCGGCGGCGCTGCTGCCGCACCTGAGGGGGCTGACGTGAGGCGTTCGCTGCGGGAGGAGTTCGCCCGGCGGGTCGTCGTCGCGGACGGCGCCATGGGCACCATGCTCCAGGCCGCCGATCCGACCCTGGACGACTTCACCGGCCTGGAGGGCTGCAACGAGATCCTGAACGTCACCCGGCCCGACCTGGTCGCGGCCGTCCACCGGGAGTACTTCGCGGCGGGCGTCGACTGCGTCGAGACCAACACCTTCGGCGCCAACCTGGCCGCGCTCGCCGAGTACGGCATCGAGGACCGCGTCCACGACCTGTCGGAGGCGGGCGCCCGGGTGGCCCGCGAGGTCGCCGACGCGTTCACCGCCGCCGACGGCCGGCCGCGCTGGGTCCTCGGCTCCATGGGCCCCGGCACCAAGCTGCCGACCCTCGGGCACGTCGGGTACGGGCCGCTGCGCGACGCGTACCAGCAGAACGCCGAGGGCCTGGTGTGCGGCGGTGCCGACGCGCTGCTCGTGGAGACCTCGCAGGACCTGCTCCAGACGAAGGCGGCCGTCGTCGGCGCCCGCCGCGCCCTCGACTGGACCGGCGTGGACCTCCCCGTCATCGTCCAGGTGACCGTGGAGACCACCGGCACCATGCTGCTCGGCTCGGAGATCGGCGCCGCGCTGACGGCGCTGGAGCCGCTGGGCATCGACATGATCGGCCTGAACTGCGCGACGGGCCCGGCGGAGATGGCCGAGCACCTGCGCCATCTGGCCCGGCACGCGCGCGTGCCGCTGTCCGTGATGCCCAACGCCGGCCTGCCGGTCCTCACCGCCGACGGCGCCCACTACCCGCTGAGCCCGGAGGAACTGGCGGACGCCCAGGAGGAGTTCGTCCGGACGTATGGGCCCGCGCTGGTCGGCGGCTGCTGCGGGACGACCCCCGCGCACCTGCGGGCGCTCGTGGAGCGGGTGCGGGGCGCGGCCGTCCTGGACCGCGCCCCCGCCGCCGAACCGGGCGCCGCGTCGCTGTACAGCCACGTGCCCTTCCGGCAGGACACCGCGTACCTGGCGATCGGGGAGCGGACGAACGCCAACGGGTCGAAGAAGTTCCGCGAGGCCATGCTGGACGGGCGGTGGGACGACTGCGTGGAGATGGCGCGGGACCAGATCCGCGAGGGCGCGCACCTGCTGGACCTGTGCGTGGACTACGTGGGCCGGGACGGCGTCGCCGACATGGAGGAGCTGGCGGGCCGGTTCGCGACGGCGTCGACCCTGCCGATCGTGCTGGACTCCACCGAGGTGGACGTGCTGCGGGCCGGCCTGGAGAAGCTGGGCGGCCGGGCGGTCGTCAACTCGGTGAACTACGAGGACGGCGACGGACCGGAGTCCCGCTTCGCGAAGGTCGCGGCGCTGGCCCGCGAGCACGGCGCCGCGCTGATGGCGCTGACCATCGACGAGGAGGGGCAGGCCCGGACGGCGGAGAAGAAGGTAGAGATCGCGGAGCGCCTGATCGCCGACCTCACCGGCACCTGGGGCTTCCGCGACTCCGACCTCCTCATCGACACGCTGACCTTCACCATCTGCACCGGTCAGGAGGAGTCCCGGAAGGACGGCATCGCGACGATCGAGGCCATCCGGGAGCTGAAGCGCCGGCATCCGGACGTGCAGACGACCCTCGGTCTGTCGAACATCTCCTTCGGCCTCAACCCGGCCGCCCGGCTCGTCCTGAACTCGGTGTTCCTGGACGAGTGCGTGAAGGCCGGCCTGGACTCGGCGATCGTGCACGCGTCGAAGATCCTGCCGATCGCCCGGCTGGAACCCGAGCAGGTCGAGGTGGCGCTCGACCTCATCCACGACCGCCGGCGGGAGGGCTACGACCCGCTCCAGCGGCTCCTGGAGCTGTTCGAGGGCGCCACCACCCAGTCCCTCAGGGCCGGGAAGGCGGAGGAGCTGGCGGCGCTGCCGCTGGAGGAGCGGCTGAAGCGGCGGATCGTCGACGGCGAGAAGAACGGCCTGGAGGCCGACCTCGACGCGGCCCTGGAGGTCCGGTCCGCGCTGGAGATCGTCAACGAGGTGCTGCTCGACGGCATGAAGACGGTCGGGGAGCTGTTCGGGTCCGGGCAGATGCAGCTGCCGTTCGTGCTCCAGTCCGCCGAGGTCATGAAGACCGCGGTGGCGCACCTGGAGCCGCACATGGAGAAGGCGGACGCGGCCGGCAAGGGCACCATCGTGCTCGCCACCGTCCGCGGCGACGTCCACGACATCGGCAAGAACCTCGTGGACATCATCCTGTCCAACAACGGCTACGACGTCGTCAACATCGGCATCAAGCAGCCCGTCTCCGCGATCCTCGAAGCCGCCGAGGAACACAACGCCGACGTGATCGGCATGTCCGGCCTCCTCGTGAAGTCCACCGTGATCATGAAGGAGAACCTGGAGGAGCTGAACGCCCGCGGCCTCGCCGCCAGGTATCCGGTGATCCTCGGCGGCGCCGCCCTCACCCGGGCCTACGTCGAACAGGACCTCCACGAGCTGTACGACGGCGAGGTCCGCTACGCCCGCGACGCCTTCGAGGGCCTGCGGCTCATGGACGCGCTGATGGCGGTGAAGCGGGGCGTCCCCGGCGCCGCCCTGCCGCCGCTCAAGCAGCGCCGGGTGCCCAAGCGGGAGACCCCCCTGGAGGTGCGCGAGCCCGAACCGGCCGGCCGCTCCGACGTGGCCGCCGACAACCCCGTACCCGAACCGCCCTTCCTCGGCACCAGGGTCGTCACCGGCGTCCCGCTCGCCGACTTCGCCCCCTGGCTCGACGAGACGGCGCTCTTCAAGGGCCAGTGGGGGCTCAAGGACTCCGGGACGATCGAGGCGGAGGGCCGGCCCCGGCTGCGCGCCCTCCTCGACCGGATCGCGCGCGAGGACCTGGTGGAGGCGGCCGTCGTGTACGGCTGGTTCCCCTGCGTGTCCAAGGGCGACGACCTGATCGTCCTGGACGAGGACGGAGGCGAGCGGACCCGCTTCACCTTCCCCCGCCAGCAGCGGGGCCGCCGCCTCTGCCTCGCCGACTTCCACCGCGCCGAGGACTCCGGCGAGGTCGACGTCGTCGCCCTCCAGGTCGTCACCGTCGGCTCGCGGATCGGGGAGGAGACCGCCCGGCTCTTCGCCGCCGACGCCTACCGCGACTACCTCGAACTCCACGGCCTGTCCGTGCAGCTCGCCGAAGCCCTCGCCGAGTACTGGCACGCGCGCGTGCGCCAGGAGTGGGGGATCGCCGCGGCCGACCCGGCCGGCCTCGACGGCATGCTGCGCACCGAGTACCAGGGCTGCCGCTACTCCCTCGGCTACCCGGCCTGCCCCGACCTGGAGGACCGCGCCAAGATCGCCGCGCTCCTGCGGCCGGAGCGGATCGGGGTGCACCTCTCCGAGGAGTTCCAGCTCCACCCCGAGCAGTCCACCGACGCGATCGTCGTCCACCACCCGGAGGCGAGCTACTTCAACGCGGGAGGCCGGCGCCTGTGAACCCCACCTTCTCCTTCGAGTTCTTCCCGCCGAGGACCGACCGCGGCGAGCAGACCCTGTGGGACGCGATCCGGCGCGTGGAGGCCCTGAAGCCGGACTTCGTCTCCGTCACGTACGGGGCGGGCGGCTCGTCCCGCGACCGGACCGTCGAGGTCACGAAGCGGATCGTCACCGAGACCACCCTGCGGCCCGTCGCCCACCTGACGGCCGTCGGGCACTCGGTCGCCGAGCTGCGGGCCATCATCGGCGCCTACGCGGACGCCGGGGTGCGGGACGTGCTCGTGCTGCGCGGCGACCCGCCGGGCGACCCGCGCGGGCCGTGGACGCCGCACCCGCAGGGCTTCACGTACGCCTGGGAACTGGTCGAACTCGTGCGCTCGCTGGGCGACTTCAGGATCGGCGTGGCCGCCTTCCCGGAAGGCCACCCGAGGTCCGACGACCCGCGGACCGACCTCGCGCACTTCGTCGCCAAGTGCCGGGCGGGCGCCGACTACGCCATCACGCAGATGTTCTTCGACCCGGAGGACTACCTGCGGCTGCGCGACCGGGTCGCCGCCGCCGGCTGCGACACCCCGATCATCCCGGAGATCATGCCGGCCACCGACGTCCGCCAGATCCGCCGCTTCGCGGAACTGAGCGACGCCGCCTTCCCCGAGGACCTGGCGCACCGCCTGGAGGCGGCTAAGGACGACCCGGCCGCCGCGTACCGCACCGGCGTCGAGCACGCCACGGCGATGGGCCTGCGGCTCCTCGACGAGGGCGCGCCGGGCCTGCACTACATCACCCTCAACAAGTCGACGGCCGCCCTGGAAATCCACCGGACCATCCTCAGCGCAAGGAGAGTTGCCGCTCATGTCTGACTTCACCGACTTCAAGGTCGCCGACATCGGCCTCGCGGACTTCGGCCGCAAGGAGATCACCCTGGCCGAGCACGAGATGCCCGGCCTGATGGCGATCCGCCGCGAGTACGCCGAGCAGCGGCCGCTCGCCGGCGCCCGCATCACCGGCTCCCTGCACATGACCGTGCAGACGGCCGTCCTCATCGAGACGCTGGTCGCGCTCGGCGCCGAGGTCCGCTGGGTGTCCTGCAACATCTACTCCACCCAGGACCACGCCGCCGCCGCGATCGCCGCCGCCGGCATCCCCGTCTTCGCCTGGAAGGGCGAGACCCTGGAGGAGTACTGGTGGTGCACCGAGCAGGCCCTCACCTGGCCCGGCGCCGACGGCCCCAACATGATCCTGGACGACGGCGGCGACGCCACCCTCCTCGTCCACAAGGGTGTGGAGTACCGCAAGGCCGGCGTCCTGCCGGAGGCCGCCAACGACGAACTGGCCGTCGTCCGCGCCCTGCTGGAGAACAGCCCGCTGGACTGGCCGGCCCTCGCCGCCGGCATCCGCGGCGTCACCGAGGAGACCACCACCGGCGTCCACCGCCTCTACGAGATGCACCGCGCGGGACAGCTCCTCTTCCCCGCGATCAACGTGAACGACGCCGTGACCAAGTCGAAGTTCGACAACAAGTACGGCTGCCGGCACTCCCTCATCGACGGCATCAACCGCGCCACCGACGTTCTCATCGGTGGCAAGACGGCCGTGGTCTGCGGCTACGGCGACGTCGGCAAGGGCTGCGCCGAATCCCTGCGCGGCCAGGGCGCCCGCGTCATCGTCACCGAGATCGACCCGATCTGCGCCCTCCAGGCCGCGATGGACGGCTACCAGGTGACCACCCTGGACGAGGTCGTGGAGACCGCCGACATCTTCATCACCACCACCGGCAACAAGGACATCATCATGGCGTCCGACATCGCCCGCATGAAGCACCAGGCGATCGTCGGCAACATCGGCCACTTCGACAACGAGATCGACATGGCCGGCCTCGCCGCCGTCCCCGGCATCGTCAAGGACGAGGTCAAGCCGCAGGTCCACACCTGGACGTTCCCCGACGGCAAGGTCGTCCTCGTCCTGTCCGAGGGCCGGCTGCTCAACCTCGGCAACGCGACCGGCCACCCGTCCTTCGTGATGTCGAACTCCTTCGCCGACCAGACCCTCGCCCAGATCGAGCTCTTCACCAAGCCCGAGCAGTACCCCGTCGACGTGTACACCCTCCCGAAGCACCTGGACGAGAAGGTCGCCCGCCTCCACCTCGACGCCCTCGGCGTCAAACTCACCGTCCTCAGCGACGACCAGGCCGCCTACCTCGGCGTCCCCGTCGACGGCCCGTACAAGCCCGACCACTACCGCTACTGACCCCGCATGTGTACCGAACGCGACCCGTGGCTCCCCGACCGGCTCCTGCGCACGGAACGGGACCTGCTGATGCCGCTGCTGCGCCGCACCCCCGAGGAGGCGTACGAGCTCCGCACCGCCTGCCCCGGCTGGACCGCCCGCCAGGTCCTCGCGCACTGCGCGGCGGCGCTGGTCCGGATCGTGGAGGGCCGGCTGGAGGAGGGCGTCTTCCTGCCGGAGGCCAACGCCCGGGACGTCGCCGAACGGGAGGACTGGCCGCTCGGCCGGATCCTCGACGAGCTGGAACGGGGCATGACCGAGGCGGGCCCGGTGATCGCCGGGCACGAGGACGGGCGGCTCGACGCCGTCGCCCTCGGCGAGTGGGTGCACGCCGGGGACGTGCGGGAGGCGTTCGGCGAACCCGGCGCCTACTGCGGCGACGCCCTGGCCCTCGCCCTGCCGCTGCTGTCCGTCACCAGCCGCCGCCGGGAGACGCCCCGCCTGGTCGGCCGGCTCACCGGCCACCCGGAGGAGGTGTCCCTCGGCAACGCGATCGAGGGACGCCCCCCGGCCGTCTTCCACGGCGACGCCGCGACCCTCATCCGCATCTACGCGGGCCGCCCGCTGGTCCGCACCCGGTACGCCCTCACCGGCGCCACCGAACAGGAACTGCTCATCTACCGCTGAACGGTGGCAACGGGCCGGCCGCCCGAAAACCCTTTGCGGGGCGGGAAGCGGGGCCGCCACCCTTCCCCCATGAGCAGTCATCCCTCCCCCCGGCCCGTCGCGGAGCTGTTCTCCGCCGACGGCCGCCTCCTCGCGATCCCGCGCCGCCCGGCCCGCCGGGCGGCGCTCCTCGCCCACCTCGCCGACACCCTCTTCACGCCCGGCCGCGTCTACCGCGAGGCCGAGGTCAACGAGGCGCTGAAGACCGTCCACGACGACTACCCGGCGCTCCGCCGCCACCTGGTCGTCGCCGGGCTGCTCGCCCGGACGAAGGACGGCGCGGCCTACCACCGACAGCAGACCGGCCCGGCCACCGGAGGCGCGATCCCCGCCGTCGCGTGACCGGCGCGGTGGTGGCCGGCCTGCTGGCCGGCTACGGCATCGCGATCCCGGTGGGCGCCGTCGGCGCGCACCTGGTGGCGGTCGCGGCCCGCAGCCCGTGGCGTACGGGGGCGGGCGCGGCGCTCGGCGTCGCGGCGGCCGACGGGCTGTACGCCCTGGTGGCGGTTGCCGGCGGGGCGGCGCTGGTGCCGCTCCTCGCGCCGGTGGCGGCGCCGCTGCGGTGGGTGTCGGCGGGCGTCCTGCTGGCCCTCGCGGCGGCCTCGGCCCGTACCGCGCTCCGCGCCCACCGGGCCGGCGCCCCGCCGGACGCGCGGCCGGTGACGGCCCCGCGCCGGGCGTTCTGGACCTTCCTCGGGATCACCGTCCTGAACCCGGTGACGGTCGTCTACTTCACGGCCCTCGTCCTCGGCGGGCACGCCACGACGGGGCCGGCGGAGGCGGCCGTGTTCGTCGCGGCGGCGTTCGCGGCCTCGGCGAGCTGGCAGCTGCTGCTGGCGTCCGCCGGCACCCTCCTCGGCCGCGCCCTGACGGGCGCCCGCGCCCGGCTCCTCACGGGCCTGGCGTCGAGCGCCCTGATCGCCCTGCTCGCCGTCGGGACGGTGACCTAGTACGGCTGGACCCGCACGTGTGCGGCGCCCGGGACGCCGGCCTGCAGCAGCTCATCCTCCCCGGGGCGCGGCGCCGGACGGGAACCGGAGCCGGTCCCGCCGCCGTCCTCGCCGGGGTCACGACGTACCCGAACGGAAGGCGCCCGCCCATGACCGGCACGGCCACCCGCCACCTCTACCTCACCCGGCACGCCGAGGCCACGCCCGACGAGTCCGGGCTGTCGGAGCGGGGCCGCCGCCAGGCCGCGCTGCTCGGCGACCGGCTCCGGGGCGCTCCGCTGACCGCCGTCCACCACGGGCCGCTCGCCCGGGCGGCGGAGACGGCGCGGCTGGTCGGCGCGCGGCTCGACGGCGTTCCGGTCGGGGTCCGCGAGGAGGCCGGGGACTACGTCCCGTACCGGCCCGCCCGGGAGGAGCTGCCGGCGGACGCGGCCGGCGCGATGCTCGGGTTCCTGGAGCGGTTCCCGGCGGAGGAGGTCGCGCGGGGCGCGGAGCTGGCCGCCGCGGCGGTCGCGCGCTTCACGGGGCCCGTCGCCGGGGACGAGCCCGTCCACGAACTGGTCGTGACGCACACCTTCCTGATCGGGTGGCTGGTGCGGGCGGCGATGGACGCGCCGCCGTGGCGGTGGATGGGCCTCAACCACGCGAACGCCGGTCTGACGGTGATCCGTTACGCCCCCGGCCGCCCCGCCGCCGTCCTGCTCTTCAACGACACCGGCCACCTTCCCGCGCCGCTGCGCTGGACGGGCCTGCCGTCGGCGGACCACGTCTGAGCCGTCAGTCGATGTGGACGATCTGGAACGCCTCCGCCATGCGCCCCGGCGGCAGGCCGGCCGCCGTGGCGTGCTCCGACAGCCAGGTGCGCAGCAGGCCCGCGAGGTCGTCGAAGTGGGCGGTCTGCGAGGTGTGGATGCGCAGGGCCTCGACCTTGCGGTCGAAGACGGACGTGACGTCGACGTACTGGTTCGGGGTGGGGCCGGTCATGAGCCACAGCTCGTGCACGATCCACGGTTCCAGGCCCTCGTCGCGCAGGAGCGCGGGGTGGGCGAAGGGGTTGCGGGCCTCGGGGTAGACCGCGCGCAGGCAGGCGTCGCCGACGGCGCGGTGGTCGGGGTGGAGGTCGGCGACCCGGGCCCAGTTGATCTCGGGGGACGGGATGATGATCCGCTGCGGCCGGACCTGCCGGATGACCCGGCACAGGTCGCGGCGGAGGTCGACGGTGGGCTCGACGAAGCTGTCCGGGTAGCCGAGGAAGCGGACGTCGGCGACGCCGCTCAGCTTCGCCGAGTGGACCTGTTCGGCGCGGCGCAGGTCCGCCATCGCCTGCCGGGGGAGCATCGGGTCGTATCCGCCGGCGCCGCCGTCGGTGACGATGCAGTACGTGACGCGGGTGCCGCGCTCGATCCACAGCATGACGGTGCCGCTGACGCAGAACTCGATGTCGTCCGGGTGCGCGGCCACCACCAGCAGTGATTCCGGCGCGCTGCGGAAGGTCGGGGGGTCGGTCGCGAAGTCCTCCATGGCTCAAGCCTGTTGGGGGCCCGGGGGCGTCGCAAGGCCAACCCGTGGCGTGAACAGGACATGGCACTTACGCGCCATTCAAAAAATTGGTAGATTCAAATCAATGAACGTCCTGCCTGGATGACGACGACACGGAGGCGACCGGCATGTGCAGGATCCTCGGCTCCCTCGCCGCCGGGGCGGACCGCCCCGACCCGGCCGCGCTCGCATCGGCCTCGGCGCGCCAGCGCCACGGCGGCCCCGACGAACACCGCGTGCTCAGCGGCCCCGGCTGGTCCCTCGGCTGCGACCGGCTCGCCGTCACCGACCCGCGCGGCGGACACCAGCCCTACCGGCTGCCCCACCTCCCCGGCGTCCTCGCCGTCCTCAACGGCGAGATCTACAACCACGCCGAACTGCGCCGGACCCTCGCCGCCCGCGGCCACCGCTTCCCCGACCGCTGCGACGGCACCGTCCTGCCCGCCCTCTACGCCGAGTACGGGCCCGCCTTCGCCGAACACCTCGACGGCATGTTCGCCGTCGCCGTCCTCGACCTGCGGCCCGGCCGCACCCAGCTCGTCCTCGCCGTCGACGACATGGGCATGAAGCCGCTCCACCTGCACCACGACCCCGAGGACGGCTCCACCCGCTTCGCCTCCGAGATCCCCGCGCTCCTCGCCTTCGGCGGCGTCCGGTTCCGCCCGCGCGAGGACTCCCTCGACACCGTCCTCGCCACCCGGACGTCCTTCACCACCGGCACCGCCCTCGACGGCGTCAGCGTCCTCCCGCCCGGCGCCACCGCGCTGATCCGGCCCGGCGCCGCGCCCGTCGTCCGCCGCCGCGGCCCCCACCGGGCCGCCCCCGTCGGCGACACCCAGGACGTGCTGCGCCGCGAGGTCCGCCGGCTCGCCGACGCCGACGTGCCGGTCTGCGCCGTCACCAGCGGCGGCCTCGACTCCGGCCTCGTCACCGCCCTCGCCGCCGAACACGCCCGCGAGACCGACGCGCCGCCGCTGCACACCTTCCACCTCACCTACCGCGGCACCTGGCCCGGCTCCGAGGCCGCCCACGCCCGCGCCGTCGCCCGCCGTGCCCGCACCGTCCACCACGAGATCGCCCTCGACCCCGACGAACTGCCCTCCCTCCTCACTCGCACCGTCCGCCACCTCGGCCAGCCCAACGCCGACCCCATCACCCTCTCCACCTACGCCCTCTTCCGCGCCGTCCGCCACAGCGGCTTCACCGTCGCCCTCACCGGCGACGGCGCCGACGAACTCTTCGGCGGCTACGACCGGATGGCGGCGGCCCTCGCCGCACCGCCCGGCACCGACTGGGCCGCCGCCTACACCGACGCGCTCGCCGCCGCCCCCCGCCTCCTCCGCGAGCACCTGTACACCGCCCAGTACCGCGCCCACATCGCCGACACCGGCTCCGCCGCCGACCGCGTCGAGCAGGAACTCCGCTCCGCCGAAGCCGTCGGCGCCGACCGCGTCACCGCCATGACCGCCCTGGAGACGCGCTGGCGGCTGCCCGCCTACCACCTGCGGCGCGTCGACCACCTCGCCATGGCCTGGGCCGTCGAGACCCGGCTGCCGTTCTGCCAGCCGGCCGTCGTCACCCACGCCCGGTCCCTGCCCGCCTCCGCCCGCACCGGCAAACGCGCCCTGTACGAGGCCGGCGCCGAACTGCTCCCCGCCGCCGTCCTGCGCCGCCCCAAACAGCCCTTCACCCTCCCCGTCGAGGCGATGATCGCGCCCGGCGGCCCGCTCCTCGACACCGTCCGCGAACTCCTCTCCCCGGCCCGGCTCGTCCTCGGCGGCAAACTCCGCGCCGACCGCGTCGCCCGCCTCCTCGCCCGCCAGCTGGAGCGCCCCAACCGCGCCGACGCCCAGGCCCTGTGGGCCCTCGCCGTCCACGAACTGTGGACCGACGTGGTCCGCGCGATGCGGGTCCCGGCCGACTGTGCGGCGGCCTGACCCCCCGCCGCCCTCCGGGCTCCTCGTCCGGGCCCACGACGCGCCCGGCGCGACCCTGGTCGTCCGGGTGGGGCCCGGCGACGGCGGCGTCCTCGGGCTCGGCCGGGAACTGGCCCGGCTCGACCCCCGGTGGCGGAAGATCGCCTTCTACGGCGAGGACCGCGACGGCACCCTGCGCTACCGCTTCGTCCAGGCCCTGCCCGGCGGCCGGTTCGACTTCCGCGCCGGGTGCGGGCACTCGCTGCTCGCCTGCGTCGTCGCCGCGGGCCGCCCCGGACCGGTGACCGTCCGCGCGCTCACCACCGGCGACACCGTCCTGTGCGAACCGGAGCCGGACGGCGGCGCGTACACCCTGCACTTCCTCCGCCCGCCCGACGCCCCCGGCACCCTCCCCACCGGCCGCCCCCGCGACCGCCTCCTCGGCGTGCCCGCCAGCCTTGTCGCGTACGGCAACCCCTACGTCTTCGTCGAGGCCCGCCGGGTCCGCGGCCACGCCCACCTGCTCGCCCTGCGCGCCGAGGCCGCCCGGCTCCTCGGGCACCCGCCGCACTCCGCCCTCCCGAAGATCGCCACCGTCGACGCCACGTCCGCCGGACTCGCCGTCCGCGCGCTCACCGTCGGCGGCTGGCACCCGCGGCTCGCCCTGACCGGCGCGGCGGCCCTCGCCGCCGCCGGGGCGCTGCCCGGCACCGTCGTCCCGCCCGTCCGGGGCCCGGTCCGCACCCCCGGCGGCACCGTCACCGTCTCCGCCCGCCCCGACCGGGTCAGCGTCCACCACAAACGGGCGACCGTGCTGCGCGCCTGCCCGCTGCCGTGGCGCATCCACGCAACGGCGTGAACGCGCAGCCCGTTCACCCGCCTCGGCGCGCGCACCCTCTGCCACGCTGAAAAGGACCGGCCATTGGAAGCCGTATCCGTGGGGAGAGCAGACGCACATGAAATTCGAGAATCTGCGTGTCGTCGTGACCGGCGCGTCCCGCTACTTCGGCCGCGCGCTCGCCGTCGGATTCGCCCACCTCGGCGCCGAGGTCTACGTGTCGGCGCGGACGGTGGAGGCGGCGGAGCGGACCCGCGCCGAGGTGCTGGGCTCGGCCCGCGACCGCATCCACGCCTTCGGCTGCGACCTCAGCCGGCCCGCCGAGATCCGCGAGTTCGCCTCCCGCGTCGGCGAACACACCGACCGCGTCGACCTGTTGGTGAACAACGGCGCCCGCTGGCTCGACGCCATGGACCTGGAGGCCACCAGCGACGCCGAGATCGTGGAGACCATCGAGTCCACGGCCGGCGGCACGGTCCTCATGGTCAAGCACTTCCTGCCGCTGCTGCGCGGCTCGCTGCGGCCCGACATCGTCAACATGGTGGCCGTGCGGGACGCCGAGGGCGCCTCCGCGACCGCCGCCGGCGGCGCGCACGAGGCGTTCTGGGCGGCGAAGAGCGCGCAGGCCGGCTTCGCGGACATCCTGGCCCGCCGGCTGCGCCCCTCCGGCGTGCGGGTCTTCTCCCTCTTCCCGCCGGACTTCTCGACCGCCGACCCGCGCTTCGCCGAGTGGGACGGCACAGACCCGAGCGGCGCCGCCGCCGACGACAAGCTCACCACCCAGGCGCTCTTCGAGTGCATCGTCTACGCCGTCGAGCAGCCCCGCGACTGCTTCATCCGCTCCTTCCACTTCGAGCCCCGCTGAATCACCCCTTTCGCGCCGACGCTCAGGAGGCTTCCGTGAGCACCCCCGTCTGGATCACCGCGACCCCGCCCGCCACCCACGGCGAGCTGCACATCGGCCACCTCGCGGGGCCGTACGTGGCCGCCGACGTCCTGACCAGATACCTGCGGGCCGAGGGCGAGCCGGTCCGCTTCACCACCGGCACCGCCGACCACGCGAGCTCCGTCGAGGTCCGGGCGCTGCGGCTCGGCCGCAAGCCGGAGGAGGTCGCGGAGGGCTACCGGGCCGCGATCACCGCCGACTGGCTGCGCTCCGGCGTCGCCTTCGACCACATCGTCCGCCCGCGCCGCGACAAGGGGTACGCCCGCTGGGTGCGGGAGCTGTTCGCCCGCCTGTACGCGGACGGCGTCATCGCCCCGCGCACCCGCCTGCTGCCGTACTGCGAGCCGTGCGACCGCTGGCTGTACGGGGCGCACGCCACCGGCTCCTGCCCGCACTGCGGCGCGGCCAGCGACGGCGGGATGTGCCACGAGTGCGCCCGGCCCAACGACGGCGGCGACCTCATCGGGGCGCGCTGCGCGCTCTGCGGCACCGCGGCGACGGCCCGCCGCTGCCGCCGGCTGTACATCCCGCTGGAGCCGTTCCGGGAGACGCTGGCCGAGTACTGGGCGGCGGCCGGGCTGCCGCCGAGGCTGGCGGCGCTGTGCGAGTCGCTGGTGGAGGACGGGCTGCCGGACATCGCGGTCGGGCACCCGGCCGAGTGGGGCCTGGAGGTGCCCGTGGAGGGCTTCCCGGACCACCGGATCGACGGCTGCTTCGAGGTCGCGGCCATGCACCTGTTCGGGCACGACGCCGAGGGGCCGCTGCCGGCCCGCGCCATCCACTTCTGCGGCTTCGGGCACTCCTTCTGCCACGCGGTGCTGCTGCCGGTGCTGCTGCTCGCGCAGGGCGTGAAACTGCCGCAGGACTTCAACGTCAACGAGTCGTTCGTGATCGAGGAGGGGGTGCGGGAGGGCAACGCGTGGGCGCTGGACCTGCTCACCGAGTACGGCTCCGACACGCTGCGCCGGCACGTCCTCCAGGCCCGCCCGCTGGGCCGCCGCACCGTCTTCCGGCGGGAGCTGCTGGCCACCGCCCGGCGCGAGCTGGACGACAACTGGAACAGCTGGCTGTCCCGGCTCTTCGCGGCGGTCCGCGAGGAGTGCGACGGGCGCGCCCCGCAGGCCCTGCCCGGCGGCACCGGCTGGGAGGTGCTGGAGCGGCGGCTGCACCGGGCGGTGGACGACCTGCGCGAGGCGTACGGCCCCGACGCCTTCGACCCGCGGCGGGCGGTCGCCGTCCTCGACGAGATGGTCCGCTCGGCGGCCGACTTCGGGTACGTCAACGCGCACGAGCGCTGCCGTCCCGTCACCGCCTGCCGCCACCTGCCCGCGCTGGCCGCGCAGCTGGCGGTGGCGTCGGCGCTGACGGCGTGGGCACGGCCGGTGATGCCGGAGGGCGCGGACCGGCTGGCGGCGGCGCTGCGGGTGGAGCCGGGGCGGGCGGTGGACTGGCACGCGCTGATCCCGCCGCTGCCGGGCACCCGGCTCGCCCCGCCGTCGGGCCCGGTCTTCGGCTTCTGAGCCCCGCACCCCCACCCGTACTTCTAAGCCACTAAGAAGTCCGATACAGGAAACCGTCCTTCACCCCCGCCGCGTGGTCCCGGCGCGACACGCGCGGGGGCGCGCGGCTCCCCCACCTGAGGAGCCCTTCGTGTCCCTGCGCGTCGCCATGCTCAGCGTCCACACCTCCCCGCTCCACCAGCCCGGAACGGGGGACGCCGGCGGCATGAACGTCTACATGGTCGAACTCTCCCGGGCACTCGCCGGACAGGGCGTGGAGGTGGACCTGTTCACCCGCTGCCAGGACGCCGGCGAGCCCCGGTCCGCGGACCTGGCGCCCGGGGTGCGGGTCCGGCACGTGGTGGCGGGCCCGCGCCGGCCGGTGGCGAAGGAGGCGGTGCCGGACCTGGTGCTGCCCTTCGCGCTGGGCCTGCTGCGCGAGCCCGGCCGGTACGACCTGGTCCACTCGCACTACTGGCTCTCCGGGCAGGCGGGCGGCATCGCCGCCTTCGGCTGGGGCACCCCGCTGGTGCACACCGCGCACACCCTGGCCCTGGTGAAGAACGCGCATCTGGCCGCCGGCGACGCACCCGAGCCGCCCGCCCGGATCCTCGGCGAGCGGCGGCTGGCGGCGGAGGCCGACCGGCTGATCGCCAACACGGCGGACGAGGCCGAGGCGCTGCGGAGCCTGTACGAGGCGGACCCGGACCGCACCGAGGTGGTCCGCCCGGGCGTGGACCTGCGGACCTTCGCGCCCGGGCCGGGGCCGGACGCGGGGCGGGCGGCGGCGCGGGCGCGGCTCGGCCTCCCGGCGGACGCGTTCGTGCCGCTGTACGCGGGCCGGATCCAGCCGCTGAAGGGGCCGGACGTGCTGGTGCGGGCGGTGGCCGAGCTGCTGCGGATGGCGCCGGGGCTGCGGGAGCGGCTGCTGGTGCCGGTGATCGGCGGGCACTCGGGGGCGGGGGAGCAGGGCGCGGTGGCGCGGCTGGCGGCGGAGTTGGGCGTGACGGATGTGCTGCGGCCGTGTCCGCCGGTGCCGCAGGCGCGGCTCGCGGAGTGGTTCCGGGCGGCGGACGTGCTGGTGGTGCCGTCGCGGAGCGAGTCGTTCGGGCTGGTGGCGGCGGAGGCGCAGGCGTGCGGGACGCCGGTGCTGGCGGCGGCGGTGGGCGGGCTGCCGACGGCGGTGTGGGAGGGGGTGACGGGGCTGCTCGTCCGGGGTCACGATCCGGTGGAGTACGCCCGCCGGCTGCTGTGGCTGGCGGCGAACCCGCGGGCGCGGGCGACGATGGGCGTGGCGGCGGCCGGGCACGCGCGGGGGATGAGCTGGCGGGGGGCCGCGGCGCGGACGGTGGAGGTGTACGAGTCGGCGCTCGCCGGGCCGGGACGGGGTGACGCGCCGGTGGCACGGGTGGGGCAAGGGCGGCGGCACGCCCCTGCCCCGGCGGCCCCTCTCTCCTGGAGGAACGAGAAGGCCGTAGCACGAGTCTAGCATCTCTTTTGGTTCGACCAAAGGTTAGGAGCGCTACGGACCAGCCAATTCCGTTGCGGTGAAGGCCGATTGACGCACTCACGCCATGGCAGGTCCACGCATCGGAGAACTCTGGATCCGCCAACGGCGCCTCGCCAGAATGGAGTTGTTCTCAGGGAGGCCCGGCGGCACGGGCCCCCGGGAACGGGAATCAGCACATTCGCCCTGACGACTCCTGGAGGAATCATGTCCGTCGAGCAGAACTCCGGAATGCAGAAGACCGTCCGCCAGTTCCTGGTCGCCCTCACCGCCTGTCTCGCCGTCGCCGGCGCCGCGGTCTACGCGGTCACCCCCGGCGGCACCCCGGAAACCCCGGTCCAGCACGCCGGCGTCACCGTCGACTGGCCGCACACCACGGCCACCGCCACCCCCGCCCCGCCGGTGAACTGAACCGGCGGAAAGGCGAACCCCCGGAAAACCGGAGCGCGGCACATCCGGCCGCGATTCCCGAAAGCCCCGTGATCGGCCTGCCACGATCACGGGGCTTTCCCGTGCCCGCGAATCATGCGGCGCCGGCCGGGGAATTCAGTCCAGCCAGCCGAGCCGAACCGCGCGCACCCCGGCCTCGAATCGCGTCGACGCGCCCAATTCCTGCATGAGTTCCGAGAGCATCCGGCTCACCGTGCGCAGCGAGACCCCCAGGTTCCGCGCGATCTTCTCGTCCTTCATGCCGTCCGCGAGCATCTGGAGCGCCGCCCGCTGCTGCTCCGACAGGCCGTCGCCGCCCCGCTCGGGCGCCACGTCGTCGCCGTACGGGGTGGCGGTGTGCCAGCAGTGCTCGTACAGGCTCAGGAAGGAGCCGACCAGCAGCGGGCCGCGGGCCAGGATCGCGCCCCGGCCGGGCTCCTCGGGGTGCAGCGGCACCATGGCGTACTGCTGGTCGACCAGGATCATCGTCATGGGCAGCTCGGTCGCGATCCGCACCTCGACGCCCAGCTCGGCGCGGCGCTTCAGGACGGCCGCCGCCTCCGGCCGGACCGCGTCCTGGGTGCGGTAGACCGCGCGGATCCGGACGCCCTGCGCGAGCTTGCGCGCGTCCCGCTCGAAGATCCGCTCGGGGACCTGGCGGGCCGGTCCGGTGGGGTACATCGAGCAGGACGCCTCCTGGGTGACGTCGACGATGTCCTCCAGGGCCTGCTGGATCCGCCGGTAGTCGGTGATCGTCTCGACGGCGATCTCGGAGCCGGCCAGGGTGCCGGGCCGCAGGAAGGTCCCGGCCAGCGTCTCCAGGGTGCCGTACGCCTGGTCGGCCTCGGCGAGGTGTTCGCGGAGCCGGGCCCGCTCCCGGTCCAGGATCCGCAGCAGCGCGATCTCCGGGTCCACCGAGGCGACCGCGTCCTCCTCGGGGCGCCAGTCCTCGTCGCGCAGGTCGGCGGCGGTGGCGTGCCGGCTGGTGGTCGGGACGATCAGGCCCAGCGAGAGCAGTTCGGCCCGACATCGCTCGTACTCCTCCGGCGCGAGACCTAACCCGGCGGCGACCTCCGTGTAGTTCGACACCCCGCGACGGCGCAGCTCCTGATAGAGCGCCACCAGCAGCCCGGTCCCGCCGCCCACCGTGCCGCCGCCCGTCGTGACCATGGCGAACTTCCCCCCTCGTCGTCGTGAGATCGACCGTCCCCAACCGTCAGGCTACGCGCTGTGCCCCGGCCCGCCGGGGTCGTCGGGACCGTTCTCGCCGTCCAGCAGGCCCAGCCGGGCCGCCTTCACGCCCGCCTCGAAGCGGCTGGCCGCGCCCAGTTCCTGCATCACCTCGGAGATGAGCCGGCTGACCGTGCGCAGCGACACCCCGAGGTTCCGGGCCACCTGCTCGTCCTTGATGCCGGAGGCGAGCATCCGCAGCGCGGCCCGCTGCTGCTCGGTCAGCCCGTCGCCGCCGTGCGCGCCGGCCTCCGGGTCGCCGTACGGGGTGGCGGCGCGCCAGCAGTACGCGTACAGCGCCCGGTAGGCGCGGACCAGGCCCGGGCCGCGGGCCAGGATCGCGGGGGAGCCGGGGTCGCGCGGGTCGGTGGGCAGCAGCGCGAAGGACTCGTCGGCCAGCACCATGTTCATGGGGACGACGGGGGAGAGCCGGATCTCGGTGCCGAGCGCGGTGCGGGCGGCGAGGTGCTGGTCCATCTCGGGGACCTGGCCGACCCGGTGGCTGTACATGGCCTGGACGCGGACCCCGCGGGCCACCCGCTCCCGGTCCCGGTCCAGCTCCAGGGCCATCTCCTCGCGGCGGACCGAGCCGGTGGCCATGGTGTGGACGGAGCTCCGGGCCGTCTTCGTCAGGTCGGCGAGCGCGCGGCGGATCCGTTCCGGGTCGTCGACGATCTCCACCTCGACCTCGGAGCCCGGTTCGGTCCCGGCCCGCAGGAACGGTCCGGCCAGGGTCTCCAGGGCGGTGTGGGCGCGGCTGGTCTCGGCGAGCCGGCTCTCCAGCCGGTCCCGCTCGTGCCGCAGCAGCCCCAGCAGGGCCACGTCGGGCGCGACGACCGCGGGTGCCTCCGGCTCCGGTCCGACCAGGCCGAGGCCGGTCAACTCGGCGTGGGCCCGGTCCCGTTCGGCGTCGGTCAGCTGGACCGCGCGGGCCGCTTCGGCGAGCCCGGCGCCCGGGGCGGCGCGGAGCGCCTGGTAGAGGGCGAGGGCCTGCTCGCCTCCTGTACGTACTCCGGCGGCGTTCTTGGACACGGCGGCAGCGGACTCCCCTCGGATCGCGCGGATCCCGTCGACAAAACGCCCCGGCAGACCCTGCCACACATTCGAACGTTCCGCACGAGGTTCAGGGGCGGAGCGGTCCGGGCGGGATCAGGCGGACTCTTCCGCGCAATCGGGGCACAGCCCCTTGAAGACCAGCTCGGTCTCGGCGGTCCGCCAGCCCGGCAGGCTGCCGCGCGGCGGCGCGGGCGCGGGCGCCGCCACATTCTCCACCCGGCCGCACCGCACGCAGAGCGCGTGCTGGTGCCGGGGGCCCGAGATCTCGAAGACGGCCGGGAGCCCCGGCCGGTCGAACTTCGCGACCAGGCCGGTCTCCTGGAAGTGGCGCAGCATCTCGTAGACGGCCTGGCTGGTGAGCGTGCCCAGCCGCTCGCGGGCGGTGGCGGTGATCGCCTCGACGTCGAGGTGGCCGCCGGCGGCGAGCACCGAAAGGACCTCCAGGCGCGGCCCGGTGACCCGCAGGCCCACGTCCCGCAGGCGCTGGATCACCGCCTCGCGGCCCGTCAGCTCTTCCACGACTGCCCTCTCGCCCATCTGGTCCGCCCAAACGTTTGAGGGCATCGTACCTCTTGCCCGCCCGCCCCGACAGGCGGCCGCCGGTCAGTCGTCCGTACGGCAGACCAGCAGCACCGACTCCGTGCGGTCGTCGATCCGCTGCCGCCGCCGGCCCTCGATGTGCAGCCCCGCCGCGTGCAGTTCGGCCGCCAGCCGGTCCTGGTCCACGATCCACTTGTCGGTGGTCAGCACCGTCCGCTCCGACGCCAGCTTCCCGGTCCTCGTCGCGTAGTACGTGACCCGCTCGCTCATCGCCCCCAGGTCGAAGTCCTGCCGCGCCACCACCCACTCGTCGATCCCGTCGAACCGCGGCACCTGGAACGCCCAGGTCCGGCGCGGCTCCGCGACCAGACCCGGCCACCGGTGCGCCGTGTAGTCCAGGGCCAGCGCCCCGCCCGCCTCCAGGTGGTCCGCGACCTCCCGCAGCAGCCCCGGCCGGCGGGCCGGCGGGACCGCCGACACCATCGCGCCCGCCAGCAGCGCCAGCCGGTAACTCCCGCGCAGCCGCAGCCGGGTGAGGTCCGCCCGGTGCGTCACCACCAGACCGGCCACCTGCGGGCCGATCCGGCGGGCCCAGGCGTCGAGGCGCTCCAGTGCGGAGGCGTCCCGGTCCACGGCCTCCACGGCGAAGCCGTGCCGGGCGAACGGGACGGCGAGCCGTCCCGCGCCGGAGCCGAGGTCCAGGACGGGTCCGCCGGTGGAGCGGGCGAGGCCCAGGTACCGGACGATGTCCGCGCTGTGCGGGCCGAGCAGCGCGTCGTGCAGCCACACCGACCCCTCGTCCATCGCGGCGACGGACTCCAGGCCGGGCAGCGCGTCGGCGGCGATCCGCACCCCCGCCGCCGGGGAGGGGGCCCGCTCCCGGTCGTATCGGGACGGCAGGACCGGCGCGAGCGCTGCGGGCACGGCGGGCAGGGAAGTGCCGCTCGGGGTGTGCATCGCTCCTCCAGGGGCTCGCTCGGTCCATGCCGTCCGGACGAGGCGCCCGTGCCGCCGGGTCCCCGCCGCTGCACCCATCCTGACCTGCGCCGCACCCCCCGATCCACCGGATCGGGCTGCGTGAACACGCGATGGCGTGCATCCGCCACGCCCCCTCGGGGGGCGCACCAGGGCGGACGGCGGTTCAGACCGCGCGGCCCCAGCGGGTCGGGCCGATCTCCGCGAAGCCCCGCTTCCGGTAGAAGGGGAGCGCCGGGTCCGCCGGGACCGGCAGCTGGACGCGCTGCTCGCGCGCCGCGTAGCCGCGGACGCGGTCGGTGGCCGCCGCGAGCAGGGCCGTACCGACGCCGCGGCGGCGCGCGGACTCCTCGACCGCCAGCGCGTACAGCTCGCCCTCGCCCGGCACCGGCACCCCGCAGGCGGCGGCGCCGACCAGCCGGCCCTCCGGGTTCTCCGCGACCAGCCAGCCGAGCCAGCCGGGCGCGCCTCCCGGAATTTCGATTTCCGCGCGTATCCGCGGCAGCGCGCATTGGGTGGAGATCAGCCGGCGCAGCGGGATTTCCTCCAGCATTCCGGCATAGCTGCTCCGGATCGCGTCGGCGAGCAGCCGGGATATCGGAGTCGCGTCGCCGGCCGCTGCCGTACGGACGCCAGCGAGCTGCATTGGATCTGTACCCTTCGCCGTGCCGAGCGCCGTGGTGAGCCGGAGTGCCAACATACCCACAATAGCGACGGATTCCCGTTCGCGTGACCGATGCGAAATCTACGAATTCACTTAGTAAATACGGGAGTTGGTCCGGACATCAGGCGGGAAAGGAACAACAGGCGACGACGAGCGGAGCCATCGCGAGAGCCGCCGCGCCGATCGTCAGCAGCCCGCGCAGCACGGGGTGTCCGGCGCTGTGCGGGGTGAGGATCCGGCGCATCCGGAGCGCCGCCGAAGGACCGCCCGCGGCGAACGCGGCGCGCGGCGCGCGGCCGGCGGCGAGGGCGTAGAGCGCGGTGGCGAGCGCGTCGCGGGTGCAGCGGCGCAGCGCCCGGTCGTCGGCGGTCATCTCCAGCAGCAGCGGGACCGCCGTCGCGCCGTGCCGGGCGAGCGGCAGCCGCCGGAACACGGTGCCGAACGCCTCGGCGGCGGCGACGAGCAGGTGGTGCCGGCCGGCGATGTGCGCCCGCTCGTGCGCGAGGGCGGCGGCGAGCTGCGCGGGCGTGAGGGTGTCGACGGCGCCGGAGGAGACGACGACCCGGCGGATCCGGCCGGGCAGGCAGTAGACGGCGGGCCGGGCGTGGTCGAGGACGGTGGCGCGCAGCTCGGGGTCGTAGCGGCCGATCAGGCGCAGCACGTCCCCGTGCGCCCGGCGGGCGCGGCGGGCCCGGAGCAGGCCGCGGGCGAGCGCGGCGAGCGGCACGGCGAGGACGGCGGAGGCCGCCGCCAGTGCGGCGGCCTCCCGCCCGCGCAGCGCGAGCAGGTCGCCGGGGGCGGGGGGCCGGAGGGTGAGCACCATGTCGGTGAGGCGGTGGCTGGAGTCGTTCGGCAGCAGCAGCTGTGCGGCCAGCAGGGCGGTCGCGACCATGAAGACGGTGCCGCAGGCGGCCCAGACGGTGAGGGCGAGCCGGGGGGCCTGCTGGGCCCACCGGGCCCGGACGAGCAGCCAGGGGACGGCGAGCCCGGAGAGCAGCGCGAGGCCGAGGGGGACGAGGGCGTGGTGGTTCACGCGCCCCCTCCGCGGCGGTCCGCGCCCGGTGCCGAGCCGTCCCGGGCGGGGCCGCCGGGGCCCTCGCCGCGGGCGGCGCGGAGGGCCGCGTCGAGGGCTTCCACGTCCTCGTCGGAGATGGCCTCGACGAAGCGGAGGAGGGCGGCGGGGCGGTCGGGGCTGTCGCCGAGGGCGTCGCGCATGAGGCCGGCGGTGTACTCCTCGCGGCCCCGGACGGGTTCGTACAGCCAGGCGCGGCCCGCCTTCTCGCGGCGGAGCCAGCCCTTGCGGTGCAGGATGTCGGCCACGGTCATGACGGTGGTGTAGGCGACCCGGCGGTCGCGGTTGATGTCGTCGACGATCTCGCGGACGGTGGCGGGCCGCTGCCAGGCCCACAGCCGGTCCATGATCTCCGCCTCCAGCTCTCCCAGCCGGCGCACGTGCATCCCCTCCCCTCGCGGGCGGCTCATCGTACGGGTCGCACACCCGCCCGAGGTATACCCCCTGGGGGTAGCGTGGCGGGTTCGTGACGGCCCCGGACACGGCCGCCGCCCCCGTGCGGCGGCCCGCTGGCGCGGGCCCCTCGCACGGGGGCGGTGCCGGTACTCCGTCAGGTCCGGATCAGCCGGGCGATCGCCTTCGACGCCTCGCCCACCTTCACCTTCGCCTCGTCCCCGCCGGCCGCGATGGCCTCGGTGACGCAGCAGCTCAGGTGCTCGTCGAGGAGGGCGACCGCGCAGGACTGGAGGGCCGCGTTGATCGCGGAGACCTGTGTCAGGACGTCGATGCAGTAGGCGTCCTCGTCGACCATCCGCTGCACCCCCCGGACCTGTCCCTCGATCCGCCGGAGCCTTCTGATGATGTCTTCCTTGTGCTGTACGTAACCGGCCACGGCGGGCTCCCGTCAGGTCAAGGGTCCGGAGTCACTTGTCCGCGGCCTGGAAGCCGCGCAGCCGGAGGCTGTTGCCGACCACGAAGACCGAGGAGAAGGCCATCGCGGCGCCGGCGATCATCGGGTTGAGCAGGCCGGCCGCCGCGAGCGGCAGGGCGGCCACGTTGTAGGCGAAGGCCCAGAAGAGGTTCGAGCGGATGGTGCCGAGCGTCTTGCGGGAGAGCCGGATGGCGTCCGCCGCGGCCCGCAGGTCGCCCCGTACGAGGGTGAGGTCGCCGGCCTCGATGGCGGCGTCGGTGCCGGTGCCCATCGCCAGGCCCAGGTCGGCCTGGGCGAGCGCGGCGGCGTCGTTGACGCCGTCGCCGACCATGGCGACCGAACGGCCCTCCGCCTGCAGCTTCTTGACGACGTCCACCTTGTCCTGCGGCATGACCTCGGCGATGACCTCGCCGATGCCGACCTCGGCGGCGACGGCCTCCGCGACCGCCTTGTTGTCGCCGGTCAGCAGGATCGGCGTCAGGCCCAGGCCCTTGAGCCGGCGGATCGCCTCCGCGCTGGTCTCCTTGATCGCGTCGGCGACCTCCAGGACCGCGCGGGCCTCCCCGTCCCAGGCGACCGCGATGGCCGTCTTCCCGGCCTTCTCCGCCGCGTCCTTCGCGGCCTTGAGGCTCGCCGGGAGGGACATCGCCCACTCCTCCAGCAGCTTCTCGCGGCCGACCAGGACGGCGTGTCCGTCGACGACGCCCTGGACGCCGAGACCGGGGATGTTGGCGAAGTCCTCGGGGGTGGGCAGGGTGCCGACCTTCGCGGCGGCGCCGGTGGCGACGGCCTGCGCGATCGGGTGCTCGGAGGAGTGCTCCAGCGCGCCGGCCAGCCGCAGCACGTCGGTCTCGTCCGTACCGGCGGCGGTGTGCACCTTGAGGAGGGTCATCCGGCCGGTGGTGACGGTGCCGGTCTTGTCCAGGACGATGGTGTCGACCTTGCGGGTGGTCTCCAGGACCTCGGGCCCCTTGATCAGGATGCCGAGCTGCGCGCCGCGGCCGGTGCCGACCATGAGGGCGGTCGGGGTGGCCAGGCCCAGGGCGCACGGGCAGGCGATGATCAGGACGGCGACGGCGGCGGTGAAGGCGGCGGTCAGGCCCTGCCCGGTGCCGAGCCAGAAGCCGAGGGTGCCGAGCGACAGCGCGATGACGATCGGCACGAAGACGGCCGAGATCCGGTCGGCGAGCCGCTGCGCGGCGGCCTTGCCGTTCTGCGCGTCCTCGACGAGCTTCGCCATCCGGGCGAGCTGGGTGTCGGAGCCGACGCGGGTGGCCTCGACGACGAGCCGGCCGCCGGCGTTCAGGGTGGCGCCGGTGACGGCGTCGCCCACGCCGACCTCGACCGGCACGGACTCGCCGGTCAGCATGGAGGCGTCCACGGCGGACGAGCCCTCGACCACGGTGCCGTCGGTGGCGATCTTCTCGCCCGGGCGAACCAGGAAACGGTCCCCGACCTGCAGTTCGGCGGTCGGGACGGTGACCTCGCGGCCGTCCTTCAGGACGGTCACTTCCTTGGCGCCCAGCTGCATCAGCGCCTTGAGCGCGGCGCCCGCCTTCCGCTTCGAGCGGGCCTCGAAGTAGCGGCCCGCCAGGATGAAGGCGGTGACGCCGGCGGCGGCCTCCAGGTAGATGTTCCCGGCGCCGTCGGTGCGGGCGATCGTGAACTCGAAGGGGTGCGTCATCCCCGGCGTACCGGCGGTGCCGAAGAACAGCGCCCACAGGGACCACAGGAACGCGGCGATCGTGCCGACCGAGATCAGCGTGTCCATGGTGGCCGCGCCGTGCTTGGCGTTGGTCCAGGCGGCGCGGTGGAACGGCCAGGCGGCGTAGGTGACGACCGGCGCGGCGAGCGTGAGGCTCAGCCACTGCCAGTACTCGATCTGGAGCGCCGGGACCATCGCCATCGCGATGACCGGCACGGCGAGGGCGACGGCGGTGACGAGCCGCTGCTTCAGCGGGCGCAGCTCCTCGTCGGCCTTCTCCTCGTCGGTCGGGCCGCCGCCGGAGGCGCCCGGCGTCTCGCTCTTCGGCGGCTCGGGCTCGGCGGCGGTGTAGCCCGTGGCCTCGACGGTCGCGATCAGGTCGGCGACCGGGATGTCGGCGGAGAAGGTGACCTTCGCCTTCTCGGTGGCGTAGTTGACGGTGGCCTCGACCCCGTCCATGCGGTTGAGCTTCTTCTCGATCCGGGCCGCGCACGAGGCGCAGGTCATGCCGCCGATGGCGAGCTCGACCTGGGCGGTGCCGGGGGTCGTCGTGGTCATGAAACTGCTCCCTGTCTTCTTCCTGTGCACGGGGGCCGGGGCCCGGGCGGGGGTACGGGACGGGCCCCGGCGGCCGGATCGGTCAGGCGCCGCCGACCTGTGGTCAGGCGCGCCCGGTCAGCTCGTAGCCGGCGTCGTCCACGGCCGCGGCGACGGCGGCGTCGTCGGGCGCGCCGTCCGTGGTGACGGTCACCCGGCCGGCCTCGACGTCCACGTCGACGGAGAGGACGCCGTCCAGGGCGCTCACCGACTTCGTGATGGCCGTGCGGCAGTGGCCGCAGGTCATGCCGGAGACCGCGTAGACCGTGCTGGTGGCGTCGGCGACGGCGACCGCGGTGGTGGTGCCGGTCGAGCAGCTGTTGTCGGGGGTGCAGCAGGAACCCATGTCGTCCTCCATCGTGTGTCCAGTGGACCGCGATACCCTCGGGGGGTATCTGCGGCATGGCTCCATGTATACCCCCCACCCGTATTCGGCGCAAGTGCCGGACCGGCTTGACTTGATACCCCCTAGGGGTATGGTGAAGTGCAGGGAGCAGAAAAACGCCCGCCACCGCGCATCAGGGAGAGCAGCCATGAACACCGGAGTGAAGATCACTGCCTTCGCCGCCGCGCTCGCCGCGACCTTCGGCACCGCGTACGGCGTCGGGAAGGGGTTCGGCCCGATCGACGAGCCGAAGAAGGCGGAGCACGCCGGACACGCCACCGCCACGCCGGAGCCCTCCGCCTCCGCCGGCGGCCACGGCGGCCACGAGGAGGCCCCCGCCCCGGCCGGCGCCGCACTCCCCGGCGGCCTCCAGGTCTCCGACGGCGGCTACACCCTCGCCCTGGAGACCCCCACCCCGCCGGTCGGCCGCAGCACCCTGAAGTTCTCCGTCAAGGACGCCGCCGGGAAGAAGGTCACCGCCTTCACCACCGAGCACGGCAAGGAACTGCACTTCATCGTCGCCTCGCGCGACCTGACGGTCTTCCGCCACCTCCACCCCGAGAAGTCCGCCGACGGCACCTGGACCGTCGACGCCGACCTGCCCGCCGCCGGCGGCTACAAGGCGTTCGCCGACTTCAAGCCCGCCGCGAAGGGCGCGAAGAACCTCACCCTCGGCGTCGACCTCGCCGTCCCCGGAGCCTGGACCCCGAAGCCGCTCCCGGCCGCCGCCCCCACCGCCACCGTCGACGGCTACCAGGTCCGCCTCGGCGGCACCCTCGACCCCGGCAAGGCCGGTGAGCTGCGCCTCACCGTCACCAAGGGCGGCAAGCCGGTCACCGACCTGGAGCCGTACCTCGGCGCGTACGGCCACCTCGTCGCCCTCCGCCAGGGCGACCTCGCCTACCTCCACGTCCACCCCAACGAGGGCGGCCCCGGCCCCGACGTCTCCTTCACGGCCACCGCCCCGAGCCCCGGCACGTACCGCCTCTTCCTCGACTTCCAGCACGAGGGCAAGGTCCGCACCGCCGCCTTCACCGTGAAGGCCGGCGCGCCGGGCGCGGCCCCGGCGTCCACCGCGACGCCGTCGGACACGGCCGAGCACGATGCGGGAGGTCACTCGCACGGCTAGTCTGGTCATTGGACTAGACCTGTAGCCGTCATTCATGGAGGAATGGGCGCAATGAGCAACCGTGCTGTCCTGGAGGTGATCGCCCTGGACGAGCAGGACGCGGTCGCCGCCCAGACCGGGGGCGCCGACCGCCTCGAACTCGTCACCGACATGGCGGCGGACGGCCTCACCCCGGCGACGGCGGTCTTCACCGCCATCCGCCGCGCGGTCGACATCCCGCTCAGGGTCATGCTCCGCCTCGCGGACGGCTTCGCGGCCGGGGACGTCGACGCGCTCACCGGCCGGGCGGAGGAGCTCCGCGCGGCCGGCGCCGACCAGTTCGTCCTCGGCTTCCTCACCGCCGACGGCGAGCCCGACCTCGTCGCCGTCGAACGGCTCGTCGCGGTCCTCGACGGCGCCCACTGGACCTTCCACCGCGCCATCGACCGCGCCGCCGACCGCGACGGCCTGCGCAAGCGCCTCGCGGACCTCCCCGGCCTCGACACCTACCTCACCGCCGGCTCCGCCGCCGGCGTCGACAGCGGCCTCCCGGTCCTCGAAGCCGAGGCCGCCCGGGCCGGCGAACCCGGCTACGAGCCGCAGATCCTCGTCGGCGGCGGCCTCCGCCTCGACCACCTGCCGCGGCTGCGCGCCGCCGGCCTCACCGCCTTCCACATCGGCGGCGCCGCCCGCCCCGACGGCTGGGCCGCCCCGGTCTCGGCGGACGCGGTCCGCACCTGGCGCACGGCCGTCGACGCCTGACCCGCCCCACGGGCGCGCGGCGCGGAATCCCCCGGCGCGCAGCCGCGGGAAAACCCCGTGCCCGCGCCCCGGCGCCCTCGCTAGCCTCGCCCGCATGAGCGACGGCATCGACGAAGCACTCGTACGGCGGCTGGTCGCCGCCCAGTTCCCGCAATGGGCCGGACGGACCGTGCGGCGGGTGGCGTCGGCCGGGACGGACAACGCGATGTTCCGGCTCGGCGACGACCTCGTCGTACGGCTGCCGAAGGCGGAGTGGGCGACCGGGCAGGCCGAGAAGGAGCAGCGCTGGCTGCCCCGGCTCGCGCCCGCGCTGCCCCTGCCCGTGCCCGTGCCGCTCGGCCTGGGCGCCCCCACGGCGGACTTCGGCCGGCCGTGGGGCGTGTACGGCTGGCTGGACGGCGCCGACGCGTGGACCGCGCCCGTCGCCGACCTCGCGCACGCCGCCGGGGAACTGGGCCGCTTCGGCGTCGCCCTGCGGGCGGCCGACGCCACCGGCGGCCCCCGCTCCTTCCGGGGCGGCGCCGTCACGGAGTGGGAGCGCGGCGCCCTCCCGGCGGCCGTCGCCGCGCTCGCCGCCGCCGGACTGCTCGACGCGCGCACCGCCCTCGCCGCCTGGGACCGGGCCCTCGCCGTCCCCGCCTGGGACCGCGACCCGGTCTGGCTGCACGGCGACCTCCTCCCCGGCAACCTCCTCACCCGCGCCGGACGCCTCAGCGCCGTGATCGACTTCGGCGGCCTCGGCACCGGCGACCCCGCCGCCGACCTCCTCCCCGCCTGGACCCTCCTCACCCCCGCCACCCGCCCCCTCTTCCGCGCCGCCGCCGAGGTCGACGACGCCACCTGGGAGCGCGGCCGGGGCTGGGCCCTGTGCTGGGGACTGGTCACCGACCACTACTACGGCGACGTCGGCGGCCCCGGCACCGCCCCCGTCCCCAACCCGACCCTCGCCGCCGTCGCCCGCCGCTCCTGGACCCAGGCCCTCCCCGAGTACGCTTGACTCAGGCCAACTGCTCCGGCAGCGGCGCCGCGTGAACGATCGTCAGACCCGACACCGCACGCGTCAGCGCCACGTACAGGCGCCGCAGACCCGTGCGCTCGTCCGGCTCCCCGTCCACCACGGCGGCCGGCTCGTCCAGCACGACGTAGTCGTACTCCAGACCCTTCGCGAGCGACGCCGGGACCAGCGTGAGCCGCGACTCGGCGGTCGTCTCCTCGCCGGGCGCGAGGTACGGCATCCCCGCCGCCTCCAGCGCCTCCGCCAGCGGCGCGATCCGCGCGTCCGCGGCGATCAGACCGATCGAGCCCTCGTGCCCGAGCGCGTCCGCGCACGCCGCGACCACGGCGGCGTCCTCCGTGCCCGGCGCGGCCGTCCGCACCTCGAAGGCGCCCGGGTTCTCCCGCACCGACTCCACCGGCGCGAGGCCCGGCGCCATGTGCGGCAGCAGCCGGGACGCGTACGCGATCACCTCGCTCGGCACGCGGAAGCCCGCCGTCAGCTCCTCCACCCGCGCGCCCGGCTTCCCGAGGTGCGCCAGCGCCGTCTCCCAGCTCCCCGTCGCCCACGGCGTGGTGCCCTGCGCCAGGTCGCCGAGGACCGTCGCCGAACCGGTCGTGCAGCGCCGGCCCACCGCCCGGTACTGCATCGGCGACAGGTCCTGCGCCTCGTCCAGGACCACGTGCCCCAGCGAGTGGGTCCGCTCGACCAGGTCCGTCACCTCGTCGATCAGCACCGTGTCCGCCGCCGACCACTTCGCCGTCCTCACGCTGCGTGCCGGCTTTGCCCACAGCAGCAGCTTCTGCTCCTCCTCGCTCAGCACCCCCGCCGCGTGCTCCGCCAGGAACTCCGCGTCGCCCAGCAGGCGCAGCACCAGCTTCGCCGGCTCCACCGCCGGCCAGCACTCCTTCACCAGCGCCTTCACCGCAGCGTTCCGCGCGACCGCGTTCTGCACCCGGTCGTCCGGCGCCTCGCCCGCCTGCTCCATCCGCACCAGCACTGCGTGCGCCACGCGCTGCGGCAGCGCCTCCCGCGCCGCCCCGTACCGGATGTCACGCGCCGTCAGCTCCCGGACGATCTCCTCCAGTTCGTACGCCGGCACCCGCCAGCGCCGCGAACCGCGCACGACCATCAGCGGCTCCTTCGGCGGCGTCACGTGCGACCACACGGCCCGCCGCAGCACCTCCGCCATCCGGGCGTCGCCCTTCACGACCGCCGTCGCCGCCTCGTCCGTCCCCCGCACCTCCACGTGCGCGACCAGGTCGTCGACCGTCGCCTGCTTCACCTCCAGCTCGCCGAGGGCGGGCAGCACCTGCTCGATGTACTGGAGGAAGGACCGGTTCGGCCCGATGACGAGCGTGCCCGTCCGGGCCAGCCGCTCCCGGTGGGCGTACAGCAGATAGGCGACACGGTGCAGACCGACCGCCGTCTTGCCCGTCCCCGGACCTCCCTGCACGCACAGCGTCCCCGACAGGTCGGAGCGGACGATCTCGTCCTGCTCCGGCTGGATCGTCGCCACGATGTCCCGCATCGGGCCGACGCGGGGCCGCTCGATCTCCGCCTGGAGCAGCCGGCTCGTCCGCTCCAGCTCCGCCGGGTCCGACAGGTGCTCGTCCTCGTACGCGGTCAGCTCGCCGCCCGTGTACCCGAACCGGCGGCGCAGCCCCACGTCCTGCGGGTCCTTCTTCGACGCCTGGTAGTACGGCTGCGAGACCGGCGCGCGCCAGTCGACGACCATCGGGTCGCCCTGCGCGTCGTGCACGTGCCGGCGGCCGATGTAGAAGCGCTGCCCGAGCTGGGCGGGCGGCAGGTAGTCGAGCCGGCCGAAGAACAGCGGGGTGTGCGAGAGGTCGGCCAGCGCCTTGATGCGGTCCTCGATCTGCCGCTCCAGGACGACCGAGTTCACCCAGTTCGCGGTGACGTCCTTGATGTCCAGCGCCTCCACCTCCTCGCGCATCGCGCGCAGGGCGGCGCGGGAGGCGGAGAGGTGGGCCCGCTCGCGTACGAGCGGGTCGTCGGTGGGCACAGCTGCGGACACGGTGAAGCCTCCGGTCGGACATACGGACACACGGACACGTCGATGTGGCCGCCGGTTTCCGACCGGACGGCGGCGCTCTCCGTACGCGACGGGAGGCGGGGAAGCCGGTGAGTCTAACTCCGCCCCGCCGTCCGGTGCGAATCGATTTCCCGTAGGGGGAGGGGTCCGCCGTAAGGGTGACCCCGGTTCTCCCCGGATTCCGCCCCCAGGCCGATGTGTTCCTAATGTCCGGATTCCATCATGGAGACATGACCGCGACGACCTTCACCCTCGTGACCACCGTCCCCCGCCCCCGCCGCGTCACCGCGGCCCTCCGGGCCTTCGGCTCCGCCTTCGTGAGCGTGGCGCTCCTCGGCGACCCCGGCCCCCCGGAGGCGGGCGTCAGGAACCCCCGCCCCGCCCACGCACGGGACCGGGCCCGGACCTGAGTACGCGGCCGGTCCCGGGCTGAGTACCCGCACGCCTGCCGGTGTTCCCGGCGCGCTGCTGGGATGGAGCCATGACGACACCGACACCGCGCCCCACCCCCGACCCGTACGCCCTGAGCCCCCTCGCGCTCCGTGCCTTCGCGGGCTTCGGCCTGCTCCTCGTCGCGGTCTGCGCCGTGGCGGCCCTGGCGTTCACCCTCGGCGACGCGATCTCCGGCGACGGCGTCGGCGGCGGTTTCGCCACGGCCGCCCTCTGGTCCGTGGGCCTCGCCGCCGCGGCGGGCGTGGCCGCCCTCGTCGTGCCCCGCCGCGACGTCGTCACCGCCCAGTACGTCCTGGCCCTCGCGGGCCCGGTCCTGGCGCTGATGGACTGAGCCCGCCGGATCTCCTACGTCGCCAGCAGCTCGTCCGCGTCCACGATCCGGTACGCGTACCCCTGCTCGGCCAGGAACCGCTGCCGGTGCGCGGCGAAGTCCTGGTCGATGGTGTCCCGCGCCACCACCGAGTAGAAGTGCGCCTGGTGCCCGTCCGCCTTCGGGCGCAGCACCCGGCCGAGGCGCTGGGCCTCTTCCTGGCGGGAGCCGAAGGTGCCGGACACCTGGATGGCGACGGTCGCCTCGGGCAGGTCGATCGAGAAGTTCGCGACCTTCGACACGACGAGCACGTTGATCTCGCCGTTGCGGAAGGCGTCGAACAGCCGCTCCCGCTCCTTGTTCGACGTCTCGCCCTTGATGACGGGCGCGTCGAGGTGCGCGCCGAGCTCGTCGAGCTGGTCGATGTACTGACCGATGACGAGGATCTGCTGCCCGGCGAACCGCTTCACCAGCGCCTCCGTCACCCGCCGCTTCGTCGCGGTCGTCGCGCAGAAGCGGTACTTCTCCTCCGCCTCGGCCGTCGCGTAGGCCAGCCGCTCCGAGTCGGTGAGGTTCACCCGCACCTCGACGCAGTCGGCGGGCGCGATGTACCCCTGCGCCTCGATCTCCTTCCACGGCGCGTCGAACCGCTTCGGGCCGATCAGCGAGAAGACGTCCGCCTCCTTGCCGTCCTCGCGCACGAGCGTCGCGGTCAGGCCGAGCCGCCGCCGGGCCTGGAGGTCGGCGGTGAACTTGAAGACCGGCGCGGGCAGCAGGTGCACCTCGTCGTACACGATCAGACCCCAGTCGCGGGAGTCGAACAGCTCCAGGTGCGGATAGACGCCCTTCCGCTTCGTCGTCAGCACCTGGTACGTGGCGATGGTGACGGGCCGGATCTCCTTCTTCGTCCCGCTGTACTCGCCGATCTCGTCCTCGGTCAGCGAGGTCCGCTTCACCAGCTCGTTCTTCCACTGGCGGGCGGAGACGGTGTTGGTGACGAGGATCAGCGTCGTCGCCTTCGCCCGCGCCATCGCCCCGGCTCCGACCAGCGTCTTCCCGGCCCCGCAGGGCAGCACGACGACCCCGCTGCCGCCGTGCCAGAACCCCTCGACGGCGTGCTGCTGGTACGGCCGCAGGCTCCAGCCGTCCTCGGCGAGCTCGATCGCGTGCGCCTCGCCGTCGACGTACCCGGCGAGGTCCTCGGCCGGCCACCCCAGCTTCAGCAGCGTCTGCTTGATCTGCCCGCGCTCGGACGGGTGCACCACCACCGTGTCGGCGTCGATCCGCGCCCCGACCAGCGGCTGCACCCGCTTCGACCGCAGGATCTCCTCCAGCACCGGCCGGTCCGTCGTGGTCAGCACCAGCCCGTGCGCGGGATGCTTGGTGAGCGTGAGCCGCCCGTACCGGTCCATGGTCTCGGCGATGTCCACGAGCAGCGCGTGCGGCACCGGATACCGCGAGTACTCGACGAGCGCGTCCACCACCTGCTCGGCGTCGTGCCCGGCGGCCCGCGCGTTCCACAGCCCGAGCGGCGTCACCCGGTACGTGTGGATGTGCTCGGGCGCCCGCTCCAGCTCCGCGAACGGCGCGATGGCCCGCCGACAGGCTTCGGCGAGCTCGTGGTCGACCTCCAGGAGCAGCGTCTTGTCGCTCTGGACGATGAGAGGTCCGTTCACGTATGTGGGTTCCCTTCCGCGCGGCCAAACATCCAGTCTGCACGACACCCGTCGGTTGTCGCCGGGGGCTGCCACACTGAAGGCGACCGGTTCCGCACGAGGGAGGTGGCGAGATGAGCGTCGCGCACGATCCGCACTACGGGCCCTGGACCATAGAGGAAGTCCTGGCACTGGGGGAGGACCGAGGTCAGCGTCGTGAACTGATGGGGGAAGCGCTCGTGATGTCACCGGCCCCGGGAGTCAAGCACCAGCGGGCGTCGTCGCGCCTCTGGAGCCTGCTGGACCGCGCCATCCAGCAGGAGGGTGTGGCGGCCGAAGTCCTGGAGGCGGTCAATCTCGTGCTGCCCGACGGGCTTTTCATCCCGGACATCGTGGTCGTCGAGGCGGCCGCCGCTGCCGAGAACCCGATCACGTGCGACGCCGACGACGTGCTGCTCGTCGTCGAGATCGTCTCCCCGTCGTCGTCCGGGCGCCGGACCGACCGCCTGCTGAAGCCGCCGTACTACGCGGAGGCGGGCATCGAGCACCTGTGGCGGCTCGAACTGGAGCCGGTGCCGACGCTCGTCGTGGGCGAGTTGCAGGACGGGCGGTACGTCGAGCACACGGTCGCCGAGGCAGGCCGGACGACCCCGATCGAGAAGCCCTTTCCGCTGGAGGTCGACCCGGCGGCCCTGGTCGCGCCGAGGGGCTAGACCTCCTCGTCCGCCAGTTCCGCCACGCCCGTGATGCGGTGCAGGGGGTAGGTGCGGACCTCGTCGGCCGTGTGGTCGTAGCCGGTGACGAAGCCGCCCTCGACGCGGACCGGGGCGATGACGCGCTGGCTCGCCGCGCCGTCCGCGTTGACGTAGCCGATCCACACCGCCGAGCCGGTCATGGCCGCCGCCTGGACCGTCGCCAGGGTCTCGGCGGCGGAGGTGCGGGGGAGGCCGCCCGGCGTGGCGGGGGCGGCGGCGGGTTCCTTGCGGACGGCCGTGGCGGCGCGGTCGCCGGCCCGGATCGCGCGGACCGCCGCCGCGAGCAGGGTGGCGTCGGGTGCCGGCGGGCCGTCCGGGACGGGCGCCGGGGGCGTGCGGGGCGGGGTGCGGCGGGCGTCGGCGCGGGTGATCAGGACGTCGCCCTCCGCCGACTCGGCGGCCGGCGCGTAGCCCATCGCCCGCAGCCCGTCGAGGAGCGCGGCCGGGTCCGTCTGCGCGGCCAGCACCGTCGGCGCGAGGCGGCGCAGGCGCAGGGACGCCGAGCGGCGGTCCGCGAGGATCTCGCCGAGCAGCGCGTCGTCGTCGCAGCGCACGTACGCGGACGCCGCGCCGATCCGCAGGTGCCCGTGCCTGCGGGCCACGTCGTCGACGAGGTACGCCAGCGGCTGCGGCACCGGTGTCCGGGAGTGCGCGGCGAGGAAGGCGTGCAGGTCGGCGGCGGTCCGGCCGGTGTCGAGCGCGCGCCGCACCGAGCCGGGCGTGAACCGGTAGACCGTCGCGCCGCCCTTCGACTCGACGTCCGCGAGGACCGCGAGCGCGTCGGCCAGCGGGCGGAGCAGCGGGCCGGGGGCGACGGCGGTGAGGTCGGCTTGGAGCAGGACGTGGTCGACGGCCTCCGGCAGCAGCGGCTCCAGCAGTTCCGCCGCGCGTTCGGCCGCGACCTCGGGTTCCACGCCGCCGCCCGCCGCGGCGGGCTCGGCGGCCTCGGTGAGCGGCAGGTTCAGCAGGGCGCGGGCGGGGGTGGACAGCGCGCCGCGGCCGGTGACGCCGAGGAGTTCGGCGTCGTCGAGCACCCAGCGGGCGAGGCGTTCCCGCAGGTCGGGGGCGTGGGCGGCCCGCGTCGGCCGCTCCCAGCGCAGCCGGGCCAGCAGCGACTCCGGTTCGGCCGCCGCGCCGGGCGGCAGCGTCGCCAGCAGGCCGAGGACCCGGTGGCGCACCTCTGGCGCCGCCGCCCGGTCCAAATCGGGGCCGAGCGCGGACAGCGCCCGGCCCTTCGCGTCCTGCCCGCCGGCGAGCCGCGGGGTGCGGGTGGCCGGCAGCCAGGCGGTGACGAGCCGGGCCCAGCGTTCGGCGGGCGGCTGGTCGAGCCAGTCGTCGTACGCCGGCGTCGGCGCGTACCGCTCGTCGGCCTCGCCGTCCGAGGCCAGCAGCCCCGCCCCGTACGCCAGCTCCAGCCAGAACGCCGCCACCGGCTCGGGCACGTCCAGCGCCGTCGCCGTCCGCTTCAGGTCCCGCACCGACAGGCCGCCGGCCCGCAGCACCGGCGGGCCGCCCTGGTCCCAGGACTTCAGCAGCTCCTCGACGGTCGCCAGCGCCGTGTACGCCTGCCCGGCGGCGGCGCTGTCCACCACCTGGGGACGGTACGAGCGGGCCACCGCGACCTCCGGCGCGCGCGGCTCGGGCGCCCGCTGGGCCCGCCCGCCGCGCAGGTGCAGCGCCACCTCGCGCGGCAGCACGACCGTGCGCGGCGACACCGGCAGCAGCAGCCCCCGGTCCCGCAGCCAGGTGACCGGCGGCGCCGGCTTCGCCGTCACCTCGCCGTACGGCGGCCCCCACACCAGCCGGTCCAGCACGGCCAGCGCCTCCGGCGGCGCGGTGTCGAGCAGCGCCGCCATCCGCTCCCGGTCGGTGAAGAGCCCGGTCAGCGCGGCGACCGCCGACACCGGGTCGTGCGTGGACGGCAGTCCGGCGGCGGCGACGATCTCCTGGAGCCGGCCCGGCGACATGCCGGCCGTCGCCTCGGCGACGGTCGGCCCGAGGCCGGTGGGGGAGGGGTGCTGCGGCGACGGCGACAGCAGTTCCCGCGCGGTCCGGACGAGCCGCAGCCGGTCGTCGTCGCCCCACACCAGGGCCTGTTCGCGCAGCAGCGCGACCGCGCGGGGCAGCTCCGCCCCGATGGCGGGCGCGTCGGGGCCGCCGCCGAGGAGTCCGAGCAGGACGGGGTACGGGGCGGGGTCCGGGGCCACCGCCAGCGTCTCGGCGACCTGGAGCGCGAACCGGTCGAGCCGTTCGAGGGCGCGGACGACCGACGCGCGGGTCCCGGCCCGGGTCGCGAGCTGGGTGAGGTCGTTCGGGACCGGTCCGAGCAGGTCGGGGCGGGCCCGCAGCAGCGCGGCGAGACCGTCGTCCCCGCGTGCCCGCAGCTCCTCGGCCAGCGTGCGCGGGCTCCCCGCGGTCCGATTCGGACGTCCCTCGGGCACGTGCGCCTCCCGGTCCAGCTCGCCGATCCCCATCCGCCCCACGTTATCCGCTGGACAGGCGCTACCGTCAGGACCGGGACGGCGTTCGGCCGGACGGTGGAGGGGCGGCGTGGGCATCGAGAGCGACCGGATGGTCTTCGACTACCTGAGCGAGGTGGGCGACCTGGCCCAGCAGCGGCACCTCCCGCCGGGTGACCGCAGCGCGCTCGTCGCGGGCCTCCGCGACGAGATCGACCGCCGCCGCGCCACGTACGGCGAGGAGTCCCCGTCGGCCGTCCGGGGCATCCTCGGCGACCTGGGCACCCCGGACGAGGTGGTGGCCCGGGCGGAACGCGGGCCGGCCGGGACGGGCCGCGGCGGTACGCCCCCGGAGCCGGCGCCGGAGCCCCGCCCCGCGGCCCCGCCGCCACCCCGGCGCGGCGCCTGGTGGTCCGGCCCTAGCAAGGACACCAGCAAGGACACCAGCAAGGACACCGGCAAGGGCACGACCGATGCCGACGCCCCGCCCGCCGCGAGGCCCGCCCCGGCGTCCGCCCCCACCCCCACCCCCGTCCCCACCCCCCGCGGCTGGTGGCACGGCGATCCCGCCGCCCCGGCCGGGCCCGCCGGCGCCGGAGACCCCGGAGACCCCGACGCCCCCGGCGACCTGGACCTGCTGGTGCCCGGCTTCGTCGGCGGCGTGGAGGCGCCGGAGCTGTTCCGCCCGCCGGAGCCGGAGGTCCCCGAGGAGGACGAGCCCGCGGAGGCCCCGCCCGGCCGGGCCCGCCGGCTGGCCGGTCTGCTGCGCCGGCGCCGCCCCGCGCCGGAGGCGGAGGAGGCGGCGGAGCCGGAGGAGGAGGCCGCCGCGGCTCCCGCGCGCCGGGGCGTCGCGCACCCGTTCCTGCTGCTGGCGGCGGTGCTGCTGGTCGCGGGCGCGGCGTTCGGCTGGCTGCTGGCGCTGGCCGGCGGCTGGCTCATCGCGTACGGCTCCCGGCGGCTGTCCCCGGCGCAGATGAAGACGGCCGTCCTCGTGCTGCCCGGGGCCGCCGCGGCGGCCACCGGCGTCTGGCTGTGGGGGCGGCGGGACGGCCGCTGGGGCGACCCGCTGCCGCCGGAGGCGCTGGGCGCGGCGATCGGCGACGCCTGGCCGTGGACGCTGCGGGCGGCGGCCGTCCTGTCAGCCCTCTACCTGCTCCACCGCGCCCGCCGCGGCTGAGTCGCCGTCGTCCCAGGGCGCGCCGGGGACGACGAGCGGGGAGCCGGTGACGGGGTCGGGGACGACGACGGCGGGCAGGCCGAACACGTCGCGGACCATGGCGTCGGTGACGACCTCGGCGGGCGGGCCCTGGGTCACGACCCGTCCGGCCTTCATGGCGATGAGGTGGTCCGCGTACCGGGCGGCCTGGTTGAGGTCGTGGAGGACGAGGACGACGGTCCGGCCGCGGGAGCGGTTGAGGCGGCGGACGAGGTCCAGCACCTCGACCTGGTGCGCGATGTCCAGGTAGGTGGTGGGCTCGTCGAGGAGGAGCAGGTCGGTCTCCTGGGCGAGGGCCATCGCGATCCAGACGCGCTGGCGCTGCCCGCCGGACAGTTCGTCGACGGACCGGTCGGCGAGCGCGGTGACGTCGGTGCGGGCCATGGCCTCGGTGACGGCCCGCTCGTCCTCCTCGGACCACTGCTTCCACCACGCCTGGTGGGGCTGCCGGCCGCGGGCGACGAGGTCGGCGACGGTGATGCCCTCGGGGGCGACGGGCGTCTGCGGCAGCAGGCCGACGGCGCGGGCGATGGCCTTGGTGGGGAGCTTCGCCAGTTCCTCGCCGTCGAGCAGCACCGCGCCGCGCTCCGGCTTGAGGAGCCGGCCGAGGGCCCGCAGAGTGGTGGACTTGCCGCAGGCGTTGGGGCCGACGATGACGGTGACCTTGCCGTCGGGGACGGCGAGGTCGAGGTCCTCGACGACCACCCGGTTCTCGTAGGCGAGGGTCAGCCCGCGGGCCGTCAGTCTGCTCATGCCTTCTCTCCCGTGCGGCTCCGGACGATGAGCCAGATCAGATACGGGGCGCCGACCGCCGCCGTGAGGACACCCACCGGCAGTTCCACCGGGGAGAACAGCCGCCGTCCGACGAGGTCGGCGGCGACGACGATCAGCGCGCCGAGGAGCGCCGAGCAGAACAGCGGGATCTGCGCGGTGCGCGTGACCCGGCGGGCGATCTGCGGGGCGAGCAGCGCGACGAAGTCGACGGGCCCGGCGACGCCGGTGGCGACGGACGCGAGGACCACGCCGACCGCGACGAGCCCGAGCCGCACCCGCCCGAGCCGGACGCCGAGCGCGGTCGCGGTGGCGTCGTCGAGGGAGACGGTCCGCTGGGCGCGGGCGGCCCACAGCACGGCGGGCAGCAGGAGCAGCAGGGTCCAGCGGACGGGCGCGGACTCCTCCCAGCCGCGTCCGTTGAGGGAGCCGGTCATCCAGATCTGCGCCTGCTGGGCGACGAGGTAGTCGCCCTTGGTCATGAACAGGGTGATGAGGGACCGGAGGGCGACGGCGAAGCCGATGCCGATGAGGACGAAGCGGGTGGCGTGCAGGCCGCCGCGCCAGGCGAAGACGTAGACGAGGGCGGCGGCGAGGACGCCGCCGGCGATCGACAGGTACGGCAGCACCGTGTACGAGGCGAGGCCGAAGGTCATCGCGGCGACGGTGAGGGCCCCGGCGCCCTGGCTGATGCCGATGATGTCGGGGGAGGCGAGCGGGTTGCGGGCGACGGTCTGGATGAGCGCGCCGGCGATGCCGAAGGCGGCGCCGACGGCGAGCGCGGTGACGAGCCGGGGTGTGCGCAGTTCCTCGACGACGAACGCGGCGGGGGAGTCGCCGCCGGTGAGGATCGTGAGGACCTCGCCGGGCGGGACGGTCTTCTCGCCGGCGCAGAGGTACGCGACGGAGACGGCGGCGAGCAGCAGGAGCAGCGCGCCGGCGGCGAGGACGGAGCGCCGGTGGACGAGGAAGGAGGCGGGTCCGGTGCGGACGAGCCCGTAGCCGGCGGGGCGGACGGGCGGCCGGGTCTTCGTGAGGCTCACGCGGGCACCGCCTTCCGGCGGACGAGGGTGACCAGGAACGGCACGCCGATGAGGGCGGTCATGACGCCGGCGGGGACTTCGCCGGGCGGGAAGACGATCCGGCCGGCGACGTCGGCGACGAGCACCATGACGGGCCCGATGAGGGCGGCCATGGGCAGCACCCAGCGGTGGTCGGAGCCGACGACGGCGCGGGCGATGTGGGGGACGGCGAGGCCGACGAAGGCGAGGGGGCCGGCGGCGGCGACGGCCGCGCCGGTGAGGACCGTCGCGCCGAGGCCGCCGACGATCCGTACGGTGGCGACCTTCTGTCCGAGGCCCCTGGCGACGTCCTCGCCGAGCGCGAGGGCGTCGAGGCCGCGGGCGACGGACAGCACGAGGACGGCGCCGAGCAGCAGGAACGGCCAGATCTGGGCGATCGTGGCGGCGTCCCGTCCGTCGAGGGAGCCGGTCTGCCAGAACCGGAACTCGTCGAGCGCGGCGGCCTGCGTGGTGAGCACGCCGGTCGTGACGGACAGCAGCAGCGCGTTGATCGCCGCGCCGCCGAGGGCGAGCTTCACGGGGGTGGCGCCGCCGCGTCCGCTGGAGGCGATCGCGTACACGGCGACGGAGGCGACCGCGGCGCCGGCGAAGGCGAACCAGACGTAGCCGGAGACGCTGTGCACGCCGAGGAAGGCGATGGCGAGGACGACGGCGACCGAGGAGCCCTGGCTGATGCCGAGGATGCCGGGGTCGGCGATGGGGTTGCGGGTGATGCCCTGGAGGGCGGTGCCGGCGAGCGCGAGGGCGGCGCCGACCATCAGCCCGATGACGGTGCGGGGGACCCGGAGCTGCCGGACGACCTCGGCGTCGTCGCCGCCGGCGCCGTGCAGCAGGGCGTCTAGGACGGTGCCGGGGGCGACCGGGCGGGCGCCGACGGCGAGGCTGAGGAGGACGGCGAGGAGCAGGGCGACGACGGCCGCCGAGGTCGCGAGGACCCGTCTGGAACGGAAAGCGGCTGTCATGTGCACCCATCGGGCGAGGAGGAGGTTCGGTAAGGCTTGGCTCAGTCTAAGCAGCCGCCGAATTCGAACACCCGGGCACAATGTCACCCATGACGACGAACGTTCCCGCGGGCCCGCTCACGGTCGGCTTCGACCTCGACCTGACCCTCCTCGACACCCGCCCCGGCATCCGCCGCACCTGGGAGGAGTTCGCCGCCGCGTACGGCGTCGACGTCGACGCCGACCTCGTCGTCAGCCGCCTCGGGCCCCCGCTGGAGCAGGAGATGGCCCACTGGGTCCCCGCCGACCAGGTCACCGACATGGCCGCCCGCTACCGCGCCCTGTACGGCGTCCACGCCTTCGCGCCCACCGCCCCCATGCCGGGCGCCCGCGACGCCCTCGACGCCGTCCGCGAGGCCGGCGGCCGGACCCTCGTCGTCACCGCCAAGAACGGCCCGCACGCCGAGCAGCACTTCGCGCACCTCGGCATCGAGCCCGACGCGGTCGTCGGCGGCCTGTTCGCCGAGGGCAAGGCGGAGGCCCTGCGCGCCCACGGCGCCTCCGTGTACGTCGGCGACCACGTCGGCGACGTCCGCGGCGCGAAGGCCGCCGGCGCCCTGTCCGTGGCCGTCGCGACCGGCCCGTGCGCGCCCGGCGAGCTCCGCGCCGCCGGCGCCGACGTCGTCCTGAAGGACCTGACGGACTTCCGCGCCTGGTGGGAGACGTACACGCGCTAGGCGGCGCGCCGCGCCTCCCGCGCCTGGCGCCGCTGCGCCGCCACGGACCGGAGCACCCCGGCGGCGGCCAGCGCGAAACCGACGCCCATCAGCATCGACACCAGGTAGGCGACGGTCGGGAAGGGATCCGTCCCGAGGAAGAGCGGAGCCACGGTGACCAGCGTCGCGACCGCCCCGACCGCGAAGACGACGACGCCCGCCCTGACGAGTCCGTCGCCCGGCGCGGAATCGTCCACGGGTCCTGTACGGGTTTCACTGCGCATCCGGCCAGGGTAGTTCCCTGGGCGGAGGAACACTTCGGCGGCGTCTTGTCACGGGCGCCCGGAGCATTAGCCTTGATGCCGGCGGGCCTGTCGACCCGCTGTTTCTTTTACCCCGACGAGTCAACGAGGACGAGGGACAGACGTGCCTACCGGCAAGGTCAAATGGTTCAACAGCGAGAAGGGCTTCGGCTTCCTCTCCCGCGACGACGGCGGTGACGTCTTCGTGCACTCGTCGGTGCTCCCTGCCGGAGTCGACGCACTGAAGCCGGGCCAGCGGGTGGAGTTCGGCGTCGTCGCCGGCCAGCGGGGCGACCAGGCGCTGTCGGTGACGGTTCTCGACCCGACCCCGTCGGTGGCGGCGGCGCAGCGCCGCAAGCCCGACGAGCTGGCGTCGATCGTGCAGGACCTGACGACGCTCCTGGAGAACATCACGCCGATGCTGGAGCGCGGCCGGTACCCCGACAAGGCGGCCGGCAAGAAGATCGCCGGCCTGCTGCGGGCGGTCGCGGACCAGCTCGACGTCTGACCCGGCCGTCCCCCGCTACGGGAAGGACAGCGCGTCCGGGCCGAGGGGCGGCACCAGCCCCTCGGCCGCGGCCCGGGTGAGCAGCCCCCGGACCGCCGCGTAACCGGCCTCGCCGAGGTCGGCGGTGAACTCGTTCACGTACAGCCCGATGTGCTGGTCGGCGACCTTCGGGTCCATCTCCTGCGCGTGCTCCATGACGTACGGCCGCGACGCGGCCGGGTCGTCCCACGCCATCCGCACCGAGCGGCGGGCCGAGTCGGCCAGCAGCCGCAGGGTGTCCGCGCCGAGCGAGCGGCGGGCGACGATCGCGCCGAGCGGGATCGGCAGCCCCGTGGTGGCCTCCCAGTGCTCGCCCATGTCGGCGAGCCGGTGCAGCCCGTACGCCTGGTACGTGAAGCGGGCCTCGTGGATGACGAGCCCCGCGTCGACCTTGCCGTCCCGGACGGCCGGCATGATCTCGTGGAACGGCATCACCACGACCTCGCCGACGCCCCCGGGCACGGTCTCGGCGGCCCACAGCCGGAACAGCAGATAGGCGGTCGAGCGCTCGCTCGGCACCGCGACCGTCCTGCCCCGCAGGTCGAGCCCCGGCTCCCGGGTCAGCACCAGCGGCCCGCAGCCCCGGCCCAGCGCGCCGCCGCACGGCAGCAGCGCGTAGTCGTCGAGGATCCACGGCAGCACCGCGTACGACACCTTCAGGACGTCGTGCGCGTCGGTGCCGCTCTCCGCCCAGCCGTTCGTCACGTCGATGTCGGCGAAGGTGACGTCCAGGCGCGGCGCGCCGGGCACCCGGCCGTGCGCCCAGGCGTCGAAGACGAAGGTGTCGTTCGGGCAGGGCGAGTACGCGATCTTCAGCTGCACGGCCGGGCCTCCTCCAGGGTCGGTACGAGTGCGGTCACGGCGCGCCGCAGGGCGTCCAGGGCGTCGCCGATCCGCCAGGCGGCCCGGTCCCGGGGCCCGACGGCGTTCGACACCGCCCGCAGCTCCAGGACGCCGGTGCCGTGCGCGGCGGCGGCCTCGGCGACCCCGAAGCCCTCCATCGCCTCCGCGGCGGCCCCCGGATGGCGGGCGGCGAGCGCGGCGGCGCGGGCGGCGGTGCCGGTGACGGTGGAGACGGTCAGCACCGTCCCGGTGGTGTGCGGGAGCCCCGCGGCGGCGAGCGCGGCGGCGGCGGGGCCGCTCAGCGCGGCGGGCACGCGGTGCACGGAGCGGCCGAAGCCCAGCTCCTCGACGGGCACGAACCCGTCGGCGGTGTCCGCGCCCAGGTCGGCGGCGACGATCGCGTCGGAGACGACGAGCGAGCCCAGCGGGGCGCGGCCCGGGAAACCGCCGGCGATCCCGGCGGACACGACGAGCCCGTACGGCTCGCCTTCGAGCGCGGCACGGGCCAGCGCGGCCCCCGTCGCGGCGGCGACGGCGGCGGGACCGACCCCGCCCACGAGGACGTCCGCGGCGTGCGGGCGGGCGGACGCCGTGAGACCGCCGGCGACGGAGTCCGCCTCCGCCGCCACGGCCGTCACGATCAGGATCCGGCGGCGCACCGGAGGATCAGGATTCCTTCTTCAGCTTGAAGTGCCAGATGCCGGTGAGCGTCTTGCCGGTGTTCTCGACGATCGTCACCTGCGTCTCGTCGGTGGACTCGCCGGTCTGCTGGCTGGAGAAGAACGCGCTGGCCGGGATGGTCCGGTACGTCTTCTTGTACGGCTCCGGCTCGGCCTGCTGGCCGCCGAGGAAGATGGTCCAGCCGTTGTCGGCGATCTCCGGGTCCACACCGAAGCGGACCTTGTCGTCCATGGCGACGGTGATCGACTTCTCGGCCTTCTTGTTGAGGCACTTCTGGACGTCGGACTCCTTGATGGGGTCGCCGTCGTTGTAGCAGGCCGCCTCGGAGTTGATCGATTCGCTCCCGACCGTGACGGTCGCGATCGGAGTCGGCTTATCGCAGGCGGTGAGGACGAGGAGCCCGGCGGAGACGGCCCCGAGGGCGACGGCGGCCCGGCGGCGCGAGCCGGAGAAGAACGCAACGGTCATGAGCCGAAGGCTATCGGGCCGCCGCGCCGCTGCCACGCGGGGGTACGGCGTGCCGCGCCGGGGCCGGTACGCGGACGGGTCAGGCGACCTTCGCCCGCCGCGGCCGGTCCGGGGCGCCCGGACCGCGCGACGACAGCAGCCCCCGCACCGCCAGCAGCGCGCCGACCGCCAGGAACCCGGCCGCCGCCGCCATCCCCACCGTCCCGTTCAGCGGCATCGCGATCCCCAGCGCGCCGCCCACCACCCACGCCATCTGCAGCGCCGTCTCCGACCGGGCGAACGCCGAGGTCCGCACCACCTCCGGCACGTCCCGCTGGATCAGCGCGTCCAGCGACAGCTTCGACAGCGCCTGCGTCAGCCCCGCGACCGCGCCCAGCACCGCGACCATCACCCCGCCGAAGAACACCGCCGCGCACACCGCCGCCGCCAGCACCGTCGAGATCATCGACGCGATGATCACCTCCGGCCGGTGGCCCCGGTCCCGCAGCAGCGACCCCACCGCCGTCCCGCACGCGTTCCCCACCCCCGCCGCCACCCCGACGATCCCCAGCGACACCGCCGCCGACTGCCCCGACAGCGGGTGCTCCCGCAGCAGGAACGCCAGGAAGAAGATCAGGAACCCGGACAGCATCCGCTGCGCCGCGTTCGCCTGCAGCCCGTGCAGCACCGCCGGCCCCACCGTCCGCAGACTCGGCCGCTTCTCGCCGTGCGTCAGCAGGTGCGCCCGCCGCTCACCCTTCGCCGAGTCCACCTTGTGCGGCATCCGCACCGCCCAGAACGCCCCCAGCAGGAACAGCGCACACGCCCCGTACAGCGGACACCGGGGCCCCAGCATCTGGAGCCCCGCGCCGGCCGGCGCGGCCACCCCCGTCGCCAGCAGCCCCGCCAGCGTCACCCGCGAGTTCGCCTTCACCAGCGAGAAGCCCGCCGGCAGCAGCCGCGGCACCACCGCGCTGCGCACCACCCCGTACGCCTTCGACGCCACCAGCACCCCGAGCGCCGCCGGGTACAGCGCGAGACCCCCCGTCACCACCAGGCCCGACATCACCACCGCGAGGACCGCCCGGGCGCCCATCGCCGCCGCCATCGCCGCGCGCCGCCCGTGCGGCAGCCGGTCCAGCAGCGGGCCGACGACCGGCGCCAGCAGCGTGAACGGCGCCATCGTGATCGCCAGGTACAGCGCGACCCGGCCGCGGGCCTCGTCCGTCGGCACCGAGAAGAACACCGTCGACGCCAGCGCCACCGTGATCATCATGTCGCCGGCGCCGTTCACCGCGTGCAGCTCGATCAGCTTCCCGAGCCCCGACTCGCCCGCCCCGTGCGCGTGCGTCGCCCGCCGGATCCCCCGCGCCGTCCCCGTGAACGGCAGGTGCAGCGCACGCCCCACCGCCCGGCCCGCTCCGCGGAGCGGCCCGGGACGATCCTGGGAGCGACCGGAGGACCGTGCGGCAGCCACCACCTCATAGTGCCCCACCAGCCCCCCGCCCGAACCGAGCCCGCTGGCCCCCGGGGTGTCGGCCCCCGCGACCCCCGAGCCCCTCCCGCACCGCCCGGAACCCCTCGGAGCCCGCCGGGGACACGCCCGGCCGCGCCCCGGAACGGCCCCCGCCCCCGGGCCCGATCCGGATCACTTGGGGCGCGCAGGTGGGCCCAGGCCCGCGAACGGGGTAGCGTGCGTAGCGCGCCACCGGCGGTTCCCCTCGGCCGCGCGCCCCTTCGGCATCCCGCAGAATGGATGACGATAGGTGCGCCCGAGACGTGTGAGATACCGGCCGGGTGCGGACGTCGATGCGGCCCCCAGGTCCGCTCCGCCCGCCCCGCCCCCGGAGCCTCGCTCCCGGACCTCGGCCGGCGCACCCGTGAGACGGCGTAGGAGAGAAGCGATACCAGTGAGTGCTGCGACGACGCGAGACCGTACCCCGCGTACCCCGCGATCCAGCCGTACCCCGGCCCCGGACCGCCTCTGCGCCGAGGCCGTGGACCTCGCCCGCGAGGCCGCCGAGGAGGCCGCGGCGCCCGGCGTCGTCGGCGAGCACTCCGGCGTCCTCGCCGAGGGCGACCGGGTCGTCACGCACTTCTTCGAGTGCAAGGAGCCCGGCTACCGCGGCTGGCGCTGGGCCGTCACCGTCACCCGCGCCTCCCGCGCCAAGAACGTCACGCTCGACGAAACCGTCCTGCTGCCCGGCTCCGACGCCCTCCTCGCCCCCGAATGGGTGCCCTGGAGCGAGCGGCTGCGCCCCGGCGACCTCGGCCCCGGCGACCTCCTCCCCACCGAGCAGGACGACCCCCGCCTGGAGCCCGGCTACACCGGCGAGGACGCCCCGCCGCCGAACTCCGCCGTCTCCTCCGAGCTCGCCGACCACCTCGACGCGGAGGACGCGGAGGTCACCGACCGCACGCCCACCCGCGGCGCGATCGCCGCCGTCGCCGACGAACTCGGCATGGGCCGCGCCCGCGTCCTCTCCCGCCACGGCCTCCGGCTCGCCGCCGACCGCTGGGACGAGTCCTTCGGCCCCCGCACCCCGATGGCCCAGGCCGCCCCCGCCACCTGCCAGTCCTGCGCCTTCCTGATCCCGCTGGCCGGCTCGCTGCGCCAGTCCTTCGGCCTGTGCGCCAACGAGCTGTCCCCGGCCGACGGGCGCGTCGTCTCCCTCGCGTACGGCTGCGGAGGCCACTCGGAGGCCGCCGTCATGCCGACGCCGCCGCGCCCCGCCGAGCCGGTCCTCGACTCCACGGCCGTCGACGCCTTCCCGCTGCACCCGCCGGCCGACTCCGGCTCCGTCACCCCGCCCGACCCCGCCTCGGAAGACCTCGGCCACTCCTGACCCGCGCCGCGGGCCCGCGCCCCACGGCCCCGCACGGGCCGCCGGGCCCGCGCGGTAACTTCGCCGCAGCGAGGGAACCGCACAGCAGACTGGAGTCAAGCGTGAGCGTCACCGTCCGGACGACGACCGACGGAAGCGACCCCTTCGGCACCGCCCGGCTCCGCAGAGGCGTCCTGGACGCCTGGGCCGCCTCCCCGGCCCGCTTCCGCGAGGACGCGAACGCCGAGGAGGACCTCGCCCTCGGCGGGTACCGCGACCGGCTCGTCGTCGAACTCGCCCAGAACGCCGCCGACGCCGCCGCCCGCGCCGGCACCACCGGACGGCTCCGCCTCACCCTGCACCCGGCCGACGCCGACAGCCCCGCCGTGCTGGCCGCCGCCAACACCGGCGCCCCGCTGGACGCCGCCGGCGTCGCGTCGCTCGCCACGCTCCGCGCCTCCGCGAAGCGCGACGGCCAGGACGCGGCCACCGCCGTCGGCCGCTTCGGCGTCGGCTTCGCCGCCGTCCTCGCCGTCACCGACGAACCCGCCGTCCTCGGCCGGCACGGCGGCGTCCGCTGGTCCCTCCCCGAGGCCCGCGAACTCGCCGCCGACACCGCCCGCCACAGCCCCGGCCTCGGCGACGAACTGCGCCGCCGCGACGGCCATGTCCCCCTGCTGCGGCTGCCGCTGCCCGCCGAGGGCACCGCACCCGAGGGCTACGACACCGTCGTCGTCCTCCCGCTCCGCGACGCCGCCGCCCACAGCCTCGCCGAACGGCTCCTCGACACCGTCGACGACGCCCTGCTGCTCACCCTTCCCGGCCTCTCCGAGGTCGTCGTCGAGACCCCCGCCGGGGTCCGCACCCTGACCCGCACCGACGCCGACGGCCACGTCCGCGTCGAGGACTCCGCCGGCGACGCCCCGCACCGCTGGCGGACCGTCACCCACACCGGCCCGCTCGACCCCGCGCTCCTCGCCGACCGCCCCGTCGAGGAACGGCTCCGCCCGCACTGGTCGGTGACCTGGGCCGTCCCCGTCGACGACACCGGCGCCCCCCGCTACCCGCGCACCGCGCCCGTCGTCCACGCGCCGACGCCCACCGACGAACCCCTCGGCATCCCCGCCCTGCTCATCGCCTCCCTGCCGCTCGACCCGACCCGCCGGCACCCCGCGCCCGGGCCGCTGACCGACTTCCTGGTCCAGCGGGCCGCCGACGCGTACGCCGAACTCCTCGCCGACTGGCGGCCGGTGACGAGCGGGGCGCTCGACCTCGTCCCCGGCCCCCTCGGCAAGGGCCCGCTCGACGGGGCGCTGCGCGAGGCGATCCTGGACCGGCTGCCGCGCGTCGCGTTCCTCGCCCCCGCGGTCGCCACCGAGGACCTGCCGGCGCTCCGCCCCATCGAGGCGGAGGTCGTGGAGGGCGCCGGCGCGGACACCGTGGCCGTGCTCGCCGAGGTGTTCCCCGGGCTGCTCCCGGCGGGCCTGGAGCGCCGCCCGGAGCTGCGGACGCTCGGCGTCGGCCGGATGCCGCTGACGGAGGCGGTGGACCGGCTCGCGGGCGTCGAGCGGCCCCCGTCCTGGTGGCGGCGGCTCTACGACTCGCTCGCCGGCGTCGACCCGGAGCGGCTCACCGGCCTGCCGGTGCCGCTGGACTCCGGGCGGACGGTGATCGGCCCCCGGCAGGTGCTGCTGCCGCAGCGGGACACCCCGCCCCGGCTGGCCCGGCTCGGCCTGCTCGTCGCGCACCCGGAGGTCGTCCACCCGCTCCTGGAGAAGCTGGGCGCCCTGCCCGCCTCGCCCCGCGCCGTGCTGACGACCCCGCAGGTGCGGGCGGCGGTCGCGGCGTCCATCGACGCGGCGGACGGCTTCTGGACCCCGGACCAGCCGGAGCTGGACCCCGACGAGCTGGTGGAGACCGTCCTCGGGCTCGTCCGCGACGCGGATCTGGAGCCCGGCGACGAACCGTGGCTGGCCGCCCTCGCCCTCCCCGACGAGCACGGCGAACTCACCCCCGCGGGTGAACTCGTGCTGCGGGGCTCGGCGTTCGACTCCGTCATGCGGCAGGGCGAACTGGCCCACGTGGACGAGGAGCTGGCCGACCGCTGGGGCGAGGCGCCGCTCGCCGCCTGCGGCGTCCTCGCGAACTTCGCGCTGATCCGCGCCACCGACCTCGTCCTCGACCCCGACGACCTCGACCCCCGCGAGAGCGACTACCCGGAGCCGGACGACGCCGGCCTCCTGGACGCGGTCGACGTGTGGTGCGAGGACGTCCTGGACCGGCTGCCGGTGTCCGTGGTGCCGCCGGTGGCGACGGAGATCGTGGCGGTGCGGGACCTGGACCTGGTCGCCGACGACGCCTGGCCGCGGGCGCTCGCGCTGCTCGCCCGGCCGCCGCTGCGGGACGCCCTGATCCAGCCCGTACGGGTCCTCCTCCCGGACGGCACGACGCAGACGGTCCGCCCGTACACCGCCTGGTGGCTGCGGGACCACCCGGTCCTCGGCGGGCGCCGCCCCGCCGGACTGTGCGCGGCCGGCACCGACCCGCTCCTCGCCGGCCTGTACGAGACCGCCGACGCGACCGGCTTCGAGGACGAGCAGGTGCTGCGCGCCCTCGGCGTCCGCACGACGGTGGCGGCGCTGCTCGACGAGCCCGGCGGCGCGGCGGAGCTGCTGGCCCGGATGGCGGTCCCCGGCCGCGGCGTGACGGCGCCGCAGCTGCACGCCCTGTACACCGCGCTGGCCGATCTCGACCCGGACCAGGTCACTCTTCCGGATGAACTCCTGGCGGTGGTCGACGGCGAACCGGTGGTGGTCGACGCGACGGAGGCGCTGGTCGCCGACGCCCCCGACCTGCTGCCGCTGACCGCCGGCCTGCCGCTCCTCCCGGTCGCCCCGTCGCGGGCGGCGGACCTGGCGGAGCTGTTCCAGGTCCGGCGCCTGAGCGAGGCGGTCGAGGCGGAGGTGACGACGGAGGGCGAGGAGCACGAGGTCCCGGCCTCGGTGCACGCCCTGCTGGGCCCGGACACCCCCGCCACGTACGTCGAGCACGAGGAGCTGCGCGCGGGCGGCGTCGAGCTCGACTGGCGCCGCACCCCCGACGGCACGATCCACGCCGCCACCCTGGAGGGCGTGGCCGCCGCCCTGGCCTGGGCCACCCGCCAGTGGCCGCGCCGCTTCGAGGTGGCGGCCCTCCTGGAGGACCCGTCCCGTACGGCGGAGCTGGCCCGCGACCGCTGGTTCGACTAGGCCGTTTCTTTCGGATCAGGCCGGATCAGGCGGGATCTGGCCGGGTCAGGCGGGGAACCTGCGGTCCACCCACCGCCAGGCGGCCTCCAGCATCGCCGCGGCCACCGCGGCGATGCCGACGGCCGCCCACGGCATGGTCGTGCCGACGAGCTTCAGGGCGAAGAAGTCCTGGAGCCAGGGGACGACGAGGACCAGCAGGAAGGCGCCGCCCATCGTGGCGACGAGGGCGAGCCGCCACAGGGTGTAGGGGCGGGCGATGATCGCGAGCACCCACATCGACACCAGGAAGAGGGTGAGGGTGGCGGCGCTGGTCTCGGCGCCGAGGGCGTCCGCGCCGGTGTAGTGGTGGCGGGCGAGGAGGTACGTGGTGAAGGTGGCCGCCGCCGCGACGACACCGCCGGGGATCGCGTACCGCATGACCCGGCGGACGAAGTGCGGTTTCGCGCGCTCCTTGTTGGGGGCGAGGGCGAGGAAGAACGCGGGGACGCCGATGGTCAGGGTGGACAGCAGGGTGAGGTGCCGGGGCAGGAACGGGTACTCGATCTGGCTGGCGACCACCAGCAGGGCGAGGAGCACCGAGTAGACCGTCTTCGTGAGGAAGAGGGTCGCCACCCGGGTGATGTTGCCGATGACCCGGCGGCCCTCCGCGACCACCGACGGCAGGGTGGCGAAGGAGTTGTTCAGGAGCACGATCTGGGCGACGGCCCGGGTGGCCTCGGAGCCGGAGCCCATGGAGACGCCGATGTCGGCGTCCTTCAGCGCGAGGACGTCGTTGACGCCGTCGCCGGTCATGGCGACCGTGTGCCCGTGTGACTGGAGCGCGGCGACCATGTCCCGCTTCTGCTGCGGGGTGACCCGGCCGAAGACGGCGTTCTCGTCGAGGACCTTCGCCATCTCCTCCCGCTCGGCGGGCAGGGTGCGGGCGTCGACGGTGTGGTCGGCGCCGGGCAGGCCGAGCTTGCCGGCGACCGCGCCGACGGAGACGGCGTTGTCGCCGGAGATGACCTTGGCGGCGACGTTCTGGTCGGCGAAGTAGGCGAGCGTGTCGGAGGCGTCGGGCCGCAGCCGCTGTTCGAGGACGACGAGGGCGGTGGGCCGGGCGTCCTCGGCGACCCGCGGGGAGTCGAGCTCGTGGACGGTGCGGGCGAGCAGCAGGACCCGCAGGCCCTGCTCGTTCAGCCGGTCGGTCTCGGCGAGCGCGGGGTCGCCGGCCGGGAGGAGGACGTCGGGCGCGCCGAGCAGCCAGGTGGACTCCTCGCCGTCGCCCTCGCTGAAGGCGGCGCCGCTGTACTTGCGGGCCGACGAGAAGGGCAGCGACTCGACGCAGCGCCACTCCTCTGCGTCCGGGTAGGCGTCGATGATGGCCTGGAGGGAGGCGTTGGGGCGCGGGTCGGACTCGCCGAGGGCGCCGAGGACCTTGTGGACGTACGCCTCGTCGGAGCCGTTCAGCAGGCGGACCTCGGTGACGTCCATGCCGCCCTCGGTGAGGGTGCCGGTCTTGTCGAGGCAGACGACGTCGACCCGGGCCAGGCCCTCGATGGCGGGCAGCTCCTGCACCAGGCACTGCTTGCGGCCGAGCCGGATCACGCCGATCGCGAAGGCGACGGAGGTGAGGAGGACGAGCCCTTCGGGGATCATCGGGACGATGCCGCCGACGGTCCGGGCGAGCGAGTTCTTGAGGTCGTTGTCCTTGACGACGAGCTGGCTGATGATCAGGCCGATCGCGGTCGGGACCATCATCCACGTCACGTACTTGAGGATCGTGGAGATGCCGGAGCGCAGCTCGGAGTGGACGAGGGTGAAGCGGGACGCCTCCTCGGCGAGCTGGGCCGCGTACGCCTCCCGGCCGACCTTGGTGGCGGTGAAGGCGCCGCCGCCGGCGACGACGAACGAGCCGGACATGACGGGGTCGCCGGGGCGTTTGACGACGGGGTCGGCCTCGCCGGTGAGCAGGGACTCGTCGATCTCCATGCTGTCGGCCTCGGCGACGACGCCGTCGACGACGACCTTGTCGCCGGGGCCGAGCTCGATGAGGTCGCCGAGGACGATCTCGGAGGTGGAGACGGCGGTGGCGCGCCCGTCGCGGCGGACGGTGGGTTTCGCCTCGCCGATGACGGCGAGCCCGTCGAGGGTCTTCTTGGCGCGCAGCTCCTGGATGATGCCGATGCCGGTGTTGGCGACGATCACGAAGCCGAAGAGGCTGTCCTGGATCGGGGCGACGATCAGCATGATCACCCAGAGGACGCCGATGATCGCGTTGAAGCGGGTGAAGACGTTGGCCCGGACGATGTCGGCGGCGGAGCGGGAGCTGCGGACGGGGACGTCGTTGACCTCGCCGCGGGCGACCCGTTCGGCGACCTCGGCGGTGGTGAGGCCGGCGGCGCGGTGGACGACGGGCGGTTCGGCCTCCGCCAGGGTGTCGGGGGAGTCCCCGGTGCCGCCGCCGCCCGTGTCGATCCGCGCCTGCTGAGTCATGGTTCCGACGGTACGACCGGAATCGACCGTTCACCTGCCGGGAAGCGGCAAGATCCGACCGTGGGTGGACCGGAATCGTCCCGTGGTGGGACGGGACCCTGAGGGGCGTCGGGGGAGGCGCCCCGGGCCGCCCCGGGGCCGGTTACGCGCCCTGCTGGGCCGCCCGGTGCCGCTTGATCGCGGCGTCGCGCTTGCGCACGTACCAGATGCCGAGCAGGCCGAGGCCGCCGCCGGCCAGGCAGGTCCACACCCACCAGGTGAGGTCGCGGTCGGCGAACCAGCCGTAGAAGGGGACCTGGACCAGGAAGAGGACGAACCAGAGGATCGTGCCGCCGGTGATCGTTCCGACGACCGGGCCCTCCAGGGGCTCGGGTGCCTCGTGCTTCGGTGTCCACTTCGCCATGCGGCTCAGTCTAGGCGGCCCGATTCCGGGTCTACGCGCGGAGATGGACTCCCGCTCGTTCATGTGTTCATACTGAAACGGTTTGCCTATGGCGGGTTTCCTTCGTATGAACCGCCAAAAAGGACGTCAGGACCTCCTTCCCGATGAGGAACCCACCCCCATGAGCACCACGGCCGCCGCCAAGGCCCCCGCCCCCGAGCCTCAGGACCCCCAGGGATCCGCCGGGGCCCTCGACCGCTTCTTCAAGATCTCCGAGCGCGGCTCCACCGTCGCCCGCGAGGTCCGCGGCGGTTTCGCCACCTTCTTCGCGATGGCCTACATCATCGTGCTGAACCCGATCATCCTCGGCAGCGCCAAGGACATGTACGGGCACCAGCTCGACGGCGGCCAGCTCGTCACCGCCACCGTCCTGACGGCGGCGTTCTCCACGCTCCTCATGGGCGTCATCGGCAACGTGCCGATCGCGCTCGCCGCCGGCCTCGGCGTCAACACGGTCGTCGCCCTCCAGCTCGCCCCCCGGATGTCCTGGCCGGACGCCATGGGCATGGTCGTCCTCGCCGGCCTCGTCGTGATGCTGCTGGTCGCGACCGGCCTGCGCGAGCGCGTCATGAACGCCGTCCCGGTCGGCCTGCGCAAGGGCATCGCGATCGGCATCGGCCTCTTCATCATGCTGATCGGCCTCGTCGACTCGGGCTTCGTCTCCCGCATCCCCGACGCCGCGCACACCACCGTCCCGCTGCAGCTCGGCGCCGACGGGCACCTGGGCGGCTGGCCGGTCCTCGTCTTCGTCCTGGGCACCCTGCTCACCCTCGCCCTGATCATCCGCAAGGTGCCGGGCGCGATCCTCATCTCGATCGTCGTCATGACGATCGTGGCGATGGTGATCAACGCGGTCGCGACCGTCCCGTCCTGGGGCCTGACCACCCCGGAGTGGCCCGGCAACCCGGTCGCCACCCCGGACTTCGGCCTGGTCGGCCAGGTCAGCCTGTTCGGCGGCTTCGACAAGGTCGGCGTGCTGACCGGCGTCCTCTTCGTCTTCACCGTCCTGCTGTCGTGCTTCTTCGACGCCATGGGCACGATCCTCGGCGTCGGCGACGAGGCCAAGCTGATGGACGAGAAGGGCAACTTCCCGGGCATCAACAAGGTGCTGCTCGTCGACGGCCTCGCGGTCGCCTCCGGCGGCGCGACCTCCTCGTCGGCCACCACCTGCTTCGTGGAGTCCACGGCCGGCGTCGGCGAGGGCGCCCGCACCGGCCTCGCCTCGGTCGTCACCGGCGGCCTGTTCTCGGTGGCGCTGTTCCTCACGCCGCTCGCGACCATGGTGCCGTCGCAGGCGGCGACCCCCGCGCTGCTCGCGGTGGGCTTCCTGATCCTGGCCGGGTCGATCAAGGAGATCGACTGGAGCGACTTCACCATCGCGGTGCCGGCGTTCCTGGCCATGCTGATGATGCCGTTCACCTACTCGATCACGAACGGCATCGGCATCGGCTTCATCAGCTTCAGCGTGCTGCGGCTCGCGGCCGGCCGGGGCCGCGAGGTCCCGGTGGCCATGTACGTGGTGTCGGCGGTCTTCGTCTTCTACTACGCGATGCCGGCGCTGGGCCTGACCTGATCGCGCGGGGCGGCCCCGGCGCCGGGAGGCTCCGGATCCGCCCCGTAGAACCTCTCCGTCTCCTCGACGGCGGTCTTGAACCGCTCGTCGAAGTCCTCTCGAATGAGCGTCCGGACGACATAGTCCTGGACGCTCATTCCTCTTCTGGCGGCGTGACCCTTGAGCCGGTCGAGCAGCTCACTGTCGATGCGCAGGCTGAGCACTGTCGATCCCATGCCGTTCAGCGTCGGGGCTCCCGGGGCCCCTTTGCGTCACTTTCCGGATCCGACTCACTCGTTCGGGTGATGCAAACGGCACACCCGTGACCTGGGGCGACCCTGATCCGTACGCCTCCCGCGTGACACGCGCGACACCCGCGCATTCCATTGGTCCTTAGCGAGAGTAATGAGTTAGGCTAACTACATGCCTGACCTGTCCCACGGCACCGCCGACGACGCCGCGGCCGTGAACGCGCTCCGCTCGTCCGTCATGCGGCTGAGCCGGCGCCTCAAGCGCCAGCGCGTCGACGAGTCGCTGAGCCCGACCGAGATGTCGGTGCTCGGCACCCTGGCCCTCTGCGGCTCCGCCACCCCCGGTGAGCTGGCCCGCAAGGAGCACGTCCAGCCGCCGTCGATGACCCGCATCGTCGCCCTGCTCGAAGCCAAGGGACTGGTCCGGCTGGAGCCGCACCCCGACGACCGCCGGCAGAAGGTCGTCAGCCAGACCGAGCGGGCCGAGGCCATGCTCGAAGACGCCCGCCGCAAGCGGAACGCCTGGCTGGCCGCCCTCGCCGAGGGTCTGGACGAGGACGAGTGGGCCGTACTGCGCGCGGCCGCTCCCGTCCTGGAGAAGCTCGCCCACCTCTGAACCGAGCGCCAAGGAGGCGACGCACTTTGAGTACGGGACACGGAGCAGACTCCGCACCCGTCCACAAACCCACCCTCGACCCCCGCGGGCGCGAGAGGTCCCCCAGGGGAACCTTCTCCTCCCTCGCGATCCGGAACTACCGGCTCTTCTTCACCGGAGCGATCGTCTCCAACACCGGTACGTGGATGGCCCGGATCACCCAGGACTGGCTCGTCCTCAGCCTCACCGGCTCGGCCGCCGCCGTCGGCGTCACCACCGCCCTGCAGTTCCTGCCGATGCTCCTCTTCGGCCTGTACGGCGGCGTCATCGCCGACCGCTACCCGAAGCGGCGCCTGCTCCTCGTCAGCCAGGCCGCCCTCGGCCTGTGCGGCCTCGCCCTCGCCGTCCTCACCCTCTCCGGACACGTCCAGGTCTGGCACGTCTACCTGATCGCCTTCCTCCTCGGCATGGTGACCGTCGTCGACAACCCGGCCCGGCAGTCCTTCGTCTCCGAGATGGTCGGCCCCGACCGGCTCCGCAACGCCGTCTCGCTGAATTCGGCCAACTTCCAGTCCGCCCGGCTCGTCGGCCCCGCCGTCGCCGGCGTCCTCATCGCCGGGGTCGGCAGCGGCTGGGCCTTCCTCATCAACGGCCTCTCCTTCCTCGCGCCGCTGACCGCCCTCTGGCTGATGCGCCCGAGCGAGCTCCACAAGGTGGAGCGCGCCCCGCGCGGCAAGGGCCAGCTCCGCGAGGGCCTGCGGTACGTCTCCGGGCGCCCCGACCTGATCTGGCCGATCGTCCTCGTCGGCTTCATCGGCACCTTCGGGTTCAACTTCCCGATCTGGCTGACCGCCTTCTCCGAGGAGGTCTTCCACGTCGGCGCCGGCACCTACGGCTTCCTCAACACCCTGATGGCGGCCGGCTCCCTCGCGGGCGCCCTGCTCGCGGCCCGGCGCGGCTCGACCCGGCTGCGGATGCTGGTGATCGCCGCGGGCGTCTTCGGCGCCCTGGAGATCGCGGCGGCGTTCTCGCCGTCGTTCTGGCTGTTCGCGCTGCTGCTGGTGCCCATCGGCATGATCGGCCTCACGGTCAACATCACCGCCAACTCGGCCGTCCAGATGGCGACCGACCCGGTCATGCGCGGCCGGGTGATGAGCCTCTACATGATGGTCTTCGCGGGCGGCACCCCGATCGGCGCGCCGCTGCTCGGCTGGGTCACCGACACGTACGGCGCCCGCGCCGGCTTCGCCACCGGCGGCCTGGTCTCGCTCGCCGCGGCGGCCGTCATCGGCCTGATCCTGGCCCGGATCGGCAACCTGAAGCTGGCGATGGCCTGGCGCCGCGGCCACCCGAGCCTCCGCTTCGTCCCGCGCGCCGCCCCGGAGCGCCTGGCCACGGCGGCCTGACCCGCACCGTTCCGCCGGAGGGCGGGGCACGAGCCCACCCGGCTCCGCCCCGCCCTCCGGCGTCTCGATATGAACGTCCGGGTCCGCCGGTGTGGAGATCCTGTGTATGTTGAGCCGTCAATCACAGGCACCACCAGGGGGGTTCCCTTGCGCAAGCGCTCCACCCGTCCGGTCATAGCCGCGGCCCTCGCCGCCGGCGCGCTGACCGGCGCCCTCGTCGCCACCCCGGCCCAGGCCGCCGAGTACTCCTCGGCCCTGAAGATCGCCGGCGTCCAGTACGACGCCCCGGGCCGCGACAGCAACAGCTGCACGACCGGCAACACCAAGGCCGAGTACGTGACGATCAAGAACTTCTCGCGGACCACCCGGGTGAACCTCAAGGGGTACGTCGTCAAGGACGCGGTCGGCAACAGCTACACCTTCCGCGTCAACCACTACCTGGAGCCCGGCGACCACGTGAAGCTGCGCGGCGGCAAGGGCACCGAGTCCGACGCGAACAACGTGGCCTACCGCCAGAACTGCAACTTCATCTGGAACAACGACAAGGACACGATCAAGCTGATCAAGCCGGGCGGCGCCTACGCCGACACGCACTCCTACACCAAGAGCGCGAACGACCGCGACGGCAACGGCTACATCACGTTCCACAGCTGAGACGTCAGGGCGACACCCGCATCTCCAGGACCTGCCCCGGCCACGCGTCGACCGTGAACGGATCGGTGCGGGTGAAGCCCTGCCGCTCGTAGTATGCGACGAGCCGCCCCTCGCCGCCCGCGAAGCAGTCCACGCGGAGCAGCGAGACGCCCGCGCGGCGGGTCTCCTCCGCCGCGTGGGCGAGCAGCGCCGCGCCCACCCCGAGGCCGTGGAACCGCCCGTCGGTGGCGAGGTAGCGCACGTACCGCTCCGGCTCGCCGGCCGGCGGCACGTACGTCCCGGGGTGCGGGGTCAGCGTCATCGTCCCGGCCGGGACGCCGTCCACCTCCGCGATCCACGGCTCGCCCTCGCCCAGCACCCGCCCGACGTGCTCCACCGTCGCCGGGCGGGAGGTGAAGGGCGTGGTGCCCCACTGGGCGGTGATCCCGCGGCCGTTGAGCCAGACGACGGCGCTGTCGAGTATCGCGAGGACGGCCGGCAGATCCGCCGGCCCCCCGCGCCTGATCCTGATCGCGTGGGTCTCCATCCGGCGAGGCTAGCCGAGCCCCGGAGCGGCCCGGTCAGTGCTCCGGCCCGGCCGGACCGGCCCCGGCCTGACAGACTGGCGCGCATGAGGCTCTTCGCCGCCGTGCTGCCGCCCGCCGACCGGGCCGCCGAGCTGGCCGCCGTCGTCGACCGGCTCCAGGCCCTGCCCGGCGCGGACGCCCTGCGCTGGACCTCCCGCCCGGGCTGGCACTTCACCCTCGCGTTCATGGGCGAGGTCGACGACGACCTCCTGCCGGACCTGCGCGCCCGGCTCGCCCGCGCCGCCCGCCGCACCCCGCCGTTCGGGCTCCGGCTGCGCGGCGGCGGCCACTTCGGCAGGCGCGCCCTGTGGACCGGCGCCGCCGGCGACCTGGACGCCCTGCGGCTGCTCGCCGCGCGCGCCGACGCGGCGGCCCGGAAGGCCGGCGTCCCGATGGAGGAGCACCGCCGCTACCAGGCGCACCTGACGATCGCCCGCGCCCGCGGCGAGGGCACCGCGCTGACCCCGTTCCTGGACGTCCTGGACGGCTTCGAGGGCACCCGCTGGCAGGTGCCCGAGCTGGCCCTGGTCCGCTCCCGCCTGCCGGTGAGCGGGCTGCGCGGCGAGCAGCCCCGGTACGAGACGGTGGCCGCGTGGCCGCTGGAGGGCGGTGCGGGGGCGCGCGGCGGATCCGGTTAACCTCATGGGGTGGACCCGAAGACCCGTAACCGGATCATGGCCGGTGTGCTCGTACTGATGTTCGCGGTGATCGCGCTGACCTCCGTGGCCGGGCAGTAGCGCAGGTAACCCCTTGCTTCGAGCGCGCTCCAACGAGTTGGCTGGTGACTCATGGAGTACACGCAGCTCGGACGCACCGGACTCAAGGTCAGCCGCCTCGTCCTCGGCACGATGAACTTCGGCCCGCAGACCGACGAGGCCACCAGTCACGCGATCATGGACGCCGCGCTCGGCGCGGGCCTGAACTTCTTCGACACGGCCAACGTCTACGGCTGGGGCGTGGAGAAGGGCCGCACCGAGGAGATCATCGGCTCCTGGTTCGCCCAGGGCGGCGGCCGCCGCGACAAGACCGTCCTCGCCACCAAGGTGTACGGGAACATGGGCCCCGACGGCGAGGCGTGGCCGAACCACGACAAGATCTCCGCGCTCAACATCCGGCGCGCGGTGGACGCCAGCCTCAAGCGGCTCGGCACCGACTACATCGACGTCTACCAGTTCCACCACGTCGACCGCGCCACCCCCTTCGACGAGGTCTGGCAGGCCATCGACGTCCTCATCACCCAGGGCAAGATCCTCTACGCCGGCTCGTCCAACTTCCCCGGCTACAAGATCGCCCAGGCGAACGAGGCCGCCGCCCGCCGCGGCATGGTCGGCCTGGTCAGCGAGCAGTGCCTCTACAACCTCTACGAGCGCCGCGCCGAGATGGAGGTCATCCCGGCCGCGCAGGAGTACGGCCTCGGCGTCATCCCGTGGTCGCCGCTGCACGGCGGCCTGCTCGGCGGCGTCCTGAAGAAGGAGACCGAGGGCAAGCGCCGCACCGAGGGCCGCGCCGCGGAGACGCTGGCGGACCCGGCCAAGCGCAAGCAGTTCCAGGCGTACGAGGACCTGCTCGACAAGCACGGGCTGGCGCCCGGCGAGGTCGGCCTGGCCTGGCTCCTCACCCGCCCCGGTGTGACCGGCCCGATCGTCGGCCCCCGCACCCCGGAGCAGCTGGACGGCGCCCTGCGCGCCCTGGAGCTGGAGCTGCCGGACGAGCTCCTGGCCGAGCTGGACGAGATCTTCCCCGGCCCGGGCCCGTCCCCGGAGGCGTTCGCCTGGTAGTCCCGGCGTCCCCCGGCCGTGGCCGGCCGTCCGCGCGCGGCGCGGCGGGCTACGGCCGGTACGGCCCGCCCAGCCCCCACGCCTGGTGCATCGCGCCGGCGAAGGCGGCGGCCAGCTTGTGCTCGCCGCTCGGCCCCGGGTGCGTGCCGTCGTACGTGTCCTCCTGGAGGTCGTACGACTCCGGGACCGTCGCCAGCAGCAGCGGCGAGGCCGCCGCGTCGAGGTCGGCGACCGCCTTCGCGAGCAGGTCGTTGAAGCGGGCGCACTCGGCGGCGAAGGCCGCGTCGTAGCCGGCGCGCACGTTGGGGATCACCGGCAGCAGCACCGCCCGGACCCCCGGCCGGGCGGTGCGCGCGGCGGCCAGGAACGCCCGCACGTTCGCCTCGGTCTGGTCGCTGTTCGTGTAGAAGCCCAGGTCGATCAGGCCGAGCGAGACCAGCAGCACGTCCGCGCGGGTCGCCGCGACGGTGTCCCCGATGACCGGCGCCATGTGCAGCCATCCCTCGCCCCACCCGGCCAGGTGGCGGCGGGCCGCGGCCGGGAAGGCGGGGTCGGCGTACGCGTCGGACACCGGCGCGTCGGCCTCGGGGTCGTACAGCCCGGTGCGCGGCCCGACGATCTCGTACCCGCCCGGCAGCGTCGCCTCCAGGTGCCGCCACATGCGGTACCGCCAGGTCCAGTCGCCGGCGCGTCCGATGGTCATGCTGTCGCCGACGAACAGAAAACGCATGGTCACATCATTCCGGACCCCGTCACCCACCGGCGACGTGATCCGGACCACGGCCCGCTCATCCCAGGAACGCGCCGACCGTCCCCGCGAACCCCTCCGGGTCGTCGTGCCACGGGAAGTGCCCGCCGCCCGCGACGACCGCCAGCCGCGCCGCCGGGAACAGCCCCGCGTACGCGGCGGCCGTCGGCACCGGCGTGTTCACGTCGCCCTCCCCGGCCACCACCAGCACCGGCCGCGCGAAGTCCGCGAAGGCCGCCCGGGTCGCCTCCGGGTCGTACGCCCCCGCGCTCCCGTACACCCCGGCCGCCTCCCCGTTCCGCTGCCGGTCCGCCGCCGCGTGCCGCTCCCGGGCCGCCGCGTCCCACGTCCCGTGGAAGAACGGCGCGACCTTCCCGAACGCCTCCGCCGACCCCCGCCCCGCCGCCAGCTCCTCCAGCGCCGCGTACGCCTCCGCGAACCACGGCTCGCCCGTCCGCCACGCCTGCCGCGCCGCCGCCAGCCGCTCCTCCCCGGACGTGTCGAGCCCGGCCGCCGCGACGCCCGGCGCCACCAGGACCAGCCGCCCGACCCGCTCCGCGTACCGCGTCACGTACAGCGCCGCCAGGTTCGCCCTCGCCGAATGCCCCAGCACGTCCACCGTCCCGAGCCCCAGGTGCGCCCGCAGCGCCTCCACGTCCTCGACGAGCCGGTCGCAGCGGTACGACGCCGGGTCGTCCGGCACCGCCGACGCGCCCGTGCCCCGCAGGTCCAGCCGGATCAGCGTCCGGTGGGCGCCGAGCCCGCCCAGCCCGCCCAGATAGGCCGAGTCCTGCATCGGCCCCCCGGGCAGGCACAGCAGCGGCGCGCCGGAACCGGACACGTGGTACGCGAGCAGGGTGCCGTCGGCGGCACGGAAGGCAGACATGGCCGGACCATGACAGCGGCCCGGGAGCGGGTCAAGCGGGTTTCCCCGCACGCCATGGCACGCTTGATCCCATGCGATCTGCTCTGTGCGCCCTCGGCGCTGCCGCCGCCCTGGCGCTGCTGCCGGCCGGCCATGCCCGCGCCGAAGGGCAGGACCCCGACCGGGACTTCACCCTCCAGGACGCCCGGATCACCGAGTCCAGCGGCCTCGCCGCCAGCCGCGCCCACCCCGGGATCTACTGGACGCACAACGACCAGGACGAGCCGCGCCTCTTCGCCGTCGACTCCCGCACCGGCAGGACGGTCGCGACGATCACCCTCACCGGCGTCGGCACCCCCCGCGACATGGAGGCCGTCTCCGTCGGCCCCGACGGCGCCGTGTACGTCGGCGACATCGGCGACAACCTCGACGGCTCCTGGGACCACGTCTGGATCTACCGCTTCCCCGAGCCGAAGACCCTCAAGGACCAGACCGTCCGCGCCCAGCAGTACGTCGTGAAGTACGCCGACGGCCCCCGCAACGCCGAGGCGCTGATGGTCCACCCGAAGACCGGCCGCGTCTACATCGCCAGCAAGAACGAGGACGGCGGCGGCCTCTACGAGGGCCCCGCCCGCCTCTCCACCTCCGGCACCAACACCTTCCGCCGCATCGGCGAGGTCCCGTGGGTGACCGACGGCGCCTTCTCGCCCGACGGACAGCGGCTGCTCCTGCGCGGCTACTTCAGCGCCCGCGAGTACGCGTGGAAGGACGGCCGCATCGAAGGCGACGGCACCTCGCCCGGCGCCCCCTTCCAGGGCCAGGCGGAATCCGTCACGTACACCCTCGACGGCACGGGCATGATGTTCGGCTCCGAGGGCGCGCAGAGCCGCGTCGTCCGCGTGGACCGCCCGGACGCGCCCCGCCCGCAGGAGCCGGACGGCAGCGCTCCCGCCCCCGCCCCCACCGGCGCGGACACCCCCTCCGCGGCCGAACCCGGCGGCAGCGCCACCAAGGGCTTCCTCGTCCTCGCCGGCGCCACCGTCCTCGTCCTCGGCATCAAACGGCTCCTCCGCCGCGACTGACGGAACCCCCTCCGCCCCCTCCGCCCCCTCCGCCCCTCCCGCGCGACCCCCGGCCGCCCCGGGAGGAGACTGGAAGGAGACCGAAGAGGTGAGGCGTCATGACGGCATTCACGCGCGAGGACACCCCGGTCGCCATGGAAGGAGACGGCCTGGACTTCCGGATGCGGGAGGCGGGCGGCGGCATGAGCGTCGCCTTCATCCACCTGCCCCAGGGCACCGACCTGGCCCCCGCCCTCAAGGGCCTGGAGGGCGACCTGTGCCCGTGCCCCCACTGGGGCTACCTGTTCCGCGGCCGCATCAAGATGCGGACCGCGACCGGCGACGAGGTCTACGAGGCCGGGCAGGCGTACTACTGGGGCCCCGGCCACGCCCCCGAGGCGCTGGAGGACAGCGACGTCGTCGAGTTCTCCCCGACGGAGGAGTTCACCGCCGTCATCGACCACGTCAAGGCGCAGGCGGCCGGCTGACGGAAGCGGAAGGGGAAGGGGCGGCCCGGAAGACGGAAAAGGGAAGGGGCCCGGCATCGTGCCGGACCCCTTCCCTTCTGCCTTGAGCCGTGATCAGAGGCGCTCGATCACGTAGTCGACGCACGCCGTCAGCGCCCGCACGTCCGCCGGGTCGACCGCCGGGAACATCGCGATCCGCAGCTGGTTGCGGCCCAGCTTCCGGTACGGCTCCGTGTCCACGATCCCGTTCGCGCGCAGCACCTTCGCGACCGCCGCCGCGTCGACGTCGTCCGAGAAGTCGATCGTGCCGATGACCTGCGAACGCTTCGCCGGGTCCGCGACGAACGGCGAGGCGTGCTTGGACTCCTCGGCCCACGCGTACAGCGCGTCCGAGGACTCCTTCGTCCGGGCCACCGCCCAGTCCAGACCACCCTGGCCGTTGATCCACTTCAGCTGCTCGTTCAGCAGGAAGAGGGTCGCGAGCGCCGGGGTGTTGTACGTCTGGTTCTTCAGCGAGTTGTCGATCGCCGTCGGCAGCGAGAAGAACTCCGGGACGTGCCGGCCCGACGCGTGGATCCGCTGCGCCCGCTCCAGCGCGGCCGGCGAGAACACCGCCAGCCACAGGCCGCCGTCGGCGGCGAAGGACTTCTGCGGGGCGAAGTAGTAGACGTCCGTCTCGGTGATGTCCACCGGCAGACCGCCCGCGCCGGACGTCGCGTCCACGAGGACGAGCGCGCCCTCGTCGGCACCCGCCACCCGCCGGATCGGGGCGGCGACACCGGTCGAGGTCTCGTTGTGCGTGTACGCGTACACGTCGACGCCCGCCTCGGCCACCGGCTCCGGGTGGGTGCCCGGCTCGGAGGAGATCACGGACGGCTCCGCCAGCCACGGGGCCAGCTTCGCGGCCTTCGCGAACTTCGAGGAGAACTCGCCGAAGGAGAGGTGCTGCGACTTGTTCTCGATCAGACCGTGCGTCGCGACGTCCCAGAAGGCGGTCGAGCCGCCGTTGCCCAGGATCACCTCGTAGCCCTCGGGCAGCGAGAAGAGCTCGGAGACGCCGGAACGGACCTCGCCGACCAGGTTCTTGACCGGAGCCTGGCGGTGGGAGGTGCCCAGGAGAGAGGTGCCGGTGGCGGCCAGGGCGTCCAGCGCCTCCGTCCGCACCTTGGAGGGGCCCGCGCCGAAACGGCCGTCTGCGGGCTTGATGTCAGCGGGAATCTGGATATCGGCCACGAGCCGGAGCGTAACGGGTCGGCAAGCCCCGAAGCGCCCGATGTCCGCCGGATGAGACGACGGACGAGACATCCTTGCGTCGTGGGAACACACGAGGGCACACACGCAGCACTGGCCGCCGACCTGAGGTCCGCGCTCGCCGGGGACGTCGACTTCACCCCCGCCGCACGGGCGCTCACCAGCATGGACGCCTCCAACTACCGCCGCGTGCCCGCCGGTACGGTCGCGCCCCGCGACGCCGACGACGTCGCCGCCGCCCTGGAGGTCTGCCGTACCCACGGCGTCCCCGTCGTCCCGCGCGGCGCCGGCACCTCCATCGGCGGCCAGGCCACCGGCACCGGCGTCGTGCTCGACCTCACACGCCACATGGACGGCCTCGTCTCCCTCGACCCCGGGGCCCGCACCGCCGTCGTCCGCCCCGGCCTCGTCCTCGGCCGGCTGCGGGAGGCGGCCCGCCCGTACGGCCTCACCTTCGGCCCCGACCCCTCCACCCACAGCCGCTGCACCCTCGGCGGCATGATCGGCAACAACGCCTGCGGGGCGCACTCGGTCGCCTGGGGCACCACGGCGGACAACGTGCGCTCCCTCGATGTGGTGACCTACTGGGGCGAGAGGTTGACGCTGGGGAGGGACGGGCAGGGCGCACCCGCCGGTCTCCTCGATCTCGTGGGCCGGCGGCTGGAACTGCTGCGGACCGGCTACCCGCCCGGCCTGCCCCGCCGGATCTCCGGCTACGCACTGGACGCGCTGCTCCCGGAGAAGGGCACGGACGTCGTCCGCTCCTTCGTCGGCAGCGAAGGCACCCTCGGCGTGGTCACGGAGGCGACCGTCCGCCTCGTCCCGCTCCCCGCCGAACCCGTCCTCGTCGTCCTCGGATACGCCGACGAGACGGCGGCGGCCGACGCGGCGGCCGGCCTGCTGCCGCTCGGACCGCTGACCGTCGAGGGCATGGCCGCCGACCTCGTCCCCGGCGGAGGCGCCGGACTGCCCCGGGGCGGGGCCTGGCTGTTCTGCGAGGTCGACGGCACCGGCGCCGCCGCCCGCCTGGTCCGCGCCGCCGACGCCCTCGACGCGGCCGTCGTCCGCGACCCGGCCGGCCAGAGGGCCCTCTGGCGGATCCGCGAGGACGCCGCCGGAACCGCGACCCGCATGCCCGGCGGCGAGGACGCCTGGCCCGGCTGGGAGGACTGCGCCGTCCCGCCCGCCCGGCTCGGCGCCTACCTCCGCGACTTCCGCGCCCTGCTCGCCGAACACGGCCTCCGGGGCACCCCCTACGGGCACTTCGGCGACGGCTGCGTGCACGTCCGCATCGACTTCGACCTCTGGACCCCGGAGGGCGTCCGCACCTTCCGCCGCTTCTCCGAGTCCGTCGCCGCTCTCGTCGTCGCGCACGGCGGCTCCCTCTCCGGCGAACACGGCGACGGCAAGGCCCGCGCGGAACTGCTGCCCCGCATGTACGGGGACGACCTGGTCGCCCTGTTCGCCGCCGTGAAGGACGTCTGGGACCCGGACGGCGGCCTCAACCCGGGCATGCTGGTCCGGCCGGAACCGCTCGACACGGGGCTCCGCTTCGCGGGCCTGACGGGGCGGTCGGACGCGGGACCGCCGCCGGTCGAACTGCCCCTGCTCCGGCTCGGTCGGGAGGCCGCCCGCTGCGTCGGCGTCGCCAAGTGCCGCGTCGCCGGGCCCAGCCAGGGCGACGCCGTCATGTGCCCGTCCTTCCGCGCGACCGGCGAGGAACGGCACTCCACGCGCGGACGCGCCCGCCTCCTCCACGAGATGGCCCTCGGCGACGTCGTCACCGACGGCTGGCGGTCCCGGGAGGTCCGCGAGGCGCTGGACCTGTGCCTGTCCTGCAAGGGCTGCCGCAGCGACTGCCCGGTCGGCGTCGACATGGCCGCGTACAAGGCGGAGTTCCTGGACCGCCACTACTCCGGCGCCACCGGCCCGCTGCGCCGGCCGCGCGCCCACTGGACGATGGGCGGACTGCCGCGCTGGCTGGACGTGTTCGGGCGCGGCCTCAACGCGCTGACCCGGCTGCCGTACGCCGCCGGGCTGGCCGGCGTGACCCCGGAGCGCCCGCTCCCGAAGGTCGCCGACCGCACCTTCACGCGCTGGTACGCCGAGCGCGCCTCCGCCCGCCCGCCGGCCCTCGTCCTGTGGCCCGACACCTTCACCGACCACCTGGCCCCCCAGGTCGGCCGGGCCGCGCTGCGGGTCCTGGAGGCGGCCGGCCTGGGCGTGACACTGCCGGAGGGCCGCGTCTGCTGCGGCCTCACGTACGTGTCGACGGGCCGCCTGGGGGCGGCGCGCCGGGTGATGCGGCGGACGCTGGACGTGATGGAGGGCGGGGAGGCGGGGGGCGTGGGGAGTGGGGGAGGCGGGGAGTCGGGCGGCTCGCCGTCGCTCCCGGTGGTCGTCCTGGAGCCGTCCTGCGCGGCGGCCCTCCGCACGGACCTCCCGGAACTCCTCCCGGACGACCCGAGGGCCGCGCGCCTGGCGGCGCGGGTCCGCACCTTCGCGGAGGCCCTGGAGGAGCTGGCCCCCGACTGGACCCCGCCCCGCGTCGACCGCCCGGTCGCCGGCCAGACCCACTGCCACCAGCACGCCGTCCTGGGCGACGCGGCGGACCGCCGCCTGCGGGAACGCGCCGGCCTGACGGGTGCGCTGGCGGGCGGCTGCTGCGGACTGGCGGGCAACTTCGGCTTCGAACCCGGCCACGAGGAGGTCTCCCGCGCCTGCGCGGAGGACCAGCTGCTCCCGGCCCTGCGCGAGGCAGCGCCGGAAGCGGAGGTCCTGGCCGACGGCTTCTCCTGCCGCACCCAGATCACCCACCTGACGGACCGCAGGCCCCGCCACCTGGCGGAGGTCCTGGCGGAGGGCCTGGAGACGGAGGGCCGGTAAGGCGCGGAGGGGTGCGTGGGGTGGGCCGGGTTCGTGGGTGCGGGTGCGGCCGCCCTCTTTCCGAGAGTGGCGCCTTCCGGTGCCGCGTCAAGGGCGCCTCCGGCGTCGCTGCGCGATGGCCTCCGGCCACCCTTGACCCGGCACCTCCAGACGCCGGACGACTCTCGGAGGGCGGCCGGGGGCGGGGCCACCGGAACGGCCGGGTATCGCTCCGGTGGTTTGTCGGATGCTGGCCGGTGGGTGGGGGCTCGGTTTGTGGCGTGCGTGAGTGGGGCCGTGCGGGTTGGCCAGGGTGCGCGGGAGTGGAATGGGGTGGACCGTGACGGCTCGGCGGGTGACGGCCGTCGGGGGGTCGGGCTTCAGGCCCCGCTGGGCACTGTTCGCGGTGGTTTCCTGCGCGGAGTGGCGGGCCGGGAGGTGAAATGCCGGGTTTGTGGGCAGTTTGGGGTGCGGGGTGGCCGCTTCGCGCGAGTTACCGTCCTGGTATGGGTGGATGGGAGGCTCGGGCGGTTCGTGCGCGGGTGGGGGAGTTGGCTCTCGGGGACCCCGGGCTGGAGCGGTTCGGGGCGCGTACGCATCGGTACGCGCTGCGGCCACCGCTGCCGGTACGGGAGATCCGGGCCTTCGAGGCGACCCACGGCATTCGCCTGCCGGAGGCGTACCGGTCCTTCGTCGTGGAGGTCGGCGACGGCCCCGCCGGGCCCGCCCACGGCCTGATGCCGTTGACGGCCGCCCGCCCGGACGACGACTGGGCCGTCGACGACGAGTGGCGGGAGGACCGCCTCCCGGGCAGGCTCGCCGCCCCCGCCCCGACCGCGCCGGTACCCGGCCCGATCGGCGGGCGGGCGGACGGCCTCACTCCTGGCACGCTCATGCTGACCGAACTCGGCTGCGGCATGTACGCCCGCCTCGTCCTGAACGGCCCTCATGTCGGAGAGGTCTGGCAACTGGACACGGACTGGGCGGGGTTCGTGCCGACGGCCCCCGACTTCCGTACGTGGTACGAGGAGTGGTTGGGCTGATCTCAGGTGAGGCAGAACTCGTTGCCCTCGATGTCCTGCATCGTGATGCACGACTCGTTGACGCCGTCGGCGCGCTGCGTCAGCACGTGCTTCCCGCCGAGCGCCACCAGCCGCGCGCATTCGGCCTCGAGCGTGGCAAGGCGCTCGTCACCGACGAGCCCGGCGCCGGCCCGGACGTCGAGATGAACCCGGTTCTTGACGACCTTGCCTTCGGGTACCCGCTGGAAGAGCAGACGCGGGCCCGCACCCGAGGGATCGGTGCACCCGAAGTAGATCTCGTCCTCGGGCGGCAGCGTGCGGTGGTACTCCTCCCACGTGGCATAGCCGTCCGGGACCGGCGGTATGACGTACCCCAGCACCTCGCACCAGAAGGCGGCGAGACGCGCGGGCTCCGCGCAGTCGAAGGTCACTTGGATCTGTTTGATCTTTGACATCGGCGCACGATAACAGGACGCTGCGGATCTCCCCAGGACATAAAATCCGCCCATCTGCCGTCCGTGCGTGCCCTGTTCGCAGACAACCCGGCGCCCGCTCACCCTCCACCCTCCGCGCAATGCACGTAACTCGCGCGAAGCGGCCACCCCGCACCCCAAACTGCCCATAAACCCGGCATTTCACCTCCCGGCCCGCCACTCCGCGCAGGAAACCACCACGAACAGTGCCCAGCGGGGCCTGAAGCCCAACCCCCGACGGCCGTCACCCGCCGAGCCGTCACGGTCCACCCCATTCCACTCCCGCGCACCCCGACCCCACCCCAACGGCCCCACCGGCGCACGCCACAAACCGAGCCCCCACCCACTCACACCCGCCCGAAGAACCGGCCGAAGCGATACCCGAACCCCCCACCCGCCGGCCAGCATCCGACAAACCACCGGAGCGATACCCGAACCCCCCACCCACCGGCCCGCACCCCGCCCCACCACCGGAGCGATACCCGGCCGTTCCGGTGGCCCCGCCCCCGGCCGCCCTCCGAGAGTCGTCCGGCGTCTGGAGGTGCCGGGTCAAGGGTGGCCGGAGGCCATCGCGCAGCGACGCCGGAGGCGCCCTTGACGCGGCACCGGAAGGCGCCACTCTCGGAAAGAGGGCGGCCGCACCCGCACCCACGAACCCGGCCCACCCCCCGCACCCCTGAGCGCCCGGTCGGCGACCGGCTGCGGTCTCTCCTTCGTCAGGGCCGGCCGCGGTCAGCGGCCTCCTCCCGCCCAACGAGCAGGCACCGCCGAAGAAACGATCAGCTAGGGGTGCCGGTCGGCAGGGCCCTTCCGGTGGGCGCCCTGCCGCTGTAGGCGTTCGCCGCGGAGGGGATGCCTGACGGGGCGTGCGGGCGGGTAGGTCCGGCGGATGGAGCTGTCGCCCTTGCCCCGTACCTCCCGTCTCGCCCTGCGTGAGCCGGTTGTCGACGACGTACCCGCCGTGCACGCGATCTACGGTTCCGCGGCCGTGACCGAGCACCTGAGTTTCGAGCCCCGGTCGGTGGACGAGGTGCGGGGGATCGTGGGGCGGGCGGTCGCGTCGGCGCGGGCCGTGCCCCGGGAGGAGTACGCGCTGGCGGTGGTCGAGCGCGGCTCGGGCGCGCTCGTGGGGTTCACGCGGCTGGCGCTGGATCCGCACCAGCAGCGCGCGGCGACGGTGGGGTTCGCGCTGCGGCGGGAGTCGTGGGGCGTGGGGTACGGGCGGGAGACCGTCGGGCTCCTGCTCGGCCTGGCCTTCGGGGTGCTGGACCTGCACCGGGTGTGGGCGGCGCGGGCCCCGCTGAACCTGGCCTCCGCCCGGACGCTGCTGGCCGCCGGGTTCACGGAGGAGGGGCGGATCCGGGGGCACGTCTTCGTACGGGGCGCGTGGCGGGACTCCGTCACGTACGGGATCCTCCGCGAGGAGTGGGAGCCCGGGCCCGGGTGACCGCCGGCGCTCCGGTCGCCCTCGGCAAGGCGCTCAGCGCCAGAACTCCGGCGGCCCTCACCCCTCGTCGACGATCGCGCGGGCCATGCGCACCAGGGCCTCCGTCGCCGGGTGCGGGAAGGCGTCGCGCCAGGCGAGGACCACCGGCAGCGGGGGTGCGTCGGGGAGGGCCCGGTAGGTGACGCCGGGGTGGGGGTGGAGGGCGGCCGTGGAGGCGGAGGAGACGCCGACGCCCCGGGCGGCGGCGATGGCGGTGAGCCAGTCGTCGGTGTTGGCGACCGTGAGGGTGCGGGTGGGGCGGGCGGGCAGGGGCCACAGGGTGAGGGTGGTCGTGCCGGAGACGGTGTTGAGGACGATCGTCTCCTCCGCCAGGTCGAGCAGCGTGAGGTCGCCGGGGCGGTCCGCGAGGGGGCTGTCGGCGGGGAGGGCGGCGACCCTCGGTTCGGTGGTGAGTTCGGCGGTGACGAGGCCGGGGGCTTCGACCGTGCCGCGCAGCAGGGCCGCGTCGACCTGTCCGCGGGCGAGGCCGGCGGTGCGGTCGTCGACGCGGAGGAGTTCGAGCGGGGTGTCGGGGTGTTCGCGCTGCCAGCGGCGCAGCAGTGGGGTGGTGTACGGGCCGTAGGCGGACCAGGCGTGGCCGAGGCGCAGGGGGCGGTGGCGCAGGCGCGCGGGGTCGACGGCGGCGCCGAAGGCGGCGAGCGCGGCGGCGGCGCGTTCGCGGAAGGCGCGGCCCTCGGCGGTGAGGGCGAGGTGGTGGGTGGAGCGGTCGACGAGCCGGGCGCCGAGGTGCCGTTCGAGGGCGGCGAGGGTGCGGGAGACGGCGGGCTGCGTGAGGTGGAGGCGGGCGGCGGCGCGGGTGAGGTTCTGCTCCTCGGCGATGGCGAGGAAGCAGCGGAGGTGGCGCAGCTCGATGCTCACGGTCATGTCCGTGGAGCATAACCGCAGCGTGATCGGCATTTCCGCTGCCGTGCTCCGGCTCCGTAGCGTGGAAGGGGAATTCAGTCGTCAGGGTGCAGTGAGTGCATTACTCTGGACTGAAAGTACAGTGGAATGAACTGAACGACTGAACGGAACATCTACCGGTGGTTCCGGTGGTTCCGGTGTGAGGAGAGTGGGGGCCGTGGACGGTCAGGCGACGGCGGGGGCTTCAGGCGCGGGCGCGGTGGTGGCGGCGGCCGGAGCGACGGGCACGGCCCCGGGCCCGGCGCCGCTCGCCACCCCCGCGGGCGGCCCTGCGACAAGCCCCGCCCCCACCCCCACCCCACCCCGCGCCGCCCGCCTCGGCCCGGTCGCGCTCGTCGTCGCCGGCGGGCTGTCCGTCCAGTTCGGGTCGGCCATCGCCGTGCTGCTGATGCCCCGGGCCGGGGCGCTCGGTGTCGTCACGCTGCGGCTCGTGCTCGCCGCGCTGGTGCTGCTGCTGGTCTGCCGGCCCAAGGTGCGCGGCTACAGCCGCGCCGACTGGGGGACGGTCGTCGCCTTCGGCGTCGCCATGGCCGGCATGAACATCCTCTTCTACCAGTCGGTCGACCGGATCCCGCTCGGCGCCGCCGTCACCCTGGAGGTGCTCGGTCCGCTGATCCTCTCCGTCGTCGCCTCCCGCCGGCTCGTCAACCTGCTCTGGGCCGGCCTCGCGCTCGGCGGCGTCGCCCTGCTCGGTGGCGGCGGGTTCGACCGGCTGGACCCGGTCGGCGCGGGCTTCGCGCTCGCGGCGGGCGCCATGTGGGCCACGTACATCGTCTTCAGCGCGCGCACCGGCCGCCGCTTCCCGCAGGCCGACGGCCTGGCGCTCGCGATGGCCTTCGGTGCGGTGCTCAGCCTGCCGTTCGGCATCGCGGAGGCGGGCGGCGCGCTGCTCGTGCCGTCGACGATCGGCCTGGGCCTCGGCATCGCGCTGCTGTCATCGGTGCTGCCGTACACCCTCGAACTCCTCGCCCTGCGCCGTCTGCCCGCCCCCACCTTCGCCGTCCTGATGAGTCTGGAACCGGCCATCGCGGCGGGCGCCGGCTTCTTCATCCTGCACCAGGCGCTGTCGGTGACCGACGCACTCGCCATCGCGCTCGTCATCGGGGCGAGCATCGGCGCGGTCCGTACGCAGAAGGCGGCGGTGGGCGCGTAGGGCGGTCAGGGGGCGGCGGGGCGGCGCTTGCCGTACGCCTCCGGCCAGGCGCGCCGCTCCTCGACCAGGAACACGGCGGCGGCGACCGCCTGCGCGACCGCGTACAGGGCGCCGAAGACGGCGAGGACGACGAGGCCGGGGTGTCCGGTGAGCGCGGAGGCGGCGCCGAGCACCAGGCCGGCGAGGACCGCGGCGAGCAGCGGGCGGTAGACGGGCGGGCCGCCCGCGCGGGTGACGGAGACGGGCACGTCGAGTCCGGCGCCCTGGCCGGCGGCGATGGCGTCGTCGAGGGCGTCGGCCTCCTGCGCCGGCACCTCGAAGACGTGCTGGGAGCCGTCCGGGGCGGAGTACCGCATCAGGCCCCACTCCCTGTCCCGGGCCGCGTTCGAGGTGTGGCCGGTGAGGCCGTGGGGGAGCGGGACGGTGCGCCGCCAGCGGGACCGGAAGGCGAGGCTGCCGCTGAGGAGGTGCCCGGTGACCGGGTTCCGCGGGTACGGGCTCCGGCCGCCCTCGGTCCAGTACCGGCAGGGCACCGCGACCCGCCGTCCCTGCCGCATCCCGCCGAGCCGCCACCGCGCGCGGGCGCCGCGGAACGCGCCGGGGGCGAGGAAGCCCGCGAAGAGCGCGCACACGCCGAGCGCGTCCCACCAGTCCACGACGACCCCCCTCGCCCGCCACCGATCCTTCCGAGGGTGGGGCGGGCCGGGTGCGGCGTCAATGGGGGCGGGGACATTCCAGCCCTCCGGCTCCGGGTGCGCGCCGGCAGTCCAGCCCACCGGCTCCGGGTTCGCGCGGCATTCCGGCCACCGGCTCCGGGTTCGCGCCTCCGTGGCCCGATCCTGTCGTTCTCCGGCCGTCTCCCTGTTTCGGTGGCCGCTCCCGCCCGCCGATCATGGGCGCATGGCCCTGGAGATGCGCGACCGCTGCGAACGCTGTGAGACGACGGCCCTGCCGGCCGACGGACCCGCCCGGATCTGCTCGTACGAGTGCACCTTCTGCGTGCCCTGTACGGAGGAGATGGCCGGCACCTGCCCCAACTGCGGCGGCGAACTGGTCCCGAGGCCGCGCCGCCGCGCCTCCTAGCGGCCGGGCGGACGACCCCGTACCCGCCGTCAGCGGACGACGTCGAAGACCTGCTTCTGGATGCCGTTCGCGTACGCCTCGTGCTCGACGAGCTTCAGCTTCTGGGCGTCCTTGTCCGTGGTGCTGAAGAGGCGCTTGCCGGCGCCGAGGAGGACCGGGAAGACCAGCAGGTGGTAGCGGTCGATCAGGCCGGCGTCGGAGAGGGCGCGGTTCAGCGACGCGCTGCCGTGCATGATGACCGGTCCGCCCTCGGTCTCCTTCAGGGCGGCGACGTCCTCGACCGAGCGCAGGATCGTCGTCGGGCCCCAGCCGGGGACCAGGTCGCCGTCGGTGAGGGTGGTGGAGACGACGTACTTCGGCATCTCCTTGTAGTCGGCGAACTCCGCCATGCACGGCCACACCGGGCTGAACGCCTCGTAGCTGACCCGGCCGAGCAGCATCGCGGTCGCCTCCTGCTGCTCGCGGCCCTTGATCTCGTACGCCTCCGGCAGGAAGTCGAGGTCCTTGAAGGTCCAGCCGGAGTTCCGGTAGCCCTCCTCGCCGCCGGGGGCCTCGACGACGCCGTCGAGGGAGACGAAGGCGGTGCTGATGAGCGTGCGCATGTCGGTGCCTCGGATCTCTCTGCTGCTGCGGTCGCTTTCATGATCTAGGACGGTGCGCGCGGCCGGAACTCATCGGCCCGGCCGGGACTTTTTTCAAGCAAGCACGCTTGATTGTTTTGCGGATCGCTGCCATGCTCCGACTCCTCAGGCCCGTCCTCCCGAGGGGAGCGCACCGTGTCCGACCCCGCCGCCGTTCGCGCGGTCATCGCCGACCTGCGCGCCGAAGGCGACGAACTCGACGCGCTCGTCGCCGAGTTGGCCGACGAGGAATGGGGCCGGCCGACGCCCGCCCCGCGCTGGACCGTCGCCCACCAGATCGCGCACCTCGCCTGGACCGACCGGGCCGCGCTGCTCGCGATCACCGACGGCGACGCGTTCGCCGCCGAGGTGGAGAAGGCGGTCGTCGCGCCGGAGCGGTTCGTCGACGACGGGGCCGAGGAGGGGGCCGCGCTGCCGCCCGCCGTGCTGCTCGCGCGCTGGCGGGAGGGGCGGGAGCGGCTGCGCCAGGCGCTGCTCGGGGTGGCGCCGGGCGGGCGGTTCCCCTGGTACGGGCCGCCGATGAGCGCGCCGGCGATGGCGACCGCGCGGCTGATGGAGACCTGGGCGCACGGCCAGGACGTGGCCGACGCCCTCGGGGCCGTACGGAAGCCGACCGCGCGGCTGCGGCACGTCGCCTGGATCGGGCACCGGGCCCGTGACTACGCCTACTACGCGCGGGGGCAGCGGCCTCCGGCCGAGCCGGTGCGGGTGGAGCTCGTGTCCCCGGACGGGGAGGTGTGGGCGTACGGGCCGGAGGACGCGGCCCAGCGGGTCACCGGGACCGCGCTGGACTTCTGCCTGCTGGTCACCCAGCGGGTGCACCGGGACGACACCGGGCTGCGGGCCGAGGGCGCCGACGCGGAGCACTGGCTGCGCATCGCCCAGGCGTTCGCGGGGCCCGTCGGGGCGGGGCGCGCGCCGCGGGGGCGCGCGCCGAAGGGGGGTGCGCGGTGAGGCCGCTGCGGATCGGGAACGCGTCCGGGTTCTACGGCGACCGGTTCGACGCGGTCCGGGAGATGCTGACGGGCGGCCCGCTCGACGTTCTCACCGGGGACTACCTCGCCGAGCTGACCATGCTCATCCTCGGCCGGGACCTGCTGAAGGACCCGTCCGGCGGATACGCGAAGACGTTCCTGCGGCAGATGGAGGACGGGCTGGGGCTCGCCCACGAGCGCGGGGTCCGGATCGTCGCCAACGCCGGCGGGCTCAACCCGGCCGGGCTCGCCGACGCCCTGCGGGAGCTGGCCGCGAAGCTGGGCCTTCCGGTGCGGGTCGCGCACGTCGAGGGCGACCGGCTGCCGGCCGGGCCGGGCGTGCTGACCGCCAACGCCTACCTCGGCGGCGCCGGGATCGCGGCCTGTCTCGCGGGCGGCGCGGACGTCGTCGTCACCGGCCGGGTGACCGACGCGGCGCTCGTCACCGGGCCCGCGCAGTGGCACTTCGGCTGGGGCCCGGAGGAGTACGACCGGCTCGCCGGGGCCGTCGTCGCCGGGCACGTCCTGGAGTGCGGCACCCAGGCCACCGGCGGCAACTACGCCTTCTTCCGCGAGCACGCCGGCCGGGACCTCGTCCGGCCCGGCTTCCCGCTCGCCGAGCTGTACGAGGACGGGTCCGCGGTCGTCACCAAGCACCCCGGCACCGGCGGCTTCGTCGACGTCGACACCGTCACCGCCCAGCTGCTGTACGAGACGGCCGGCGCCCGGTACGCCGGGCCCGACGTGACGGCCCGGCTGGACACCGTCCGGCTCGCGCAGGACGGGCCCGACCGGGTGCGGATCGACGGCGTGCGGGGCGAGGCGCCGCCGCCGGTGCTGAAGGCGGGCCGCTGCCGGCTCGGCGGCCACCGCAACGAGGTCGTCTTCGTCCTGACCGGCCTCGACGTGGAGGCGAAGGCGGCGCTCGTCCGCGCCCAGGTCGGCGCCGCGCTCGCCGCCGACCCGCCGGCCGAGGTCCGCTGGGAGCTGGCCCGCACCGACCGGGAGGACGCCGCCACCGAGGAGACCGCGAGCGCGCTGCTCCGGCTCGTCGTCCGCGACCAGGACCCGGGGAAGGTGGGCCGGACGGTGACGGGCGCGGCGATCGAGCTGGCCCTGGCGAGCTACCCGGGCTTCCACGTCACCGCCCCGCCCGGCAGGGGCGCCCCCTACGGGGTCTTCGAGACCGCGTACGTGCCCGCCGCCGACGTCCCGCACACGGCCGTGCTGCCCGACGGGACCCGTCTCCCCGTCCCCGTGCCGCCGGAGACCCGCGCCCTGGAGCCCGTGCCCGCGCCGGACCTTACGCCGCCGCTGCCGCGCGGCGCGACCGTCCGCGCGCCGCTCGGGAGGATCGCGGGCGCCCGCAGCGGCGACAAGGGCGGCGACGCGAACGTGGGGGTGTGGGTGCGGACGGAGGCGGAGTGGCGGTGGCTCGCGCACACGCTGACCGTCGACATGTTCCGCGAACTGCTGCCGGAGACAGCTGAGTTGGACGTCACCCGGCACGTGCTGCCGAATCTGCGGGCGCTGAACTTCACCGTCGCCGGGCTGCTCGGCGAGGGCGTCGCCTCGCAGGCCCGGTTCGACCCGCAGGCGAAGGCCCTCGGCGAATGGCTCCGCTCCCGGCACGTCGACGTACCGGCCGAACTGCTGTGACCGCCCGCCCCGTGCCGCCCGCCGCCGTTCCACCCGCCCCGTTCCGCCCGCCCCGACCTTCCGGAGGACCCGCCGTGACCGCCCGCCCCGACCCGGAGGAACTGCCGTGACCGTCCTCGCCTCCGCCCTCGACACCGGCGGAACCGACTACCGGGAGCATCGGGCCGCGATGCTGGAGAAGCTCGCCGCGCTCGACGCCGAGCACGCCAAGGCGCTCGCCGGCGGCGGCGAGAAGTACACCGCCCGGCACCGGAAGCGCGGCAAGCTGCTGGCCCGCGAGCGGATCGAGCTGCTGGTCGACCCGGACTCGCCGTTCCTGGAGCTGTCGCCGCTCGCCGCCTGGGGCAGCGCCTACCCGGTGGGCGCGTCGCTGGTCACCGGCATCGGCGTCGTCGAGGGCGTCGAGTGCCTGATCACCGCCAACGACCCGACCGTGCGCGGCGGCGCCTCCAACCCGTGGACGCTGAAGAAGGCGCTGCGCGCCAACGAGATCGCGTACGCCAACCGGCTCCCGGTGATCTCGCTGGTCGAGTCCGGCGGCGCCGACCTGCCGTCGCAGAAGGAGATCTTCATCCCGGGCGGGGCGCTCTTCCGTGACCTCACCCGGCTGTCCGCCGCCGGCATCCCGACGGTCGCGGTCGTCTTCGGCAACTCGACGGCCGGAGGGGCGTACGTGCCCGGCATGTCCGATCACACGGTGATGATCGAGGAGCGGTCGAAGGTGTTCCTCGGCGGGCCGCCGCTGGTGAAGATGGCGACGGGCGAGGAGAGCGACGACGAGTCGCTGGGCGGCGCGGCGATGCACGCGCGCGTGTCGGGGCTCGCCGACCACTACGCCGTCGACGAGGCGGACGCGATCCGGCAGGCTCGCCGGATCGTCGCCCGGCTCAACCACCGCAAGGCGCACCCGGATCCGCCGCTCGCGCAGCCGCCGAAGTACGACCCGGAGGAGCTGCTCGGGATCGTGCCGGGGGACCTGAAGACGCCGTTCGACCCGCGCGAGGTGATCGCCCGGCTCGTGGACGGCTCGGACTTCGACGAGTTCAAGCCGCTGTACGGGGCGTCGCTGGTGACCGGGTGGGCGCGGCTGCACGGCTATCCGGTGGGGATCCTCGCCAACGCGCAGGGGGTGCTGTTCTCCGCCGAGTCGCAGAAGGCCGCGCAGTTCATCCAGCTCGCGAACCAGCGGGACATCCCGCTGCTGTTCCTGCACAACACCACCGGCTACATGGTCGGCAGGGAGTACGAGCAGGGCGGCATCATCAAGCACGGCGCGATGATGATCAACGCGGTGGCGAACTCGAAGGTGCCGCACCTGTCGGTCCTCATGGGGGCGAGCTACGGCGCCGGGCACTACGGCATGTGCGGCCGGGCCTACGACCCCCGGTTCCTGTTCGCGTGGCCGAGCGCCAAGTCGGCGGTCATGGGGCCGCAGCAGCTCGCCGGGGTGCTGTCGATCGTGGCGCGGGCGTCGGCGGCGGCGAAGGGGCAGCCGTACGACGAGGAGGCGGACGCGGGGCTGCGGGCGCTCGTCGAGGCGCAGATCGAGTCCGAGTCGCTGCCGGTGTTCCTGTCCGGCCTGCTCTACGACGACGGGGTGATCGACCCCCGCGACACGCGCACGGTCCTCGGGCTGTGCCTGTCCGCGATCCACACGGCACCGGTCGAGGGCGCGCGCGGCGGCTTCGGCGTCTTCCGAATGTGAGGCTTCACGTGATCAGGACCGTCCTTGTGGCGAACCGCGGCGAGATCGCCTGCCGCGTCTTCCGCACCTGCCGCGAGCTGGGCATCGCGACCGTCGCCGTGCACTCCGACGCCGACGCGGACGCCCTGCACGTGCGGGAGGCGGACGCGGCGGTCCGGCTGCCGGGGGCGGCGCCCGCGGAGACGTACCTGCGGGGCGACCTCGTCGTGGCGGCGGCGCTCGCGGCCGGCGCGGACGCCGTCCACCCCGGTTACGGCTTCCTCTCCGAGAACGCGGACTTCGCGCGGGCCGTGACGGCCGCCGGGCTGGTGTGGATCGGGCCGCCGCCGGAGGCCGTCGAGGCGATGGCGTCGAAGACCCGGGCGAAGGAGCTGATGGGCGTCGCCCCGCTCACCGACGTCACCGGGGCCGACCTGCCGGTGCTGGTGAAGGCGGCGGCGGGCGGCGGCGGGCGCGGCATGCGGGTGGTGCGCGAGCTCGGCGAGCTGGACGCGGCGCTGAAGGCGGCGGCGGCCGAGGCGGAGAGCGCCTTCGGGGACGGCGAGGTGTTCGTCGAGCCGTACGTGGAGGACGGCCGGCACGTCGAGGTGCAGGTCCTCGCCGACGCGCACGGCACGGTGTGGACGCTCGGCACCCGGGACTGCTCGCTGCAGCGCCGGCACCAGAAGGTGATCGAGGAGGCCCCGGCGCCGGGGCTGCCGCCCGCGCTCGTCGAGGAGCTGTACGCGCGGTCGGTGAAGGCGGCGAAAGCCGTCGGGTACGTCGGGGCGGGCACGGTGGAGTTCCTGGTCGCCGGGGGCCGGGCGCACTTCCTGGAGATGAACACCCGCCTCCAGGTGGAGCACCCGGTGACGGAGGAGGTGTACGGCGTCGACCTGGTCGCCCTCCAGATCGCCGTCGCCGAGGGCACCCCGCTGCCGCCCGAGCCGCCGGCGCCCCGGGGCCACGCGGTGGAGGCCCGGCTGTACGCGGAGGACCCGGCGGCGGGCTGGGCCCCGCAGACCGGCGCCCTGCACGCCTTCGCGGTGCCCGGCGTGCGCGTCGACACCGGCTACGCCTCCGGCGACACGGTGCCCGTGCACTACGACGCCATGCTCGCGAAGGCCGTCGCGCACGCGCCGACCCGCGCCGAGGCGGTCCGCCGGCTCGCCCACGCGCTGGAACGGGCCGTGATCCACGGCCCGGTCACCAACCGCGACCTGCTCGTCGCCTCGCTGCGGCACCCGGACTTCCTGGACGCCGACCGGCTCGGCACCGGCTTCTACGAGCGGCACCTGGACGCGCTCGCCCGGCCCCGCGACGGGGAGGGCCACGCGGCCGTCGCCGCCGCCGTCGCCGACGCGGCCCGGGCCGGCGGCCGGTTCGGCGGCGGCTGGCGGAACGTCCGCTCGGCGGACCAGACCCGGACGTACGGGGACCACGAGGTCCGCTACCGGCCGACCCGCGACGGCGGCTTCGAGGTCACGGCGCCGGAGGGCGTCCGGGTGGTGAGCGCCGCGCCCGACCGCGTACGCCTGGAAACGGGCGGTGTCGTGCGGGACTTCCCGGTGGCGTCGTACGGGGACGGGATCGTCCACGCCGGCCCGTACCGGCTCGCGGCCCGCCCCCGCTTCACCGACCCGCGCGAGCAGGTCCTCCCCGGCTCCCTGCTCGCCCCGATGCCCGGCACCGTCGTCCGGGTCGCCGACGGGCTCGCCGCCGGCGACCGGGTGACCGCCGGGCAGCCGCTGCTCTGGCTGGAGGCGATGAAGATGGAGCACAAGGTCGCCGCTCCCGCCTCCGGCACGCTCACCGCGCTCCACGCCGTCCCCGGCCGCCAGGTCGAGGTCGGTGCCCTGCTCGCCGTCGTACAGACCGATGCACAGGAGGACCAGACCGTATGAGCACCGACATCGAACCGGCCGAGCACACCGAACTCCGCGCCGCCGTCTCCGCGCTGGGCCGCCGCCACGGCCCCGGCTTCGACCGGGCGGCGCTGTGGGCGGAGGCGGGGAAGCTCGGCTACCTGGGCGTGAACCTGCCGGAGGAGTACGGCGGCGGGGGCGGCGGCATGGCCGAGCTGTCCATCGTCCTGGAGGAGGCGGGCGCGGCCGGCGCGCCGCTGCTGATGATGGTCGTCTCGCCGGCGATCTGCGGGACGGTCATCTCCCGCTTCGGCACGGAGGAGCAGAAGGCGGCGTGGCTGCCGGGTCTCGCGGACGGGTCGCGGACGATGGCGTTCGGCATCACTGAGCCGGACGCCGGGTCCAACTCGCACCGGATCACGACGACGGCCACCCGCACCGGGGACGGCTGGGTCCTCAACGGCCGGAAGGTGTTCGTCTCCGGCGTCGACATCGCGGACGCGACCCTGATCGTCGGCCGCACGTCGGACGCCCGCACCGGGAACCTGAAGGCGTGCCTCTTCATCGTGCCGCGTGACACCCCCGGTTTCGGGCGCCGCCAGATCGAGATGGAACTCGACGCGGATGAGAAGCAGTTCGAGCTGACCCTCGACGACGTGCGGCTGCCGGCGGACGCGTTGGTCGGTGACGAGGACGCGGGGCTGCTCCAGCTCTTCGCCGGGCTCAACCCGGAGCGGATCATGACGGCCGCGTTCGCGATCGGCATGGGCCGCTACGCCCTCGGCCGGGCCGTCGCGTACGCGAAGGAGCGGCAGGTGTGGAAGACGCCGATCGGCGCCCACCAGGCCATCGCCCACCCGCTCGCCCAGGCGCACGTCGAGCTCGAACTCGCCCGGCTGATGATGCAGAAGGCGGCGAAGCTGTACGACGCGGGCGACGACCTCGGCGCGGGCGAGGCCGCCAACATGGCGAAGTACGCGGCGGGCGAGGCGTGCGTGAAGGCCGTCGACACCGCCGTCCACACCCTCGGCGGCAACGGCCTCACCAAGGAGTTCGGCCTCGCCCGGCTGATCCCGGCGTCCCGCGTGGCCCGGATCGCGCCGGTCAGCCGGGAGATGGTCCTCAACTTCGTCGCGACCCACTCCCTGGGACTGCCCAAGTCGTACTGAGTCGCGGACGGAGTCCCGTACTGAGTCCTGTACGGAGTCCTGTACCGAGTCCCGGAAACCGCACCCCGGTTGTGAAGGTCCTGTGTACGATCCACGGCCACGGCACCCCGCTCGGTGCCGTGGTCCCTTCACGTCCCTGGAGTCGCGCGTGTACCCGCAGACCAACCCGTACCAGCCCGCCCCGGCGTGGCAGCCGCCGCGCCGGTGGTGGCAGCACCCGGCGCTGATCGTCACGCTGCTCGTGCTGCTCCCGCCCGCGGGCATCGTCCTGGCGTGGCTGGGCCGGTGGACGACCCGGACGAAGACCGTGGCGACGGTGCTGTCCGCGCTGTGGTTCGTGCTGATCCTGGTCCAGGAGCCGGAGAAGGAGCCGAAGACGCCGGGCGACGACCCGAAGCCGGCCGTGACGGCGTCGGCGACGGCCGACCCGGCGCCGACGACCGCGTCGCCCGCGCCGACGCCCACGGTCGAGCCGACCACCGAGCCGCCCACGCCGGCGCCGGAACCGACGACCGAGGCGCCCATACCCACCCCCACCCCGACCCCCACCCCGACCCCCACTCCGGAGCCCACGACCGAGGCGCCGACCACCCGGGCCCCCGAGCCCACGACCCAGGCCCCGACCACGCGGGCCCCGAAGCCCGTCCAGACGACCCAGCCGCCGGAGACGGCCGAGCCGGAGCCCGAGCAGGTCTACTACGCCAACTGCACGGCCGTCCGGGCCGCCGGCGCCGCCCCGATCCACGCGGGCGAGCCCGGCTACAGCCGCAAGCTGGACCGCGACGGCGACGGCGTCGCCTGCGAGTGACCCGCCCCTGCGCACGCAGGACCCCTCGTAAACCATGCATGCGCGCTTGATTGTTTCGCGGGGTGCTGCCAGGGTCTCCCCAAGCGGTCCCCGCACGGGCGATCCTGGCGGCCACCTTCCACCTCTCCAGGGGGTCACGCATGGTGTTCCACAGCGAGTACGAGCCCGTCCCCGCCCTGTCCGTCCCCATCCACGACGCCGTCCTCGGCGGGGCCGCCGCCTTCGGTGACGCGCCCGCGCTGGTCGACGGCGCCGGCGGCCTGACGCTCACGTACGCGCAGGTCGACGCCTTCCACCGGCGGGTCGCCGCCGGACTCGCGGAGGCCGGGGTGCGCAAGGGCGACGTGCTCGCGCTGCACAGCCCCAACACCGTGCTCTTCCCGGTCGCGTTCTACGCCGCCACCCGCGCCGGCGCCGCCGTCACCACCGTCCACCCGCTGGCCACGCCCGAGGAGTTCGCCAAGCAGCTGCGGGACTCGGCGGCGCGCTGGATCGTCACCGTCTCGCCGCTCCTCCCGGCCGCCCGGGCCGCCGCCGAACTGGCGGGCGGCGTCGAGGAGATCTTCGTCTGCGACACGGCGGAGGACGGCACCCGGTCGCTCCAGGCGTTCCTCGCCTCCGCCGCGCCCGAGCCGGAGATCGCCGTCGACCCCGCCGAGGACGTCGCCGCCCTCCCGTACTCCTCCGGCACCACCGGCACCCCCAAGGGCGTGATGCTCACCCACGCCTCCATCGCGACGAACCTGGCGCAGCTGGAGCCCTTCATCCCGATGGGCCCGGGCGACCGGATCCTCGCGGTGCTCCCCTTCTTTCACATATACGGTTTGACGGCCCTCATGAACGCGCCCCTCCGCAAGGGCGCCACCGTCGTCGTCCTGCCCCGCTTCGAGCTCGACACCTTCCTCGGCGCGATCCAGCGGCACCGCATCAACGGCCTGTACGTGGCCCCGCCGATCGTGCTCGCGCTCGCCAAGCACCCCGCCGTCGCCGACTACGACCTGTCCTCGCTGGAGTACATCGTCTCGGCCGCCGCCCCGCTCGACGCGGCGCTCGCCGAGGCGTGCTCGCAGCGGCTCGGGCTGCCGCCGGTGCGGCAGGCGTACGGCATGACCGAGCTGTCCCCGGGGACGCACGTCACGCCGCTCTCCGTGGAGCACCCGCCGCCCGGCACCGTCGGGAAGCTGCTGCCCTCCACCGAGATGCGGATCCTGTCGCTCGACGACCCGGCGAAGGACGCGGCGCCGGGGGAGGAGGGCGAGATCGCCATCCGGGGGCCGCAGGTCATGAAGGGGTACCTGGGGCGGCCGGACGCCACCGCCGCGATGATCGACGCCGACGGCTGGGTGCACACCGGCGACGTCGGGCGGGTCGACGCCGACGGCTGGCTGTACGTCGTGGACCGGGTGAAGGAACTCATCAAGTACAAGGGCTTCCAGGTCGCCCCGGCCGAGCTGGAGGCCCTGCTCCTCACCCACGAGGGCGTCGCCGACGCCGCCGTCATCGGGGTGACGGACGCCGACGGCACGGAGGTGCCCAAGGCGTTCGTGGTGCGCCAGCCGGCCGCGCCCGGGCTCACCGCCGAGGAGGTCATGGCCCACGTGGCCGCCCGGGTCGCCCCGTACAAGAAGGTCCGGGCCGTCGAGTTCGTCGACGCGGTGCCCCGGGCCGCCTCCGGAAAGATCCTGCGCCGCGAGCTGCGAGAGAGCTGAGGTACCGCCATGACCCTGGTCGCCGTCACCGAGGAGCGGGGGATCGCCACCCTCGCCCTCGACTCCCCGGACACCCGCAACGCCCTGTCGGCCGGACTCGTCGCCGCACTCGGCGAGGCGCTGGCGGCGGCCGGGAAGGACCCCGCCGTGCGGGCGGTGGTCCTCACCCACACGGGCACCACGTTCAGCGCGGGCGCCGACCTGAAGGCGCCGCCGAGCCCGTACGCCTTCGTCGACCTGCTGCGGCAGGTCGTGGAGCTGCCGAAGCCGGTCGTCGGGCACGTCACCGCCGGCGGTCGGGCCCGCGCGGGCGGCCTCGGGCTGCTCGGCGCCTGCGACATCGTGCTCGCGGGGGAGGGCGCGGACTTCGCGCTCACCGAGGTCCGCCTCGGGGTCGCGCCCGCCGTGATCTCGCTGACCCTGCTGCCGCGGCTGGAGCCGAGGGCGGCGGCCCGGCACTATCTGACGGGCGAGCGGTTCGGTGTCCCGGAGGCGCGCGCGATGGGCCTCGTCACGGCCGGCGACGACCAGCTCGACGCCGTCCTGGACGGTCTGCGGGCCGCCTCGCCGCAGGGGCTGCGCGAGGCGAAGCGGCTGGTCACCGCTAGAGTCCTGGAGACCTTCGAGCGCGACGCGGAGGACCTCGTGCAGAGGTCGGCCACGCTCTTCGCCTCCGCCGAGGCGCGCGAGGGCATGACGGCCTTCCTCGAACGACGGGACCCCGAATGGCGGCTGTGACCGCGCCCCGGCCCGGCGGACCCGCGGCGTCCGACCGGAGCCCCAAGCAGGACCGGAGCCGCGCCACCCGGCAGCGGCTCCTGGAGGCCGCCGTGGCGTGCCTCGCCGACTACGGCTGGGCGGGCTCCACGGTGGCCGTCGTCGCCGAACGGGCCGGGGTGTCGCGGGGCGCCGCGCAGCACCACTTCCCGACCCGCGAGGATCTGTTCACGGCGGCGGTCGAGTACGTCGCGGAGGAGCGCTCGCAGGCGCTGCGGGCGCTGCCCACCGACGACCGGGCGCAGACCGTCGCCGCGCTCGTCGGCCTCTACACCGGCCCCCTCTTCCGCGCCGCGCTCCAGCTGTGGGTGGCCGCCGCGCACGAGGACCAGCTCCGCGACCGGGTCGCGGAGCTGGAGGCCCGGGTGGGCCGCGAGTCGCACCGGATCGCCGTCGAGCTGCTCGGTGCCGACGAGTCGCGGCCCGGGGTCCGGGAGACCGTGCAGGGCCTCCTCGACATGGCCCGGGGCCTCGGCCTCGCGACCCTCCTCACCGACGACACCGCCCGCCGCGACCGGGTGGTCGCCCAGTGGGCGCGGCTGATCGACGAGGTGCTGGGCGGCTAGCGGTCCACCCGCCCGGCCGCCTGGCCGCGCAGGCCGAAGCGGTCGGCCCAGGCGGCGACGTCGGCCGTCGTCGTGTTGCCGCCGCAGACGACGAGGCCCAGGCGGGCGTCCGGGCCGACGCGGTCCAGGACCCGGCGGGCGGCCGGGAGGAGGCAGCCGGCGGCGGGCTCGGCCCACACCTTGGCGTGCTCGGCGAGGTCCAGGGTGCCCTGGACGGCCTCCGCGTCCGGCACCGTGAGCACGTCCTCGACCAGCGCGGCCACGTGCGCGTGGGTGAGCGCGGAGACCGCGGGGGCGCTCAGCGTGCTGACCACGGAGGTCAGCTCCACCGGCACCGGGCCCCCGGCGGCCAGCGCCGCCGTCATGGCGTGCGCGCCGTCGGTCTCCACGCCCCAGATCCGCACGCCGGGGCGGCGGGCGCGCAGCGCGGTGGCGACGCCGGCGACGAGCCCGCCGCCGCCGATGCTGACGAGGACGTCGGTGAGGTCCCCGGCGTCGTCGGCGAACTCCAGGCCGACGGTGCCCTGGGCGGCGACGACCAGCGGGTCGTCGAAGGGGTGGACGAGGGTGAGGCCCTGGTCGCACAGCTCGTCCATGAGGGCGAACGCCTCCTTCATGGAGTCGGCGAGGCGCACCTCCGCGCCGGCGGCCCGGGCGCGGTCCACCGCGCGGGCGGGCGCGGACCGGGGCATGACGACGGTGGCGCGGACGCCGAGCGCGCCGGCCATCACGGCGACCGCGATGCCGTGGTTGCCGCCGCTGACGGCGACGACGCCCGCGGCGCGTTCGGCCGGGGCCAGCGCCAGCAGCTTGGCGGCGGCGCCGCGGGCCTTGAACGATCCGGTGCGCTGCAGGAGTTCGAGCTTGACGGTGACGTCGGCGCCGAGCAGGTCGGTGAGACCGGGGCTCGGCAGGGTCGGGGTCCGTACGACGTGTCCGGTGAGGCGTTCGGCTGCGGCTTCGACGTCCGCGACGGTGATCAGCACGCCGTCCACTGTGCCGTACGCCTCCCCGTCGGCGACAGGTCAGATGCCGGGGATCTCCCGGGCCCGGAAAGCGTCGCGCACCGCCGTGGCGGCCTGCGTGCCGTACATGCGCTGTGCGGTGGCGATCGTGGTGCGGGCGGCGGCCTCGAAGCTGGTGTCGGGCGCGAAGCCGAACTGGGCGTTGACGACGATCCGGTCGGCGGTGCGGGCGCCGAGGGCCTGGCGGATGTCGAAGAGGGCGCGGGACCAGATCTCGCCGTCGGCGTGGACCTCGCCCTCGCGGTCGGCGTAGGTCTTGGTGCCGTCGAGGCGGCGCAGGCAGTGCGGGGCGGCGCTGTAGCCGGTGGCGTCCCAGTCGGCGACGCACGCCTCCTCGGCCTTCATGGGCCAGCCGTACTTGGCGACGGCGTGCCGGCCGACGGCGACGGCGAGGTAGTCGCCGAACGCCTCGCCGATGGAGCCGGCCTCGACGGAGGTGCCGAAGCCGGGGACCTGGGCGTGGTGCACGGCGTGGCCGTACTCGTGGAGGATCACCTCGGCGTCCTCGGCGTCGTCCACGCCGCCCTTGCCGAAGCGGATCTCGGCTTTCTTGTCGGTGAAGTAGGAGTTGTCGGCGCCCCACTGGTTGAGGCGGACGGGCTGGACGCGGTCGTTGGCGCCGGGCAGTTCGGTGCCGAAGCCGAGGCTCTGCAGGTACTCCTGGCCCTCGTTGACCCAGAAGTACGCCATGACCTGCTCGAACTCGTCGTCGGAGCGGTCGTACGAGGCGGCCTGGGAGACCTTCGCGGGGTTGCCGGTCTCGGAGCGGACCGTCACCCACTTCCCGGAGAGGCCGCCGCTCGCGTCGAGGTTGCGGAGGGTGGCGAGGGCGTACGCGGAGGCGGGCACGTCGCTCGCGGCGTCCTTGTGGTCGGCGAGGGTCTGGTCGCCGGTGGCCTGCACGGGGTTGACCATGAAGACCCGGCCCTGCGGGGCGGGCGCGGGTGCGGCGGCGCCGGCCGTGGCGGCGGGGGTGAGGGAGGCGGCGGCCAGGGTGACGGCGGCGGCGGCCAGGAGGCGGCGGGCGGTGCGGCGGGCGGTCATGGACATCCTCCTGCGCGGGGACGCGGCGACGAGACGATTGGCATGCGCGTGACATGCGAGGCGGCGATCTTCGCGTACCCGCCGCCCCGGCGGCCAGACCCCCGCCCCCGCCGACCGGTGTGACGCGGGCCACAGGCGATCCGCCGGGGCCGCAGTACGCTGGTCGCATGCCTACGCTCGTACGCCGCCGTCACGTGGACTTCGTCCGCGTCACGAGCATGAGCTGTCGCCGCGCCGCCTGACCCGAGGGGCACCACCAGCCGCCCCGCAGGGTCCCCTCACCGACCCCTGTCGACCGGCACCCGCGGCCCCCGCCCCACCCCGGCGGCCGCCCCGGGACCCGTACACCCCGCGGACGCATCCATGAGCCTCAGCGCACCCCTCGCTGCCCCCACCACCTCGTACGCCTCGCAGCTCCCCATCGTCGACCTCTCCGCCGCCGACCGCGGCCCGCACGCCCGCCGGCTGCTCCACGCCCAGCTGCACTCCGCCGCCCACGACGTCGGCTTCTTCCAGCTCGTCGGACACGGCGTGACCGAGGCCGAGACCCGCGCCCTCACCGACGCCATGCGCGCCTTCTTCGCCCTCCCCGAAGCCGACCGGCGCGCCCTCGACAACCTCAACTCCCCGCACTTCCGCGGCTACACCCGGGTCGGCGACGAACGCACCCAGGGCGCCCGCGACTGGCGCGACCAGCTCGACATCGGCGCCGAGCTGCCCGCCCGCGCCCCCGCCCCCTGGGAGCCCCCCTACTGGTGGCTGGAAGGCCCCAACCAGTGGCCCGAGGCCCTGCCCGAGCTGCGCACGGCCGCCCTCCACTGGATCGACCGGCTCAGCGGCGTCGCCGGGAAGCTGCTGCACGAGCTGCTGGCCTCGATCGGCGCGGCCCCCGACTTCTACGACGACATCTTCGGCCCCCGCGCCCACCCGCAGCTCAAGCTGGTGCGCTACCCCGGCAGCAGCGGCGAGGGCGACGACCAGGGCGTCGGCGCCCACAAGGACTACGGCTTCCTCACCCTGCTGCTCCAGGACCAGGTCGGCGGCCTCCAGGTGCAGCGCGAGGACGGGAACTTCCACGACGTGCCGCCGCTGCCCGGCGCCTTCGTCGTCAACCTCGGCGAACTCCTCGAAGTCGCGACGAACGGCTACCTGATCGCCACCAACCACCGGGTGGTCTCCCCGCCCGGCGCCACCGAGCGGTTCTCCGTGCCGTTCTTCTACAACCCGCGACTCGACGCTCGGATCGCCCCGCTCGACTTCCCGTACGCGGACCGGGCGCCCGGCGTCACGACCGACCCGGCGAACCCGCTGTTCGCCGAGTACGGGAAAAACGCCCTGAAAGGGAAGCTCCGCGCCCATCCGCTGGTCGCGGCGCGGCACCACGCGGAGCTCCTCCTGCACCCGGAGGGTCAGCCGACGATGTCGGCGTAGCCCTCGATCTCGCGCGGGTCCCGCTGGCCGGGGCCCGTGTAGCGGGCCGACGGGCGGACCAGGCGGCCGGTGCGCTTCTGCTCCAGGATGTGCGCCGACCAGCCGGCCGTACGGGCACACGTGAACATCGACGTGAACATGTGCGCCGGGACCTCGGCGAAGTCCAGCACGATCGCCGCCCAGAACTCGACGTTCGTCGCGAGGACGCGGTCCGGACGGCGGTTGTGCAGCTCCTCCAGCGCCGCCTTCTCCAGCGCGGCGGCCACCTCGTAGCGCGGCGCGTCCAGCTCCTTCGCCGTCCGGCGCAGCACGCGGGCGCGCGGGTCCTCGGCGCGGTAGACGCGGTGGCCGAAGCCCATCAGCCGCTCGCCCTTGTCCAGGGCCTGCTTCACGTACGCCGTGGCGTCGCCGGTCCGCTCGATCTCCTCGATCATGCCGAGGACGCGGGACGGCGCGCCGCCGTGCAGCGGGCCGGACATGGCGCCGACGGCGCCGGAGAGGGAGGCGGCCACGTCGGCGCCGGTGGAGGCGATGACGCGGGCGGTGAAGGTGGAGGCGTTCATGCCGTGCTCGGCGGCCGAGGTCCAGTACGCGTCGACGGCCTTGACGTGCTTCGGGTCGGGCTCGCCGCGCCAGCGGATCATGAACCGCTCGACGACCGACTCGGCCTTGTCGATCTCGCGCTGCGGCACCATCGGCAGGCCCTGGCCGCGCGCCGACTGGGCGACGTACGAGAGGGCCATGACGGCGGCGCGGGCGAGGTCGTCGCGGGCCTGCTCGGCGGAGATGTCGAGGAGCGGTTTGAGACCCCACACCGGGGCGAGCATCGCGAGCGCGGACTGCACGTCGACCCGGATGTCACCGGAGTGGACCGGGATCGGGAAGGGTTCGGCGGCCGGCAGGCCGGGGTTGAAGGCGCCGTCGACGAGCAGACCCCACACGTTGCCGAAGGAGACGTGGCCGACGAGGTCCTCGATGTCGACCCCGCGGTAGCGCAGCGCGCCGCCTTCCTTGTCGGGTTCGGCGATCTCGGTCTCGAACGCGACGACTCCTTCGAGGCCCGGTACGAAGTCGGACATCAGGCGGCTCCCTCTATCGATGATCGATCAACCTAACGGCGGTCGCTGGCGGGACTGAACAGTCATCCAGCGGTCGAGTCTGTACGGTTCCGATGATGCGGGGAAGCGTGACATCCGGCACACTGCGCCGAACCGGCGACGGAGGATTGGCGCCACGTCCTGGCGGGCAGACTGGGGTGCTGCGGCAGGATGGCCCCGTGACCGACGCCCTGGACCCCGCCGACATGCGCGAGCAGTACCGCACCAAGGAACTCACCCCGGCCGATCTGGCGCCCGATCCGGTCCAGCAGTTCGGGGCCTGGTTCAAGGAGACCGCCGCCAGTCCGGCGATCCACGAGCCCAACGCGATGGTCGTCTCCACCGCGACCCCCGACGGCCGCCCGTCGTCCCGCACGGTCCTGCTCAAGCACTACGACGACGCCGGCTTCGTCTTCTTCACCAACTACGGCTCCCGCAAGGGCACCGAACTCGCCGCCAACCCGTACGTGTCGCTGCTCTTCCCCTGGCACCCGCTGGCCCGCCAGGTCATCGTCACCGGCCGCGCCGCCCGCACCGGCCGCGACGAGACCGCCGCCTACTTCCGCACCCGCCCGCACGGCTCCCAGCTGGGCGCCTGGGCGAGCGAGCAGTCCTCGGTGATCGCCTCCCGCGACGCGCTCCTGGCGCGCTACGACGAACTCGCCGCCCGCTACCCCGAGACCGAGCAGGTCCCGGTGCCCCCGCACTGGGGCGGCTTCCGGGTCGTGCCGGACACGGTCGAGTTCTGGCAGGGCCACGAGAACCGCCTGCACGACCGCCTCCGCTACGTGCGGGACGCCGGCGGCGGCTGGAGCGTGGAGCGCCTGGCCCCGTAGCGGTACGGGGGGTCGCCCCGGCGCGGAAACGGCGCGGGAACGCAGACGACCCGTGGGCCTTGGTCCCGTCCGCCTAGGTTCGGACGGGAGCCGGCCGGACTGACCGGCGGCCCACGGGTCGGGTGACTGCTGGGGTTTCGGCAGCTTGCCTGCCGAGGTGCACTTCGTGCGACGGCAGGCGCTAGCCCGCAGTCACCTCACGAGTCCGAAAAGAAACCATTTTTTCGGATCACCTCCTTTCGCGTGTACCCACACCCTACGAACCTCCCGGCAGCGCGACAAGCGATTTACGCGCGCCCGTCCCCGGGGGCCTCACGCGTCCCTGCGGCGCAGCGCCCACCAGCCCGCCAGCAGGGCCGCGGCGGCCCAGAGGGCGGTCACGCCGAGGCCCGTCCAGGCGGTCAGGTCGCCGGTCGGCGTCTGGTAGAGGACACGGGTGCCGGCCTGGTCGGGCAGGTACTGGGCGGCGCCGGACGCGATGTCGCCGAGGACGAACGGCAGCATCAGCAGGGCCGGGACCAGGATGCTCAGCGAGCCGACGGCGCTGCGGAGCAGGAACGTGAGGCCGAAGGCGAGCAGGGCTATGAGGGCGAGGTAGAGGCCGGCGCCGAAGCAGCCGCGCAGGGCGCCCGGCGCGCCGATGCCGATCGCGTGCTCGCCGGCGAACGCCTGGCCCGCGAAGAACGCGGCGAACGACGTCACCAGCCCCACGGCGAGCGCGGCGCCGCCGACCACCGCCGCCTTCGCCGCGTACAGCAGGCCCCGGCGCGGCACGGCGGCCAGCGAGTTCCGCAGGGCGCCGTTCAGGTACTCGGAGGAGACGGCGGTCGCGCCGAAGGCGATGGCCGCGATCTGCGCGAAGTTGGTGTGGAACAGGGCCCGGAACACCGGGTCGCCCTTGCCGTCCGGCTCGGGCCCGCCCACGCTCACGTACAGCAGCAGGTTCATGGCGAGGCCGACCGCGAGGACGGCGACGAGCGAGCCGAAGCTCGACCGGACCGACCGGATCTTGATCCACTCGGAGCGGAGCACGGCGGGCACGGTGACGGCGGCGGTGGCGTTGGGCTTGGCGGTGCCGGTGGTGGCGGTGGCGGTGCCGGTGGGCGTGGCGGGCACGGTCAGACCTCCTGGGGAGTGCGGGCGGTGAACTGGGCGGCGTCGGAGGTGAGCGAGAGGTACGCCTGCTCCAGCGACGCCCGCTCGTCGGCGAGTGCGAAGACCGGGATGCCCTCGCGGGCGGTGACCGCGCCGATCTCCTCGGCGGAGGCGCCCTCCACCACCCACCGGCCGTCCTCGTCGGCGGAGTCCGCGACGGTCCAGCCCCGCCCGGCCAGCACGGTCCTCAGCCGCTGCGGGTCCCCGGTCCGCACCCGCACCCGCGCGTGGCTGTGGGCGTCGATGAAGTCCCGCAGCGGCACGTCCGCGAGGAGCCGGCCGCGGCCCAGGACCACCAGGTGGTCGGCGAAGGTCGCCGTCTCGTTCATGAGGTGGCTGGAGACCAGCACCGCGCGGCCCTCGGCGGCGAGCCGGCGCAGCAGCCCGCGGATCCAGACGATGCCCTCCGGGTCCAGGCCGTTGGCCGGCTCGTCCAGCATCAGCACCTCCGGGTCGCCGAGGAGCGCGGCGGCGATGCCGAGGCGCTGCCGCATGCCGAGCGAGTAGCCGCGGATCCGGCGGCGGGCGGCCGGCTCCAGCCCCGTCTCGGTCAGCACCTCGTCGACCCGGCGGGCCGGCAGCCCGTTCGCCGCGGCGAGGAAGCGGAGGTGGTCGCGCCCGGTCCGGGACGGGTGCGCGGCCTGCGCGTCGAGGAGGGCGCCGACCGTGCGCAGCGGCTCGCCGAGCGCCGGATAGGGCCGGCCGCCGACGGTGGCGGTGCCGGAGGTGGGGCGGTCGAGACCGAGGACGAGCCGCATGGTGGTGGACTTCCCGGCCCCGTTCGGGCCCAGGAACCCGGTGACGCGGCCCGGTTCGACGCGGAACGTGAGGTCGTCCACGGCCCGTGTCGTGGTCCTGCCGCCGTACTCCTTGGTGAGGTTCGTGATCTCGATGCTGGTCATGGCTCAAGACTCGCGTCCGGACGGCCCCCGGCCATCCCCTGCCCGGGGGGACCGTCTCCCCCGTGCGGGGGAGCCGCCGCCGGACCACCCCCTGAGAAGATCAACAGATGCCCGCACAGCCGCAGTTCCTCCCGACGCTCGCCCGGCCGCTCGGCCGCGCGGTCACGTACACCCGGTGGCTGCACCTGCTGATCGGCGCGGTCGTGCCGCTCGGCGTCGGCCTCATCTACCCCGGCCTGTCCGCGCCCGGGATCGTGGACTGGCTGATCGTGGCGGCCCTCCCGGCCCCGCTGGTCGCGGCGGTCGCGCTGGTGCCGTCGGCCCGCCGCGCCGAGGGCCTGCAGGCGCGCCTGATGCTCGTCCCGGGCAAGCACGCGCGCGTGCGGCGCGTGACGGACGCCGCCGCCGGCATCTCGGCGGCGCCGTCGGTGTCGTGGACGGACCGCGGACGGACGGCCCTGTGGCTGCTGTTCCGGCTGGAGGCGGGCCTGGCCTCCTGGCTCGTGACGATCTGGCTGCTCCAGTGCGCGCTGGTGCTGTCGGGCGTGTCCGTGGAGGAGCCGGTGCTGGCCGCGCTGACGCCCTCCCCGGACCTGGGCCTGCCGGTCCTCGCGCCGCTGCCGGTCCTCGCCCTGCTCGCGGCGGTGGTCGGCGGCGGCCGGCTGGCCGCGCGGGTCGCGCGCCGGCTCCTCGGCCCGTCGGTGAAGGAGCGCATGACGGCCCTGGAGGAGCAGACGGAACGGCTCCTGGAGCGCAACCGGATCGCCCGCGAGCTCCACGACTCCCTGGGGCACGCCCTCACCCTCGCGGTGGTCCAGGCGGGCGCCGCGCGGGCGGCGAACGACCCGGACTTCACCGACCGGGCGCTCGCCACGATCGAGGAGGCCGGGCGGGCGGCCCTGGAGGACCTGGAGCGGGTGCTGCTCCTGCTCCGCGAGACGGGCCGGCCGCGCGGCGCGAGCCCCGGCCTGGACGAGGCCGTCCGGCTGCTGGACTCGGCCCGCTCCTCGGGCGCGCGGGTGTCGGCCGAGATCACCGGCCCGGTGGAGGAGCTGCCGGGACCGGTGTCGCGGGAGGCGTACCGGATGCTCCAGGAGGCGCTGACGAACGCGCTGCGGCACGCGGGCCCGGTGCCCGTCGAGGTGCGGGTGGCGGCGGAGCGGTCCCGGCTGCGGCTGCGGGTCGCGAACCCGCTGCCGGACGGCCGCCCGCCGGCCGTCCCCGGCTCCGGCAGCGGCCTGCGCGGCATCCGCGAACGGGCCGCGCTGCTGGGCGGCGAGGCGAAGGCGGGCGCGAAGGACGGCGAATGGCGGGTCACGGTGACCCTGCCCCTGCGCTGACCCCCGCCCGCGACCGCCGCACCGGCCCGCCCCCGCCCGCGACCGCCGCACCGGCCCCCCCGCCCGTGACCGCCGCACCGACCCGCCCCGCCCCGCCACCGCTGCGCCTAGGCTGACCGGATGACGATCAAGGTCCTTCTCGTGGACGACGAACCCCTCGTGCGGGCGGGCCTGCGGGCCGTCCTGGAGGCCCAGCCCGACATCGAGGTGGTGGGCGAGGCGGCGGACGGCGCCGCCGTCATCCCGCTGGTGCGGAGCCTGCGCCCGGACGTCGTGGCCATGGACGTCCGGATGCCGCTGATGGACGGCATCGAGGCGACCCGGGCCGTCCTCCGTACGGTCGAATCCCCGCCGAAGATCCTCGTGGTGACGACGTTCGAGAACGACGAGTACGTGTACGGCGCCCTCCGCGCGGGCGCCGACGGCTTCCTGCTGAAGCGCGCCCGGCCCGCCGAGATCGTCCACGCGGTGCGGCTGGTCGCGGAGGGTGACTCGCTGCTCTTCCCGGCGGCCGTACGCGACATGGCGGCGTCGTACGCCCAGGACCGCCCCGACAACGAGGCCCGTGAGGCGCTGCGGCGGGCGCGGCTGACGGACCGGGAGGAGGACGTCCTCCGGCTGATGGCGCGGGGTCTGTCGAACGCGGAGATCGCGGCCCGGCTGGTCGTCGGCACGGAGACGGTCAAGTCCCACGTGAGCGCGCTCCTCGCCAAGCTGGGCGCCCGCGACCGCACGCAGGCGGTCATCGCCGCGTACGAGTCGGGCTTCGTCTCGCCGACGTGATCCCGCCGTCCTCGCCGCCGGCACGATCCGTTTCGCCGAACCCGGTGTGTTCTGGGTCACGTTCCAGTTGAATGGCCTGCGTCAGGGGGGTTACCGGGGGGAGTTCCAGGTGAGTGCCTTCACGGGGTCCGCGCGGGACACCGCTTCCGTGCCGGGGGCGGGCGGCGATCTGCTGGCCGCGCTGCTCGACGGGATGGACGCGGCGCTGTGCGCGCTGGACGCGGGCGGGACGGTGACGCACTGGAACCGCGAGGCCGAGCGGATTCTCGGCTGGCCGGCGGCGGAGGCCGTCGGGCGGCGCGGTTTCGACGGCTGGGCGGCGCGCAGCGCGGACGCGGAGGAGACGCTGGCCCGGGTGATGGGCGCCATGCGGACGCCGGGCCGGCAGGTGCACGAGCTGGCGCTGCTCCGCAAGGACGGCGGCCGGGTGCTGGTGCGCAGCCAGTCGGCGGGGGTGCGAGACGCCGACGGGCGGCCGGCGGGCGTGTACTGCGCGTTCAGCGAGGTGCACGTGCAGATCGACCTGGAGCGGTCGATCGCGCTGAGCGAGGCGCTGTTCGACGACGCGCCCTGGGGCGTCGTGCTGATCGACGCCGACCTGCGCCCGGCGGTCGTCAACGGCTACGCGGCCCGGGCGATCGGCACCGGCCGCACGACGCTGCTCGGACGCCCGCTGGGCGACGTCGTCGCCGGGGGAGTGGAGGAGCTGGAGGGCGCGCTTCAGCACGTCCTCGCGGAGGGCGGGCCGCCGGCGCCGGCGGACCTGTGGGTGACGCTCGCGGCGGCGGCCCCGGGCGCGGGGGAGCGGCGGCGGTGCCTGCGGAGCGGGTTCGTGCGGCTGGCGTCGCCGATGACGGAGGAGCCGGTGCCGCTGGGGGTGGCGTGGCTCTTCCAGGACGTGACGCGGGAGCGGCTGGCGGCGCGGGAGGCGGACCGGACCCGGTTCCGGTGGAGCCAGCTGCACCGGGCGGGCGTGGCGGCGGCGGAGTACGCGGACCCGGCGGAGGCGGTGGCGGTGCTGCTGGACTTCGCGCTGGCGGGGTTCGCGGACCACGGCCTGGTGGACCGGGTGGCGGGCGACCGGCGGCTCACGCGCGCGGTGGCGTCCCCGGCGGGCGCCCCGGACGGCGACGGCCTCGGCGGCGGTTTCCCGCAGCGGTACGGCCCGGAGCACCCGGCGCTCCAGGCGTGGGACCGCGCGGGGTCGGTGCGGGTGAGCGCGGGCCGGGACGCGGCCGGGTGGGCGGCGGAGCGGCACTGGCCGGCGGACGCGGCGCACGCGCTGTGCGCGGCGCTGCGGTCCCGGGGCCGTACCGTCGGCGTCCTGACCTTCCTGCGGACGGCGGCGCGCGGCGGCTTCGACCAGCAGGACGCGCTCTACGCGGAGACGGTCGCGGCCCGCGTGGCGGCGGCACTGGACGCACCGCCGCTGTCGTGAACCCGCCGCTCCCGTGCACCACCCGCGTCCGTCGCGGGGCGCGGGCCGCCGGGCTCGGTGCCGGAAGAGGACCGGGCTCAGTGCCGGTAGAAGATCCGGTCCTTGTACTCGGTCATCACGCGCCCGTTCCACTCGTGCCCGCCGTCGACGTTGCCCGAGCGCAGCAGCGGCGGCTCGATGCCCCGCCGGACCAGCTCCTCGGCGGCGGCGGCCAGGGTGGCCTGCATGAGGGCGCTGGTGACGACGGTGGAGGCGGGCGCGAAGGGCGCCTCGATGCCCTCGTGGGTGAGCTCCGCGTCGCCGACGGAGATCTTCGAGTCGAGGACGATGTCGCAGTGGTCCTTGAGGTACGTCCCCGACACGTGCCGGGACCGCGTCTCGCTCGCGTACGCCACGGAGGTGACGCCGACGACGGTGAGGCCGAGCGCGCGGGCGTTCATGGCCATCTCGACGGGCAGGGCGTTGCGGCCGGACAGGGAGATGATGAAGAGGACGTCGCCGGCGGAGGCGGGCGAGGAGTCGAGGACGGCTCCGGCGAGCCCGTCGACGCGCTCCAGGGCGGAGCCGAGCGTCGCCGGCATGACGTCGACGCCGACGACGCCGGGGACGGCGAGCAGGTTCATCAGGGCGAGGCCGCCGGCCCGGTAGACGACGTCCTGGGCGGGGAGCGAGGAGTGCCCGGCGCCGAAGGCGAAGAGCCGGTTGCCGCGCGCGACGGCCTCGGCGACGGCCGCCCCGGCGGCGGCGATCTCGGCCGCGTCCTCGTCGCGGACCCGCTGGAGGAGCCCGATCGCCGCGTCGAAGAACCGTCCCGCCAGCTTGCTCTCCGCCGCCCCCGCGGCGCCGTCGCCGTGTCCGGTGGTTCCGCCCGCGTACTCGCCCATGTGAGGAAGCTCCTTCTTCGTCGAGGTCGCCGTCGAATCGCCGTTGAATCGCCGTCGAACGGCCGTCGAATCGCCGCTCACGGTGCGGTCTGGACCATTGCTCTGTCAATACCGCCCATACTGCCTCCGCCGCCCCGGTGTCCCCAGTTCTCCCGGTCCGGGGCCGGGGCGGCCCGGTTGTCGGCCGGATGCGCAAGAATTGGTGGAGGGCCAGCGCACGACTTCCATCGAGGGGCACGAATGTCCGGACTGATCGACACCACGGAGATGTATCTCCGCACCATCCTGGAGCTGGAAGAGGAAGGTGTGGTCCCGATGCGTGCCCGGATCGCCGAGCGACTCGACCAGAGCGGCCCCACGGTGAGCCAGACGGTCGCCCGCATGGAGCGGGACGGCCTGGTCGCCGTGGCGAGCGACCGCCATCTGGAGCTGACCGAGGAGGGCCGCCGGCTCGCCACCCGCGTGATGCGCAAGCACCGGCTCGCCGAGTGCCTGCTGGTCGACGTGATCGGCCTGGAGTGGGAGCAGGTCCACGCGGAGGCGTGCCGCTGGGAGCACGTGATGAGCGAGGCCGTGGAGCGCCGCGTGCTGGAGCTGCTGCGCCACCCGACGGAGTCGCCGTACGGCAACCCGATCCCGGGCCTGGAGGAGCTGGGCGAGAAGGCCGAGGCCGAGTCCTTCCTCGACGACTCGATGGTGTCGCTGGCGGACTTGGACGCGAGCGGCGGCAAGACGGTCGTCGTCCGCCGCATCGGCGAGCCGATCCAGACGGACGCCCAGCTCATGTACACGCTGCGGCGGGCGGGCGTGCAGCCCGGCTCGGTCGTGTCGGTGTCGGAGTCGCCGGGCGGCGTGCTGGTCGGCAGCAGCGGCGAGGCGGCGGAGCTGGACGCGGAGGTCGCGGCGCACGTCTTCGTCGCGAAGCGCTGACGCCCCTGTCCCCCACAGGGGGCGGCAGGACGACGGGCCCGGGGCCGCGCGGGAGCGCCCCGGGCCTTCGCGCGCCTACAGGTAGGGCGCGAGCGCGCCCCACAGGCCGAGCGCCAGGATGCCGCCGGCGCAGACCGCGCCGAGGGCGTGCTTGAGGACGGTCGCGTACGCCGGTTCGACGGCCGCGTGGCGGGCCGGCGGGTTCTCGGGGTCGTACACGACGTGGATCTCGGCGGTCGGCCGGTTGGCGCCGTACGAGGTCTTCAGCTCGTTGCCGCTCGCGTCGGTGAAGGTGTAGTGGCTGGCCTTCCGGCCGTTGGGGAGGTACGCGCGCGTGGCGACGACCGTGATGCCCCGCCGCGCGAGCAGCACCCGGTCCCGGACGCTGACACCCACGACCACCAGCCACATGCCGCCGAGCAGCAGGCCGGGGACCGCGCCGAACGCCGCCGCGCCCATGCCCTCGCCGTGCGCGGAGGCGGTCCACCAGACGTAGCCGGCGTACGCCCCGAGGAAGCCGAGTACGCCCAGCCACACCGCCCACCGGGGGATCGAGTGCGCGGTCTCCTCGGTGGTGAGGAGGGCGCTGCCGGCGGGGTCGCGCCGCTCGGGCAGGGCGGCGGTGACGGCGGCGCGGAAGGCGGGCGCGGAGTACGTGTTGCCGTCCGGGAGCGGGCGGGTGGCGCCGTCGGTGAGGACGAGCACGAGCGATGTCGCGCCGGTCTGCCGGACCTCCTCGACGGCGGCGAGCGGCACGGTCGTGCGGACGCGGTCCCGCTCGATCGTGAGGTGGTCGCTCCGCAGGATCGCGATGTGGTCGCCCTGGGCGAGGACTTGGGGGCTCAGCATGCCCACGTCGACCCGCGAGGCGGCACGACGGTTGTACGCCCCCGGCCTCGATCCGGCCGCGATCCGGCCTCGGCCCGGTCGCGGACGGGCGACGCACCGCCCGCGACCGGCTCGCGAACGGCCCGTGAGCCGCCCCGCGAACGGCCCGTGACCGCACCGGAGTCCACCGCGCGCCCCGTTTTACGCCGGAATGGCTCCGCGCGTGCCCTCGGCGTGCCACGCTGGAGCGAGCTGCGTGCGCTGCGTGATGCGCGGAAGGGTGGGGCCATGCGACCGACAGGGGCCGTACGCCGACTGCCGCGCGTCCGGGCCGGGTTCGCGCGCCGGCCGCGGGTCCCGGTGGGGGCCGGCGGTGGGGCGCGCCGGGCGACAGAGGGCCCCGGCGCCGTGTGGCGCCGGGGCCTGTCCTCCCCTGTTCCGACCTGGAGCCCCGAGCTCTCAAGGTCGGTCCCCTCGGACCGTTTTCCCCGAGCGGTCCGCCTCCCGTTGAAGATCTCCCCTCGGCAGCGCGCGCCAATCCTTGAGGCCCGTCACTCGAACGAGGGGTGTTGCGTGGCAGAAGCGCATTTTCGAATGTGGGTTCGATAGTCTGGCGGGGTTCGACGGGAAAGAGGGGGTGCCAGATCATGGCGCGACGACTCGACGTCACCGGAGCCGACGGCATCCGGCTGGCGGCCTGGGACTTCACGGCCGGCGCGGCGGCGGGGCAGGGCGGCACGGCCTCCGGGCCGGAGCGGGCCCGCCCGCGCCCGGGCGTCCCGCGCGCCGTGGGCATCGCCCGCCAGCCCTCCGGCCCGGAGGACCGCCCCACGCCCCCCGCCCCGGCCGGGCCCCCGGCGGCGGCGTCCGGCGCGCCGGTCTTACTGCTCCACGGCCTGATGGGCCACGCGGGCCACTGGGCCCCCGCCGCCCGCCTGCTGCCCGGCGGGCTCCGCGCGATCGCGCTCGACCAGCGCGGCCACGGGGCGAGCGAGAAGCCCCGCGGCGGACCCTTCACCCGCGAGGCGTACGTCGCGGACGCGGCGGCCGTCGTCGAGCGGCTCGGCCTCGGCCCCGTCACCCTCGTCGGCCACTCCATGGGCGCCCTGACGGCCTGGCAGCTGGCCGCCGAGCGCCCCGACCTGGTCCGCGCCCTCGTCATCTGCGACATGCGGGCCTCCGCGCTCGGCGCGGCCTCGCAGCGCGCCTGGCAGGACTGGTTCCGGGGCTGGCCGGCGCCCTTCCCGAGCCTCGACGCCGTGCACCGCTGGTTCGGCGCGGACGACCCGTGGGTGGAGACGCCGAACCCCGCGCGGGGCGCCTTCTTCGCCGAGGTCATGACCGAGCGCGCGGACGGCTGGCACCCCGTCTTCGACCCCGCCCAGATGCTGACCTCCCGCGAGACCTGGGTCCACGACGCCCACTGGGACTCGCTGGCCCAGGTCCGCTGCCCCGCCCTCGTCGTCCGCGGCCTCGACGGCGAACTCGGCCGCGCCGAGGCCCAGGAGATGGTCCGCGTCCTCCCGCACGGCGCGTACGCGGAGATCCCCGACGCCGGCCACCTCCTCCACTACACCCACCCGGAAGCCTGGGCGGAAGCGGTGGGCCTTTTCCTGGCGGGCGCCCTGACCCCCTGACGAGTACGCCGACGGGGACGGCCACGGACCCCTGGCCGTCCCCGACCGTACCCCCTTGCCGTACCCCCCCCTTGTCGTACCCCCTCCCTAAGCTCCCCTCATGAGCGTCTCCGTGTACTACTCCGCGCGCCGCCCCGGCCCCCTGACGGAGGCCGAGTCGGCCGCCGTCGAGCGGGTCACCGCCGCGCACCTGGCCGCGTTCCCGTACGGCGACGAGGAGAGCCTGTACCTGTACGCCGACCCCGGACCCGAGCCGGACGCGCTGCTGGCCGGGTCGACGAAGCTGCCCCGCGACCCCGACCGCGTCGTCTCCGTCCTGGTCCACGTCCTGGACGCGGTCACCGCGCTGCGCCGGGCCCTGCCGGGCGCGGTGTGGCACGTCCACGTGGACGACCAGGACGTGCCTTGGGACGACGCCGACGGCTTCGGCTTCCCCGGCATGCGCGACGCCCTCTGACGGCACGGGCGCCCCCGCGCCCCCCCCGGCGAACGCCCCCCAGGGCCCACACCGCCCCCACCGGAGCGCCCGCCTCCACCACGCGGTACCTTCCCTCCCACGGCGTGTCGAGAGGGGGAGCCCCGAGGGCTCGGCTCCGCGCCGCATCCGGAGGGAACCCGTACATGTCTCTGCTGTCCCGGCTGAACGGCCGCCGCCGCCCGGCGGCCCGCCCCGCCGCGCTCGGCCTCGCCGTGCTCACCGCGCTCACCGCCTTCACCACCCTCGGCCCGGCCGCCACCCCGGCCCAGGCCGCCCCCAGCGACTGTCCGAAGGGCTACTTCTGCGCCTGGAAGACCGACCACGCCACCGGCGAGATGCTGAAGCTCACCAAGAGCGCGTCGACGCTGGGCTCCTGGGACAACCAGATCAGCGCGGTCTCCAACCGCACGAACCAGTGGGTGTGCGGGTACGACGAGCCCGGCTACAAGACCTCCTACTGGAGCGTCGGCGTGCGCGCCCCCGACCCGGCGGGCACGGACTGGGGCTACATGGGCATGAAGTCCCTCAGCTCCCTGAAGTTCGTCCCCACCGAGCGCGAGTGCTACGGCCCCGCGTACCCGTCCTGGCACGCCGAGCCCAACCCGGCCGGGCCGTCGTCCTTCGGCAACCTGAACGGCGACGACGAGGCCGACCTCCTCGCCCGCGACAAGGTCGGCCGCCTCTGGTTCCTGCCCGGCGACGGCAGCGGCAAGCTCATCGGCGGCGGCTGGGGCGCGATGAACGCCCTCACCCGGCACGGCGACTTCTCCCGCGACGGCAAGGAGGACGTGATCGCCCGCGAGGCGTCCACCGGCAAGCTGTTCCTCTACCCCGGCACCGGCACGGGCACGTTCGGCACCCGCAAGGTCATCGGCACGGGCGGCTGGAACGCCATGACCCGCCTCACCGCCCTCGGCGACCTGACCGGCGACAACCGCGCCGACCTCCTCGCCGTGGAGAAGTCCACCGGCCGGCTCTACCTGTACCCGGGCACGTCCACCGGCACCCTCGGCGCCCGCAAGATGATCGGCTCCGGCGGCTGGAACAGCATGAACGCGCTGACCCCCGTCGGCGACGTCACCGGCGACGGCAAGGCCGACCTCGTCGCCCGCGAGGCGTCCACCGGCCGCCTCTACGCCTACCCCGGCCGGACCGGCGCCCTCGGCTCCCGCACGCTCCTCGGCGGCGGCTGGAACGTCATGGCGCAGCTCGTCGCCGTTGGCGACCACGGCCTGGACGGCACCAACGACCTCGTCGCCCTCACCGGCCCGAGCTACCGCGGCGACTCCTGCTCCTACGAGGGCTGCCTGCTCGTCTACGGCGGCCGGGGCGACGGCACCTTCGCCCGCGGCTCCTGGGACGGCCAGGACTACTCCTGGGACGACATGAGCCTCGTCTTCTGACGTCGTACGGGAAACCCGTATGACAAGCCCACCGCGGATCGCGGTAGATTTCCGCCCTACGGCGCGTCGAGCGGGCTCGGCCCGGCTCCGCGCCGCACATCGGAGGGAACACATGCGCATGACTCTGCGCCGGCGCGTGGCCACGGCGGCCACGGCGCTCGGCCTCACCACGCTCGGCGTCCTCGGCGCCGGCGCGGCCCCCGCCCAGGCGGCCCCGGCGGACTGCCCCGCGGGCTACTTCTGCGGGTGGAAGACGGACAACGCCACCGGCACCATGTACAAGACCAACGCGAGCGTCGCCACCCTCGGCGCCTGGGACAACCAGTTCCGCACGGTCTCGAACCGCACCAACAAGTTCGCCTGCCTCCACGACGACGCGAACCACGGCTACGAGGGCGACGTCTGGTCCATCGCGCCCAACCCCTCGGGCACCGAGTGGGGCGGCCCCGGCAGCACCAGCGTCAGCTCGCTCCGCCTGGTCACCACCGAGCGCGAGTGCTCCGGCGCCGAGGCGTACCCCTACTGGTACGCCAACCCGCAGACCACCGCGCCCGCCTTCGGCGACCTCGACGGCGACAAGACGTCCGACGTCCTCGCCCGCGACAAGGCCGGCCGCCTCTGGTTCCTGCCCGGCGACGGCAGCGGCAAGCTCGTCGGCGCCGGCGGCTGGAACGCCATGAACGCCCTCACCCGGCACGGCGACTTCTCCGGCGACGGCAAGGAGGACGTGATCGCCCGCGAGGCGTCCACCGGCAAGCTGTGGCTGTACAAGGGCGCCGGCACCGGCTCGGTCGGCAACCGCGTCCTCATCGGTTCGGGCGGCTGGAACGCCATGAACCACCTCACCGCCTTCGGCGACCTCACCGGCGACGGCCGCTCCGACCTGTTCGCCGTGGAGAAGTCCACCGGCAAGCTGTGGCTGTACCCCGGTACGTCCACCGGCGCGCTCGGCGCCCGCAAGCTGATCGGCGCGGGCGGCTGGAACAGCATGAACGCGCTCATCGGCTTCGGCGACATGACGAAGGACGGCCAGGCCGACCTCCTCGCCCGCGAGCCCTCCACCGGCAAGCTGTGGCTGTACCCCGGCAAGACCGGCGGCCTCGCCCCGCGCGTCCTCATCGGCGGCGGCTGGAACAGCATGGCGGCGTTCCTCGCGGTCGGCGACCGCAGCGGCGACGGCTACGCGGACCTGTCCGCCATCACGAACGCCAGCTACTCGTCGAACTACGGCCGCGGCGCGGGTCTCCTCGTCGCGTACGACGGCAAGTCCACGAACGGCTTCCAGCCGGGCGTCATGGAGGACGAGTCCTGGTTCGACCTGAACGGCCAGTTCTGACTCACCACGTGAACGGAACACCCGTGTGCGAGGGGCGGCTGCCGCCCCTCGCACACGGCATTGGGGAGGGGGAGCAATGCGCAAGACGATGAGACGCGGCCTGGCGTCCCTGCTGGGCATCACGCTCCTGGGGGGTCTCGGGGTGGCGACGGCCGCCCCCGCACAGGCGGCGGCGAGCGACTGTCCGAAGGGCTACTTCTGTGCCTGGAAGACGGAGGACACCACGGGGACGATGTTCAAGACGAACAAGTCCCTGCCGACCCTGGGCACCTGGAACAACACCTTCAGGTCCCAGATCAACCGCAGCTCGAAGTTCGCCTGTCTCTACGACCTGCCGAACTACGAGCTCGGCACCTACTGGTCGCTGGACCCGAACGAGGACCCCCGCGGCTACGACATCGTGCCGAACCCGCACACCAGCTCGGTGGGGCTCGTCGCCACGGAGCGCGAGTGCGGCGGCGACGCGTACCCGACGTGGTACGCGGAGACGTCCCCGAAGGCCGCTGGCTTCGGCGACCTGAACGGCGACCGGAAGGCGGACGTCCTCGTCCGCGACAAGGCAGGCCGCCTCTGGTACCTGCCCGGCGGCTTCACAGGCACCCTCGTCGGGGTCGGCGGCTGGAACGGCATGAACGCCCTCGTCCGGCACGGCGACTTCTCCCGTGACGGCAAGGAGGACGTGATCGCCCGCGAGGCGTCCACCGGCAGGCTGTGGCTCTACCCGGGCACGGGCACCGGCGGCCTCGGCGCCCGCAAGCTGATCGGCGCGGGTGGCTGGAACGGCATGTCCCAGATCGCCGCCGTCGGCGACCTCTCCCGCGACGGCCGAGCCGACCTCCTCGCCGTGGAGAAGGCCACCGGCAGGCTGTGGCTGTATCCCGGTACGGCCTCCGGCACCCTCGGCGCCCGCAAGCTGATCGGCTCCGGCGGCTGGAACAGCATGAACGCGCTGACCGGCCCCGGTGACACGAACGGCGACGGCCGCGTCGACGTGTACGCCCGCGAGGCGTCCACCGGCAGGCTGTGGATGTACCCCGGTACGACCTCCGGCGGCCTCGGCGCCCGCAAGCTGGTCGGCACGGGCGGCTGGAACGTGATGGGCACGTTCCTCTCCGTCGGTGACTTCACCGGCGACGGCAAGCCCGACCTCGCGACGATCGCCAGGCGGCCCATTCTCGAGCCCGAGCACGCGGACGAACTCCGCACCTACCGGGGCCTCGGCACCGGCGCGCTCGCGGCGTGGGACTACACCGACGGCAACTGGTGGGGCCTGAACGGCGCGTTCTGACCGGCCGGACCTTGGGAAAGGGCCTCCACCCCGGAGCGGGGCGGAGGCCCTTTCGCGTACGCCGCGCCGCGCCTACTTCACCTGGTCGAGGAACGCGCCCCAGGCGGCGGGGGAGACGGAGAGGGAGGGACGGTCGGTGTCCTTGGAGTCACGGACGTGCACAGAGTGCACACAGGAGGCGACCTCGACGCATTCGCCCTGCTCGACGCTGTAGCTGCTCTTGTACCAGTTGAGGTCTGTGCTCATAGCTTCTGTGCCACCTGTTCGATCCATCGTGCCGATTCCACTGGCGAGAGCGCCTGGGACCGCAGGGTGTTGTAGCGGGCGAAGGCGTCCCCCAACTCGGGCTGCTCCGTGAGAAAGTACCTGCCGCTCTGTCCCTCGACATAGACGAGCTGCCGCTCGCGGCCTTCGGTTTCCAGCAGGATGAACGGGCCACTGATGCCCGCGTGCGCCTCCAAGTCGTCCGGCAGGACCTGAAGCTCCACGTGACGCAGCCGCGCAACGTCGAGAACGTGCAGCAGGTTGTCCTTGAGGACGCGGGCGCCCCCAATTGGGCGCGTAAGCACTCCCATCTCCAGGACGAAGCTGACGAGCGGCGCGGGCTTCCGGTGCAGCACCGCCTGGCGGGCCATGCGGCCTTCGATCATGGCCTCGCGTTCGTCGTCCTCCCACGGAGGGACGGCACAGTTGAAGACGGCTCGCGCGTACTCAGGCGTCTGCAACAGGCCAGGCAGGACCCGGCTTTCGAACGAGGAGATCGAGACGGCCTTCCGTTCCTCCTCCAGGTAGTCCTCGAACCACGCGGGCGCCGCACTGAGCGGCACCTCCTCCGCGAGCTCCAGAAGTGCACCTTGTGCACCCAGCGTGTCGTCCGCGATGGCGACGAAATTCCCCCGAGCCCGGCGCTCGCCCCGCTCGATCATCGCCACCTGGGACTTGGAATAGCCGGTCGCGGACCCCAACCGCTCCTGAGAGACACCGGCCCGCTCCCGGTAGAACCGCACCATCCTCCCGAACGCCCTGGCCGTTCCCGCAGCCTGCCTGGCTTCCTTGTTCACACCCCGCCTCCCCGAGTGCACAGTCCCGCACAACATCACGTTGCCCCTGGTGACAGGACAGCACGCTCGGGAAGCTGACGTCATGAATCTGAGCAAGTCGCTTGACGGCAAGCCGTCCTGGGTACCCGCCGCCGGTCACGTCCTCCGGCTCGCCGGCGTGCACTTCGACGCCGTACGGATCCCCGGTGTCCTGGGAGAGGAGGTGGCGTACCACCTCATGGAGTTCACGGACTTCCAGGCGGGGCCGATCGTGCGGGAGGCCGCCCGGGGGCGGAACCTCTACTTCCTGCTGGCGCCGGGTACGGCCTCGGGGTTCGCGTGGCCGGCTCCGGTGCGGGTGCTGGGCGGGGGCTGTGGGGGTGAGTCGTACGTGGGGATCCCGGCGTTCGACGGGACGACGTGGCCGCTGGGCTGGAGGTCGCTCCCGACGCTCGAAGATCCGTTCGTGGAGGGAGAGTTGTTGCACCAGACGGTGAAACGTGCGGTAGCGTGACGCAAGCGTCACGCTCCGTTAAGGGAGCGGCCCCCGGCGGTGCGCCAACACCATCCGAGGGCCTTCACTACCAGTGGACTGGAGCTCCACCAGAAATGCTTCGGCATGTTATCGCGCCCTCGGCGGCGTACACGAAGGTCTCGCACAGTGTCGTCCGGAATCGACGGCTGACCAGCGACGCGAAAGTCCTCCTCATCTACCTCCAGGGCCTTCCGGAGAGCGCGGCCACCGCGAAGCCCCTGGGGCAGCACGCGGTTGACCTGGGCATGACGCCGACGGCCTACCAGAACGCGAAGAAGTCGCTCAAGGCGTGCGGACATGTGCACGAGTGGCGAGGGCAGTGCGACCTGGGGCTCTGGAACACCACCCAGCTCGTCGCGAACGTCCCCCTCACGCCTGAGGAGGCACTGGTGGTGCGGGACGGTGACGGGTCACCGACTGTGCCCGATCCGGTGGTCGGTGGACCGGGTACCCGGGAGGCCGGTTGTTCCTCCACAGACGAAGACGGGGAGAAGACCAACCCCCTACCCCCCGGAGGCCCCGCGCCTTCGCCGGAACCGGAGCCGGAACTGGAGCCGGAACCGGAGCCGGAGCCGGGACCGCAGCCGGGATCGCAGCCGGAGCCGGAGCTTTCGGCTGATGCGGAGGACGAACTCGTCCGCGCCGAACGCCTTCTCCTCACGCTCCACCAGGCCGACCGCGATCTCCGCCTCGGCGTCCGGGAGGCGCGCGGGCTCGCCGCCATCGCCGCCGAGTGGCTGCGGCGGGGCGTCTCGGCGGCTGACCTGCGGCACGCCCTGACCGCGCATCTGCCGCGTACCGGCGTCCGTTCGGCCGTCGGGTTCCTCCGGCACCGGCTGACGGAGAAACTGCCGCCGGAGCCGGTGGACGGCCCGCCCGGCGAGAGCACGGGCCCGGTGCCGGGCGCCCTGGTGAACTGCCAGGGGCCGGGCGACAAGCCCCACGCCTTCCGGCCCGTCGCGGGCGAGACGCTGTGCGGCCCCTGCCGCCGTGAGGCCGCACTCCGCGCCGACCGGCGCGACCGGCGGGACCGGCGCGACCGTCGCACGGAGGGGCGCCCCGCCGTCCGGCCGGACTGGCGCGACCGGGTCGCCGAGGCGTTCGCGGAACGCCCGGGGCTCGCCTGGAAGGCGCTCGACCGTTCGGCGGGGGCCGAAGCGTCCGGCGGCTAGCGTGCGGAAGGCCGCGCGGGACCCGCCCGCGCGGCCGTCCCCAGGAGGCCCCGATGACCGGGAACGTGTCCCCGAACGAGCTCAGGCGGCGCGTCGCCGCGCGGTTCCGGGAGGTGAACGGCGACCACCCGATGACCGCCGCCGACGACGCCTACGTCAGCGCGCAGTTTGTCCCGCTGGACGAGCTGTGCGCCGCCACCGGCCGCGACGCCGACGACGTCCGGCGGCTGATGCTGGCGCGGCGGCTGCCGCTGCCGGGGTACCTGCGCTCCGACGGCGCCGAGATGGTCCCGCGCGACCTGTTCGCGCTCGCGGGGCGGGCGGGCGGGGTGGACCTCCTCGAAGGGTGGTTCGTCGCGCACTGGGACGACGAGGCCGCCGGGCGGGCGGAGTGGGAGGCGTACCTCAGCGGCCAGTACGTCTGCCTGCGCTCCGTCACCCCGGAGACGATCCGGCGCAAGGAGCACCTGACGGGAGCGATCGGCGCGGCGGAGGCCGCACCGGACGCCGGGTCGCCCGCGTGGGCCGAGCGGCTGCACGCGCTGGTCGACGAACTCGACGGCCTGGAACCGGCGTTCACCGCCTACGACCGGCTCCGCTTCGGCGGCCCGACGTCCCGGGACACCTGCGTCGACGCCGTACGCGCCCGCCATCCGCGCGGCGGGGCGGGGACCACTACCCTGGCCCGGTGATACGCGCCTGGGCCCTCCCGTCGACGTTCGCGCTCGCCGGCGCGCTGCTCGCCGCCGTCTCCTTCGCGCGCGGGGAGACCGGCCGGGGAGCGGTCCTGGCGGCGCTCTTCGCGCTCCTCGCGGGCTACCACTCGCCGCTGGTCTTCCCGCGTTCGCTCACCTCCGCCGAGGCCCTGCGCCGCAGCGGCGCCGACGGGCGGCCCGTCGTCTACTGGCGGCCCGGGTGCGCGTACTGCACGCGGCTGCGGCTGCGCCTCGGGCGGCGGGCCCGGCGCGCGTACTGGGTGAACATCTGGCGCGACCCGGAGGCCGCGGCGGCGGTGCGGGCCGCCAACGGCGGCGACGAGACCGTCCCCACCGTCCTCGTGGCCGGCCGCCCGCACACCAACCCCGACCCGGCCTGGCTCCGCGACCGGATCGACGGCCTCACCCCGCCGGCCGCTCCGGGTGGTCCGGCCGCTCCGGGTGGTCCGGCACGCTGACCCCGTACGCGGGAAAGGCGCCGGTCAGCGTCGCGTACGCGTCGGCGGTCAGCCGGTCCCGCCGCCAGATCGCGTGCGCGGTCATCGTCGTCCGGCCGATGGCCGACGACAGGGCGCCGCCCGGCCGCGCGGCCCGCAGCTCCTCCGCGCGCGGGCGGAATGCGTCCCGGACCAGCCTGTCGAGGGCGGAGAAGCGCGCCGCGTCCAGCTTCGGCACGGCGCGGAGGTCGTACGCCCCGGACCTGACCGCCACCGCCGTGGCGTGCCGGATCTCCTGGAGGGCGGTCAGCGGCAGACGGGAGGCGGCGGCGACGAAGGCGGCCACGTCGGACGGGATCAGGGACGGTGACATGCGGCCAGGATCCCTCAGCGCGCGTACGGGTTGCCGGGGACCGGGCCCGGCTGCGCGGGGAGCGGCGGGTACGGCGGGAGCGGCGGCTCGGCGGCCGGGGTGCGGCGGAGGCGGGCGAGGTCGGCGAAGATGAACAGCACGGCGACGACGCACAGGATCGTCGACTGGGTCGAGAAGCCGACGTTCTTCAGCTGGAGGAGCGTCTGGAGGGCGCCGGCGAAGAGCGAGCCGACCGCCACGTCCAGCACCGTGCCCTCGCCGCTGCGCAGGCTGCACCCCCCGGCGGTCAGACCGAGCAGGCACACGATCATGAACTCCCGGCTCAGCCCGGCCTGCGTCGTCGCCCCGATCCGCGCGGTGAACGCGAACCCGGCCACCGCCGCCAGCAGGAACGCCGGCAGGAACAGCAGCACCGTCACCCGCAGCCAGCCCGGATCCGGCACCGCGAGCCGCCGCTCCTGGCGGGGCAGGTACCAGGCCACGATCAGGAAGAGCGCCACCCCGATCAGGAACAGGCCGGGGATCCGCGCCCCGTTGTAGTCCAGCGCCGCCAGCCAGGACGACCGCACCAGCACCGTGCCCTCCGGCGCGATGTCACCGACCAGCGTCTCGGCGCCGATCAGCAGCGCGACCGCCGAGAACAGGGCGTGCCCCGCCTGCGCGTTCAGCGACAGGAAGCCGCTGAGGAAGGCGAACGGCACCGCCGCCAGCAGCGCGAGCAGCACCCCGAACAGCATGCCGCCGTTGTCGGAGGCGTTCACGCCGAGGATCACCGCGCCCAGGCCGGCCACCCCGATCGTCGCCGGCTCGATCCGCTTGCTGCGCAGCAGCAGCAACTGCGACAGGGCCAGGACGCCGGGGACCACCGCGACCGAGGCGATCGCCCTGAGCGTCCGGTCCGCCGGGGCCGTCGGCGCCGCGCCCGCGCACACCACCGCGAGCACGACCGTCGCCGCCCCCACCAGACCCAGCCACCACCCCTGCCCCCGCCGCGCGGAGGCCCCGCCGACCGTCACGTCCACTCCTCCCCCTCCCGTAGGCGCGTCCCCAAGTACCCATCCTGACCCGGCTGTTGCGCCCGCGGTTCCGCTTCCCGGGAAGAAATGGCGTGGCCGCGCCCCGAACCGTCCGGATACGGTCACCGCCATGACCACGACCAGCCCCCGGCCGACGACGACCCTCTGGCGCCCCACCGGCCCCGAGGAACTCGCCCTCGTCCGCGCGCTGGACTGGCGCGCCTGGCCGCCCCGGCTGCCCGAGCAGCCGATCTTCTACCCGGTCCTGAACGAGGACTACGCGATCCGCATCGCCCGCGACTGGAACGTGAAGCACAGCGGCGTCGGCTACGTCACCCGCTTCGACGTCGACTCCGCCTTCCTCGCCCGCTACCCGGTCCAGCAGGCCGGCGGCCGGACCATCCTGGAACTGTGGGTCCCGGCCGAGGAGCTCGACGAGTTCAACGCCCACCTCGTCGGCCCCATCACCGTCACCCACACGTTCCGCTGAACCCCGGGGCGCCGCGAGACGCCCCGGGGACGGTCCCCGGGAGCGGTCAGCCCTTGCTGACCGCCGTCAGGATCTCCGGCAGGCTCCGGGACATGCGGCCCGCCATGAGCTTCAGGGCGCCCCAGGTCAGCAGGGCGCCGTAGGTGACGCCCAGGGGCAGCAGGAGCCACAGGAGGGCGTGCTGGTCGCTGACGCGCAGCCAGACCAGCAGGGCGATCAGCGGGGCGCACAGCAGCGGGCCGGCCAGCATGCCGCCGAAGATCGCCGCGACGGCCATGCCGCCCTGGCCCGGCGCCACGTTCCGGTGCGAGTCCTGGGGGATCGAGTACGGGTAGCGGACGGAGACGACGACGCCCAGCGCCAGCATCGCGCCGAGCAGCGCGAACGCCAGGCCGAAGACCTCCGGGAGCTGCGACCAGCCGCCGGCGACCGCCGCCGTGCCGACGGCGACGAGCGCCGTGAACGGGACGGTGACCGCGGCCATCACGTACGCCCGGTCCCGCAGCTCCGCGAACGCGTCCGCGGGGGACGCGATGGTCTGCGCGACCATCCAGAACGCCGACGAGTCCTGCCCGAACTGGTTGAACATCTGCAGGCCGAGCATGCCGGTGGCGAAGCACGCCCAGTAGACGGAGCCGGACTCCTGGAAGGCGTTGACCATGGGGACGAGCGCGCCGATCGCGAGCGCCGACACCCATCCGGCCTTCGTCTTCGGGTCGCGCCAGAGGTAGCGGAAGCACCGCTCCATCACCGCGCCGGTACGGCCTGCGGGCAGCATCCGGGCCAGCGGCCCGCGCGCCGTGTCCCGTACGGCCTCCGGCGCCGCGCCGACCGTCGAGCCGTCCGGCTCGACCATCAGCCGCACCAGGCTCCGCCGCCACCACCACAGCAGCACCGCGAGCAGCACCAGCGACGGCACCAGCCGCGCCACGGCGAGCGCGAGGTCGCCGTCCGCCGCCGAGAGCACCGCCGCCACCGCCGACGCGGGCGGCAGCCAGCCCACCACGGACGCGACCGTGTCCAGCGCGGACAGGTCCTCCGCCCGGCCCAGCGCCTGCAGGCCGAAGTTCACGCCCTGGATGCCCAGCGCGATCACCAGGCCGCTCAGCAGCGCCATGTCCCGGCCCTTGCGGGACGTCAGCAGCCGGACGTTCGCCGTCGCGATCGCCCGCGACAGCGCCACGCACACCAGCAGCACCAGCGGCACCGCGAGCACCGCGAAGACCACCGCCGCCGCGCCGTGCGCCACCGCCGCGACCGCGCCGACCGCCAGGCACAGCGTGAACAGCGGCCCGATGCCCACCAGGGACGCCACCAGCAGCGCCCGTACCAGCGGCTGCGGGCGGAGCGGCAGCATCACCAGCCGCGAGGGGTCCAGCGTCTCGTCACCGCTCGGCAGGAACAGCGGCATCACCGCCCACCCCAGCGCGAACACCGCCACCGTCAGCACCGCGACCGCCCCCGCGGCCTCGTGCCCCCGCAGCAGCAGGAAGCCCAGCACCATGAAGGCGGCGACCAGCAGCACCACCACCAGGGAGGCGACGAACGCGGCCGTGCGCCCGCTCGACTGCCGCAGCCCGTTCCGCAGCAGCGACAGCTTCAGCCGGACGAAGACGGGCGTGAGCGACGGCGCGGCGGCCGGGCCGCTCATCGGCCCGCCCCCTCGGCGCCGCCCCCGCCGAGCCAGTCCAGCGAGGCACCGGCCGCGTCCCGGCCGTGCGCGCCCACCAGCTCCAGGAACGCCTCCTGGAGGGTGGCGGCGTCCCCCTTCACCTCCGCCAGCGGCCCCTGCGCCCGGATCCGGCCGCCGGCCATCACGGCGACCCAGTCGCACAGCGACTCCACCAGCTCCATCACGTGGCTGGAGAACACGACGGTCGCGCCGGAGGCCGTGTACCGCTCCAGGACGCCGCGGATGGTCTGCGCGGACACCGGGTCGACGCCCTCGAAGGGCTCGTCCAGGAACAGCACGTCCGGGTTGTGCAGCAGCGCCGCCGCCAGCCCGATCTTCTTCCGCATGCCCGTCGAGTAGTCGACGACCAGCTTGTGCTGCGACCCGGCCAGGTCCAGCACGTCGAGGAGCTGGGTGGCCCGCTTGTCGACCTCCGGACCGGGCAGCCCCCGCAGCCGCCCGCTGTACGCGAGGAGTTCGCGGCCGGACAGCCGCTCGAAGAGCCGCAGGCCCTCGGGCAGGATGCCGATCCGCGCCTTCACCCGCGCGACCGACTCGGCGTCGCGCCACACGTCGTGGCCGGCCACCCGGATCCGGCCGGAGTCCGGCCGCAGCAGGCCGGTGATCATGGAGAGGGTGGTGGTCTTGCCGGCGCCGTTCGGCCCGACGAGCCCGATGAACTTCCCCGCGGGCAGCACCAGATCGACGCCGTGCACGGCGACCTGCTGCCCGAACCGCTTCCACACCCCCTCCACGCACACCGCGGGCGCCGCACCGGATGGTTCCGGTGCGGCGCCCGTCGGATCGAACGTCCCGTCAGCTGCCTGGTCAGGCATGCTCCGTCAGCCCTTCTGTGGTCCCCGTGGAACGCTGGTCACGCGTCCCTTTCCGGCCACCCTACGGGCCGGGCCACGGGGGCCCCGGGTCACGGACGGCGGCTGCGCGCCTCGGCCGCCTCGCGCCCGCACGCGTACGCGAGCGCGCTGATCAGCTCCTCCGCGTCCGGCAGCCAGCGGTTGGCCGGGGTGGGCCGCCGCGCCCACTGCACGGCGCCCCGGCCGCCGATGCGGGTCGGCGGCGCCGCCACGTAGTGGCCCTCGCCGCGGGTGGCGAGGTCGAGCGAGGCCGGGGCCCAGCCCAGCTTGCGGATCAGGTCCGGGACCTTGGCGGAGGCGCCGGGCAGCACGAAGAAGAACATCCGGCGGTCCGGGGTGCAGGTCACCGGACCCAGCGTCAGCTCCATGCGCTCCATGCGGGCCAGAGCGAGGAAGCCGGCGGCCTCGGGCACCTCGATCGCGTCGAAGGTGCGGCCGGTGGGCAGCAGGATCGAGGACTTCGGCTGCTTCGACCACATCCGGCGGGCGCCGACCGCGCTCCCGGTCGCCAGCGTCGCCCAGTCGGGCTTCACGGCGTGGGCGCCCGGCAGGGGGCAGTCGGCGGTGCCGCAGGAGCAGCGCTCCCGGCCGTCGACGGCTTCCAGCCAAGTCCCGGGGAACACGTCCCAGTGCCGCTCTTCCGCGTACCGCACGGCGCTGTCGAGCAGCTGCTCGCCCCGCTGCTGGGGGATCTGCGCGGCTTCCGTCGTGACTCCGATGGTCTCATCCACGGTGAAGACAACTCCCCCCGTCACCTGGGGTTACGGGCGCGGCGGCGCCGGGGGTGAGGCATCGATCCTGCATGCGGGGCGCATGGGTGCACGCGCGGGGGCGCGCGGGGGACCGGGGAGCGGGGGAGGGGTACGGAAGAGGGCGGGGCGGGCGTGCGGCGGGGGTCGGGCCGGGGTCGCGGACCGCCGGCCGACGTGTCCGGTTTCGCGTGTTCACATCGGCATTGACCGGATATCCACCGGGCAGTGATCAGTCCGTGTCCGTACCCGTCCCTTCTGGGGGTTCCACTCATGGCAGCCAGGCCACTCGTGCCGCGACAGCCCAACGAACGGCTCCAGGCGCTCATCCAGGAGGCCGCGTGCTCGCACGCCGGCCTCGCCCGCAGGGTCAACATGGTCGGCGCGGAGCGCGGTCTCGACCTGCGGTACGACAAGACGTCGGTCGCGCGGTGGCTGCGCGGACAGCAGCCGCGCGGCCGGGCGCCCGGCGTCATCGCGGAGGCGCTGGGCCGCAAGCTGGGGAGGGCGGTGACGATCGACGAGGTGGGGATGGCCAACGGCCGGAACCTCGCGGCGGGCGTCGGCCTCCAGTTCGCGCCGACCGTGCCCGGCGCGATCGAGCAGGTCTGCGAGCTGTATCGGAGCGACGTGGGCCGCCGGGAGTTCCTGACCGGTTCGTCGGTCGCGGCCTCGGCGCTCGTGGAGCCCAGCAGGGACTGGCTGATCAGCGGCGCCGACGCGCAGGTGGCGCGGACGGCGGGGGCCCGGGTGGGCCGCTCGGACGTGGCGGCGGTGCGGGAGACGACGGCCGCGCTCGTCGACCTGGACCGGCGCTTCGGCAGCGGGCACGTCCGCCCGGTGGTGGTCCACTACCTGGACAGCGTGGTGTCCGGGATGCTGTCCGGCTCGTACCGGGAGTCGGTGGGGCGGGAGCTGTTCGGCGCGGTGGCCCGACTGACCGAGCTGGCCGGGTACATGGCGGTGGACACCGGTGAACCGGGTCTGGCGCAGCGGTACTACATCCAGGCGCTGCGGCTGGCGCAGGCGGCCGGGGACCGGGGGTACGGCGGCTACGTGCTGGCCGCGTCGATGAGCCACCTGGCGGCGGAGCTGGGGAACCCGCGGGAGATCGCCCAGTTGGCGCGCGCCGCGCAGGAGGGGACGCGCGGCGGGGTGCCGCCGCGCGCGGAGGCGATGTTCCTGGCGGCGGAGGCGCGGGGGCACGCGCTGATGGGCGACGAGCGGGCCTTCGAGGCGGCGGCGGGCCGGGCGGCGCGGGCGCTGGAGGCGGCCGGTCCGGAGCCGGACGGCGACCCGGCGTGGATCGCGCATTTCGACGGGGCGTACCTCGCGGACGAACTGGCGCACTGCTACCGGGACCTGGGGCGCGCGGACGCGGCGGTCCGGGCGGCGGAGGAGTCGCTGGCCGGGCATCCGGAGGGGCGGACGCGGCGGCGGGCGATCGGTCTGGCGCTGCTGGCGGTGGCGCGGGTGCAGCAGCGGGAGATCGAGGAGGCGTGCCGGGCGGGCACGCGCGCGCTCGAACTGCTGGGCACGTTGCGGTCGTCGCGCGGCGCGGAGTACCTGGAGGACCTGAGGGAGCGCCTGGAGCCGTACGCGGGCGAGGAGGTGGTCCGGGAGTTCGAGGAGCGCCTGGAGGTGTACGCGGCCTGACGGAGGGCCGCGGGGCGGTTCGGGTTCCGTCCGAAGGGTGTTACCGGTCTCACACGTGTGTGCGGAGCCGTGGACGCACCCGGTAGCGTGAGCCGACGATTCCGTAGGTTGATCAGTGGGAGTCCCGGTGACGCAGAACGGACAGGGTCCGGAGCAGGGGGGCGCGCAGGCGTGGGGCGGTGCCTGGGGGCCCTCGGGTGCCCAGGACCGGCCGGGCGGGCAGCCGCTGCCGCCCGCGCAGCCGCTGCCCCCCGAGGCGCCGCCCGCCGGTGACCTCCAGGCCACGCAGTACATCGCGCCGGTGCCGCCGCAGCCGCAGGGCGGGCCGATGCCGCCGGCGGGTCCGCCGGCCGGTTACGGCTACCCGCCGCCGGTGGCCGCCCACGGCTCCGACCTGCAGGCGACCCAGCACATGGCGCCGGTGCCCCCCGGGTACGGCTATCCGCCGCCTGCTCCGGTGCCGGGCCCCGACCTCCAGGCGACGCAGCACATCGCGCCGGTGCCGCCGCGGACGGGCCAGGACGGCGGCGGGCAGACCCAGTTCCTGGGGACGGGCCGGCTGCCGCAGCCGCCCGCCCCGGCGGGTGCCTCGGACGCGACGCAGTACCTCGCGCCGGTGCCGGGCGGCCCCGTGCCCGGCGGCCCCGTGCCCGGTGGTCCTGTCCCCGGCGGTCCTGTCCCCGGTGGTCCCGTGCCCGGTGGTCCCGGGCCGTCGCAGCCGCCCGCGGAGTTCGACAGCCTGTTCCGGGACTCGGCGCCGGCGCAGCCCGCGCCCCCGGCGTACCAGCAGCCGGCCCCGGCCCCGTACCCGCCCCAGCAGCAGCACCCGCACCACCAGCCGCCGCAGCCGTACGGCCACCAGGGCGGCGGGGGCGGCTACCAGGACCCGTACGGCTACGACGACGAGCCGGAGCCGCCGCGCCGGAAGGCGCCGGTGGCGCTGATCGCGGCCGTGGTGGTGGGCTGCGCGGTCGTCGGCCTCGGCGTGGGCGCGCTGCTCAGCGGCGAGGACGAGAAGACGCCGACGGCCGGGACGGGCGTCGCGCCGACCTCCCAGGCGCCGGCGACCGCCGACGGGGCCTCGCAGGCGCCGTCGGAGAAGCCGGAGGATCCGGCCGAGCCGCAGGCGAAGGAGCTGGACAAGCTCCTCGCCACCAGCAACGACAGCCGGGACACGGTGATCAGCTCGGTCGAGCTGATCAAGCAGTGCAAGAACCTCGACAAGGCCGCCGCCGACCTGCGCGGCGCGGCCGAGCAGCGCCGGGGCCTGGTGACGAAGCTCCAGACGCTCCAGGTCGACAAGCTGCCGGACAGCCAGGCGCTGACGTCGGCGCTCACCCGCGCGTGGCAGGCGTCGGCCGCGGCCGACGACCACTACGCGGGCTGGGCCGACCAGATGAAGGCCAAGAACGCCTGCAAGGGCGGCCACGCCAAGTCGACCAACCGCCTCAAGGCCGCCAACGACAAGAGCGGCGAGGCGACCAAGGCGAAGAAGGAGGCGGCCGGGCTGTGGAACCCGACCGCCGGGAAGTACGGGCTGACGAAGCGGTCCGCCACCCAGCTGTAGGGCGGCGGCCCGCTCCGGGCCGGTCAGCCGCCGCTGGTGACGGTCGGGCCGACGTCGACGAAGCCGGGCCGCTGGGCGACGAGCCGGCCCTTCCGGACCACCTGGAAGGTCACCTCGTGGTTGACGATCCGGGGGAAGTCCGGGGCGCCGAGCAGGTCCTCGTACCTCCAGCGCAGCTTGGGGGTGAGGCCGCCGGTGTCCACCTGGGCGCCCTCGTCGAGGGCCTCGGTGATGCGGGACGAGGTGATGGTGTCCTGGTCGAGGGTCTCGATCACCTCCTTGAGGACGGTGTAGGCGATCCACGTGGTCTGCACGCCGGTGTCGGCCGGGTCGACCCGGTTGTCGGCGAAGGCGTGCTCCTGGATGACCTTCCGCATCGGCTCCCAGCTCTTGTCATCGGCCTCCGGGTACCAGCCGGTGACGTACGCGCCCTCGAAGGGGCTGCGGGCGCCGCCGGTGCGGTCGATGACGGGCTGGCCGACGCTGCCGAGGACGGAGGAGATCCGCACGGCGCCGGCGGCGTCGTCCTCGCCGTTCCCGCCGCTCTCCCCGTTCCCGCCGTTCTCCGACTGCGCGCCGCCGGTGGTCTCGGGCAGCCGGCGGAAGGAGTCGAAGAAGGTCTGGGTGCGCTCGCCGAGCACGGCGGCGACGCAGCCGTCCTTCCCGCCGGCCTTCTCGCGGGCGGTGGCCGCCGGCTCGGTGTACTCGGTGGCGTCCTCGACGGCGGGGATGTCGACGGCGCCGCGCCGGCTCGCCTTCTTCAGGCCCGCGTCGAGGAGTTTGGGCAGCCGGTCGCCGGCGAGGGTGTCGGGGCGGACCAGGGAGACCGTGCGGCAGTCCTCGGCGAGCTGCATGCCGTGGCCGGCGATGAGCGAGGCGAGGCCGCCGTTGACGGGGTAGGAGAGGTGGCTGGTGAACTCGTCCTCGGTGATGCCGTAGCCGCCGATGTACGGGATGCCGGCCGCTTCGAGCGGGGCCATGAAGGCGCGGCCGTTCTGGCTGTACGAGCCGACGACGGCGACCGCGTTCTCGCGGACCGCGCGGCGGGCGCACGCGGCGGCGCCGGCCGGGGTGTTCTGTTCGTTGCAGGTGAGGACGCGCAGTTCGTGCCCGTCGATGCCGCCCTGGGAGTTCACCCAGCGCGCGTACGTCTGCGCCATGGCGGGCATTCCGGGCATGTTGGTCGCGCGGGTCTGGTCGGGGGCCCACGTCATCACCGTGACGGGCTCCCTGGAGCCCCCCGTGGCACCAGGGAGCACGCCACACCCGGTGAGGAGCGACGCGCCGGCCGCCGCGGCGGTGACGGACGCGAGGAGTGGGGACAGTCGCCTACCGGTCATGGCTCCGCACGATTCCGGCCCCGGGGTAACACGGGAGTGTGCGGCGTTCAACGGTGGGTGACATGGAGGTGAATTACGGGGGTCCCGGGCCCTAAGGGGAGGGGCAGGGTCCGGTTGTCGGTGGGGAACCGTACGATCGAGCGATGTCCAGTTCCGTCCCCGGTCCGGTGAACTCTTCCCGTCGCGGCCGTCGCTCCTCCACCATGGGCGGCATGCCGCTCAACGACATGCCGTGGTGGCGCTGGCGCACCAACGTGCGCTCGGCGCTGCACATGCTCTCCGACCCCGCGTTCCACCGGTCCGTCTGGCTCGCCGGCCAGGACGGGTACGGCGACGTCACCGACGCCGTCTACCGCCTCGTCGAGGACACCTGGCTCGACAACTGGTCCGCCGAGCGCTACGTCGGCGCCATCTTCCGGGACGCCGCCGAGGCCCAGCTCGTCGACCTCGCCGTCCTGCGGGTGCTGCGGATCCTCCACGCGGTGGGCCCCGACGCGCCCTTCACCGCCTATCAGGAGCACCCCGGCTGGCCCGAGGCCGTCCAGGCGGCCCGCGAGGCGCACGTCCGGCTGGCGACCGCCGACGGGGACGACCCGGACGTGCCGCCGCGCTCCCTGGACGTCCTGCGCATCCTCACCCGCGCCTGAGGCGGGCGGTCCGGTGGCCGGACGGCGGTGCGGACCGGGCGGCGCGGTGTGGCACGCTGGTGCGATGACCGACCAGTATGTCCTCACCATCTCGTGCCCGGACAAGCAGGGCATCGTGCACGCCGTGTCGAGCTACCTCTTCATCACCGGATGCAACATCGAGGACAGTCAGCAGTTCGGAGACCGTGACACCGGTCTCTTCTTCATGCGGGTCCACTTCTCGGCCGAGGCGCCGGTGACCGTGGAGAAGCTGCGGGCGAGCTTCGCGGCGGTGGGCGACTCCTTCCAGATGGACTGGCAGATCCACCGCGCCGACGAGCGCATGCGGGTCGTGCTGATGGTCTCGAAGTTCGGCCACTGCCTGAACGACCTGCTCTTCCGGTCCTCCATCGGGGCGCTGCCCGTCGAGATCGTCGCCGTCGTCTCCAACCACACCGACTTCGCCGAGCTCGCCGCCTCGTACGACATCCCGTTCCGGCACATCCCCGTCACGAAGGACACCAAGCCGGCCGCCGAGGCCGAGCTGCTGAAGCTCGTCGAGGAGGAGGACGTCGAGCTGGTCGTCCTCGCGCGGTACATGCAGGTGCTCTCCGACGACCTCTGCAAGGCGCTGTCCGGGCGGGTCATCAACATCCACCACTCGTTCCTGCCGAGCTTCAAGGGCGCCAAGCCCTACCACCAGGCGCACGCGCGCGGCGTGAAGCTGATCGGGGCGACGGCGCACTACGTGACGGCCGACCTCGACGAGGGGCCGATCATCGAGCAGGAGGTCGAGCGGGTGGGCCACGAGGTCACGCCCGACCAGCTCGTCGCGATCGGCCGGGACGTCGAGTGCCAGGCGCTGGCGCGGGCCGTGAAGTGGCACGCGGAGCGCCGCATCCTCCTCAACGGCCGCCGCACGGTCGTCTTCGCCTGACCCGCCGCCCGCCGGCCCTCCCGGAGAGAGGGCGCTACAGGTGGCTGAGGGAGGCCGCCGCGGCGAGGACGTCGCGGATGGCCTCCCGGTCGCCGTCCTGGCCCGCCGCCGCCTCCTCCGGCGAGATGTGCCCGGCGAGCAGATGGCAGAACTCCACGCCGTCCATCGCGACCTGCGCCACCACGTGGTCGGGGGAGCCGAGCGCGGCGGGGGAGTCCAGCGCGATGTACCAGTGGCCGCCGCCCGCGCCCTCCACCTCCAGGTGCAGCGACCGGCCGGGCGCGCCGGCGGCGACGAGCTCGCGCGGCGGTCCGGACCGGCCGGTGCGGCGGCGCTCGGCGACGGCCGCCGGCAGCAGCCGGGCGGCGAGGTCGACCATGCCGTGCAGGTGCGGCCCGCTGGGCGGCTCGTACGGGTAGGCGACCGCGTTCGCGATGTCCTCCGCGTGGATCCAGCACTCGAAGGCCCGCTCCAGCAGCGCGTCCTTCAGCGGCAGCGCGAAGTCGCCGTAGGTGACCGTGAGGTCGGCGATGCCGCGCCCTGCGAAGGACACCGTCCGGATCAGCGCGTGGCTCTGCTCCCGCCACGGTTCGCGCAGCGTCCGGTTCGGCGGCCGGTCCAGGGACGTCCAGAACGCTTCCGTCCGCTCGTCCGGCGACAGCTCCGGCACGTCGGGACCGAGCGGGTCGGCGAGGCCGAGCGCCCCGGACACCAGGCCGTCCACCGCCAGCAGGTGGCCGATCACCCCGGCGACGGTCGACTTCCGCCGCACCTGCCGGTCGTCCTCGTACCACTTGAGCCGCACCGGCGCGTGCCACTCCGCCTCGCCGATGTCCCGCAGCAGTGCGTCCAGCCGGGCGGTCTCCGCGTCGTAGGGCGTCGCCCAGCCGGGCACGGGGATGCGGGCGGGCCGCCGGCCGAGGCAGTTCTCCAGGACCCGCGACCGCAGCTGCGGGTCGAGGTCCAGGTCCCGGTCCTCGTGCAGCAGCGTCACCGCGTCCCGCAGCCGCAGCGCCTCGTCCGCGCAGGGCGCGCACACGGTCAGGTGGTCCTCGACGGCCCGGGTCTCCGCGGCCGAACACGCCGACAGTGCCCAGGCCCCGAGGAGGGACTTGAGCACCGTGTGGGTGAGGACGAGGGGCGCCGAGAGGTCCGCGTGGTCGTCGGCGGCGTCCCGCGGTCCCGGTATCCGGGCGGCGCGTGCGAGGCCGTCGTCCTCGCCGTGCGGCCCCGTCACCGCGACCGCCCGTAGCCGCCCGGCGGCCCGTCGAGGGGCCGGAGGTTCGCCGTGGACAGCAGCTGGAGTCCGAGCCGCAGCCGGCGCCGCGCCTCCTCGGGGCTGATCGACAGGTCGGCGGCGGTCTGCCGGTAGTCCCGCCGCTGGAAGTACGCCAGTTCGAGCGCCTTGCGGAGCGGGACCGGCATGGAGGTGACGATGTAGTCGGCGCGGGCGGCGGCGGAGGCCCGGAGCACCTTGGCCTCCAGCTCCTCCGCCGAGCCGACGCCGGTCTCCGCGTACGCCGTCGCCTCGGTCTGCCGCAGCCGGTTGACGGCCTGGCGCTGGGCCAGCCGGGCGATCCACGAGCGGAGGTTGCCCTGCCGGGGGTCGTACGCCTCGGGGTTCTCCCAGACGGCGACGAAGACCTCGCGGGTGATCTGGTCGGCGGCCTGGTCGTCGTCGAGGACCCGGTGGGCGAGGCTGTGCACGAGCGAGGCGTAGCGGTCGTACAGCTCGCCGAGGGCGGCGGCCTCGCCGCGCGCGAGCCGCTGCTGCATCCTGCGGTCCCAGCGCGGTGGTGTGTCGTTCGCCATCCGAGCCTCCCACCTTCCGCTTCCCGCGCCGCGCTCCGGTCCGTCTGTCCGACTGTCCGTCTGTCCGTCCGTCCCAAACTAATGCGACCGGCCGACGGTGCACGCCTCTTTGCCGCAAGTGCGACGTTCACGCAGGAGCGGATGGTAAGGAAAGCGTCATACCCGGCGCCAGAAGTTTCGGCCAGGGGCTCGCGGGCAGGCGCCCGTCCGTGACGACGATCGAGGCTCACGAGGACGACCGCGGCGGATGGACGGTGCTGCGCCTGCGCGGTGAACTGGACCTGGTGACCTCGCCGGGGATACGGCGGCGGGTGCACGACGCCGTCGCGGCCGGGCGGCACGACCTCGTCGTCGACCTGTCGGGGGTGCGGTTCTGCGACTCCAGCGGCATCGGCGTGCTCGTGGCCTCGCGCCGGCTGCTGCGCTCGTGCGGCGGACGGCTGCGGCTGGTCCTGCCGGAGGTGGGGGAGAGCCAGGGCCATGTGACCCGGGTCTTCGCCGCGCTGGGCGTGACCCGGCTCTTCGAGGTGTACGAGGACGTGCCGGCGGCCCTCGCGGGCGAGGCGCCCGCGCCGCCGGTCCCGGCACCCCGCTCCGGCATCGACGAGGCCCCGCTGCCCCGCCCTACCCCGCTGCCCCGAACCGCTCCCTGAGCTTGTACTTGAGGACCTTCCGCAGCGTCTCGTTGCGCGGCAGCGCGTCCACCACCTCCAGCTGCTCGGGCAGCTTGTGGACGGAGAGGCCGGCCGCGCGCAGGAAGGCGGTGAGCTCCGGCAGGGTCAGCGGCGGCGCGCCCGGCGGCTGTTCGACGACGGCGCAGACCCGTTCGCCGCGCTCGGCGTCGGGGAGGCCGATGACGGCGGCGTCGCCGACGGCGGGGTGCTCGTGGAGGAGGTCCTCGATCTCCTTGGCCGAGATGTTCTCGCCCTTGCGGATGATGACGTCCTTGGCCCGGCCGGTGAGGACGAGGTGGCCGCTGGGCGTGAGGTGGCCGAGGTCGCCGGTGACGAGGAAGCCGTCCTCGTCGAAGGCGTCGGCGGTCTGCGCCGGGTCGAGGTAGCCGCGGCAGACGGCCTCGCCGCGGAGCCGTATCCCGCCGTCGTCCGCGATCCGGATCTCCATGCCGGCGGGCGGCCGGCCCTCGGTGCCGGCGAGGTGCTCGGCGGTGTCCTCCGGGTCGCCCATGGTGATCATGGGGACCTCGGTCATGCCGTAGCCGTGGGTGAGCTGGCAGCCCAGTTCCTTCCGGACCGCGTGGTACAGCTCGGGCGGTTTGGGCGCGCCGCCGCCGGCGAGCAGCCGCAGGGTGGGGATGACGGGTTCGCCGGGGTTCTTGCGCTGCTCGGCGAGGAACATCGCGTAGAAGGCGGTGGAGCCGCCGGCGACGGTGACGCCGTGCCGGCGGTACTCGGTCAGTGACTCCGGCAGCGCGAACTGTTCGAGCATCAGGGCGGGGAAGCCGTACAGCAGCAGCATGACGGTGTAGTCGGGCCCGGCGATGTGGGCGTACGGGAAGGCCATGGAGCCGACGTCGGCGGGGGTGAGGCGCAGCGCGTGGGCGAGGCAGGCGCCGCCGGCGATCAGGGAGCGGTCGGTGTGCAGGACGCCCTTGGGGTCGGAGGTGGTGCCGGAGGTCCAGTAGATCCAGCGGACGTCGGTGCCGGAGGCGGGCGGCGGGGGGAGGACGGCCGGGTCGCCGTCGGGCAGGTCCTCGGGGGCGTACGCGGGGAAGATCCCGCGCGCGCCGAGCCGGCGGGCCATCTCCGTGTGGTCGAAGCCGCGCCAGACGCCGGGGACGGCGAAGTGCTCGGCGCGGGACGCGCGCAGCGCGAAGCCGACCTCCTTGTCCCGGTAGAAGGGGATGACGGGGGTCTGGACGGCGCCGAGGCGGGCGAGCGCGAAGGAGAGCACGGCGGTCTCGAGGCGGGTGGGGAGCTGCCAGGCGACGACGGTGCCGGGGCGGACGCCCCGGGCGTACAGGCCGGCGGCGCAGCGCTCGGCGCGGTCGCGGAGCCCGCCGAAGGTGAGGACGCGGTCGTCCTGGAGGAGGACGGGCCGGTCGGGGGTGAGGGCGGCGCGGCGCTCGACGAGCTCCCAGAGGGTGCGGGACTCGCCCAGGGCGTGGGCCTGCGCGGTTGCGGTCGAGGTCACCGGAGCCTCCATTCCTGACGGAGCGTCAGTTCGTGCGGAGAGCGTAGAGGGCCGGTCCTTGTCGGTCCAGACCCCCGGGGCTAGCCTGGCGTCATCAGGATCTGACGATCCATCAGATAACTGGAGGGGTCATGACCGGACTGCCCCGCACCACCCCCGAACCGCCCCGCACCACCGCCCCCGAGCTGCCCCGCATCATCAGCGTCGACGACCACGTGATCGAACCCGCCCACCTCTTCGACACCTGGCTCCCCGCGAAGTACCGCGACCGGGGCCCCCGGGCGCTCACCGCCGGCATCGGCGAGCTCGCCTACGTCGGCGGCAAGTACCAGATCACCATGGACCCCGACGGCCCGCCCGCCGACTGGTGGATCTACGAGGACCTGCGGTTCCCGTACAAGCGCAACATCGCCGCCGTCGGCTTCGACCGGGACGACATGACCCTGGAGGGCATCACCCGCGAGGAGATGCGGCGCGGCTGCTGGGACCCCAAGGCCCGCCTCGCCGACATGGACCTCAACCACGTCGAGGCCAGCCTCTGCTTCCCCACCTTCCCGCGCTTCTGCGGCCAGACCTTCGCCGAGGCCCACGACAAGGAGGTCGCCCTCGCCTGCGTGCGCGCCTACAACGACTGGATGGTCGAGGAGTGGTGCGGCGACAGCGGCGGCCGGCTCATCCCGCTCTGCATCATCCCGCTCTGGGACATCGGCCTCGCCGTCGCCGAGATCCGGCGCAACGCCGCCCGCGGGGTGAAGGCCGTGACCTTCTCCGAGATCCCCACCCACCTCGGCCTGCCGTCGATCCACTCCGGCTACTGGGACCCCTTCTTCGCCGTCTGCCAGGACACCGGCACGGTCGTCAACATGCACATCGGCTCCAGCAGCCAGATGCCCGCCGCCTCCCCCGACGCCCCGCCCGCCGTCCAGGCCAGCCTCAGCTTCAACAACGCCATGGCCTCGATGATGGACTTCCTCTTCAGCGGCGTCCTCGTCCGGTTCCCCCGCCTGAAGCTCGCCTACAGCGAGGGCCAGATGGGATGGATCCCGTACGCCCTGGAGCGCGCCGACGACGTCTGGGAGGAGCACCGGGCCTGGGGCGGCGTCCGCGACCTCGTCCCCGAGCCGCCGTCCACGTACTACTACCGGCAGATCTTCTGCTGCTTCTTCCGCGACAAGCACGGCATCGCCTCGCTGGACGTCGTCGGCCGCGACAACGCCACCTTCGAGACCGACTACCCGCACGTCGACTCCACCTTCCCGCACACCAAGGAGGTCGCCCTCGACCACGTGCGCGGCCTCGACGACGAGACCGTCTACAAGCTGATGCGCGGCAACGCCATCCGCATGCTCGACCTCGGCATCGTCTGATGGACCTCACCTACACCGACGCCGAGGAGGACTTCCGGGCCCGGCTCCGCGCCTGGCTCGCCGCCGAACTGCCCCGGCTGCCCGAACGGCCCGACCCGCTCGACTGGCCGGGCCGCCGGGCGTACGACTGCGGCTGGCAGCGGCGGCTCTACGACGCCGGCTACGGCCACGTGCACTGGGACGCCTCCCCGACCCGGCGGCTCATCTTCCTGGAGGAGACCGAACGGGCCGGAGCCCCCTACGTCGGCGCCAACTTCGTCGGCCTGCTGCACGCCGGACCGACCGTCGCCGCCGAGGGCACGCCGGAACAGCGCGCGCGCTGGCTGGAACCGGTGCTGCGCGGCGACGAGGTGTGGTGCCAGGGCTTCAGCGAGCCCGGCGCCGGCTCCGACCTCGCGGCGCTGCGCACCCGGGCCGTCCGGGACGGCGACGCGTACGTCGTCACCGGCCACAAGATCTGGACCTCGCACGCCGAGGTCGCCGACTGGTGCGAGCTGCTGGTCCGCACCGACCCGGACGCGCCCCGGCACCGCGGCATCAGCTGGCTCGCGCTGCCCATGGACGCCCCCGGCGTCACCGTCCGGCCGCTGCGGACCCTCGCCGGCTCCACCGAGTTCGCCGAGCTGTTCCTCGACGAGGTGCGGATCCCCGTCGCCAACCGGGTCGGGGAGGAGAACGACGGCTGGCGGGTCACCATGGTCACCCTGTCGTTCGAACGCGGCACCGCGTTCGTCGGTGAGGTCGTCGCCTGCCGCCGCCTGCTCGGCGCACTCGCCCGCGCCGCCCGCGAGAACGGCCGCTGGGACGACCCCGGGCTGCGCCGCCGCCTCGGCCGCCTCGCCGCCGAGTTCCAGGCCCTCTGGCGGCTCACCCAGCGCAACGTCAGCGAGGCGCAGGCCACCGGCGGCGTCCCCGGCACCGGCGGCTCCGTCTTCAAGCTGCACTACTCGCACGCCCGCCAGGAGCTGTACGACACCGCAGCGGCGGTCCTCGGCCCCGACGCGCTCGACCTCGGGCGGGAGTGGACCCTCGACCGGCTCTCCTCCCTCTCGTACACGATCGCCGCCGGCACCAGCCAGATCCAGCGCAACATCGTCGCCGAGCGGATCCTCGGCCTGCCGAAGGGACGGTGAGCCGGACCGTGGACTTCCGACTGAGCCAGGACCAGCGCGACCTCGTCCGGGGCGTACGGGACCTGCTCGCGGGCCGCTTCGGGCGGGACGCGCTGCGGGCGGCCGCGGACGAGCCCGGGCGGCTCGACCGGGGGCTGTGGAAGGAGCTCGGCGACGCCGGGTTCTTCGCGCTGCGGCTGCCCGAGGCCGACGGCGGGGTCGGGCTCGGCCTTCCGGAGGCGGCGCTGCTGTTCGAGGAGGCGGGGCGGGCGCTGCTGCCCGGCCCGCTCGTCGCCACGCACCTCGCGGCGGGCACGGTGCCGGGCGCCGCCGAGGGCCGCACGGTGGTGACCGAGGTCTCGCCCGAGGGCCTGCTCCCCTGGCGGGACGCGGCCGACGTGGTGCGCGGCGACGCGGCCGGAGCCGTACCGCTGCGGTCGGTCGACCCGCTGACGCCGCTCCACCGGGCGCCCGGCACCGGGGCGTGGGCGCCGGAGGCCGTCCTGCTCACCGCCGCCGAACAGGTCGGGACCGCCGCCTGGTGCACCGACGCCGCCGTCGCGCACGCCGGGCGGCGGGAGCAGTTCGGGCAGCTGATCGGGGGGTTCCAGGCGGTGAAGCACCTGTGCGCCGGGATGCTGGTGCGGACCGAGCTGGCGCGGGCCGCCGTGCACGCCGCCGCCGTGACCGCCGACCCGGTCGAGATCGCCGGGGCCAAGCTGCTCGCCGACGAGGCGGCCGTCGGCAACGCCCGCGACTGCCTCCAGGTGCACGGCGGCATGGGCTTCACCTGGGAGGCGGACGTCCATCTGCACCTGAAACGGGCCTGGGTGCGGGCCGCGCTCGCGCTGCCGGAGGACCGGGCCGCGGAGGAGGTGGCCGCCGCGCTCTGAACCCCGCCCTCCGGTGCCCGAACTGGTGACGGAGCGTGTTCGAATCCAGGGTCGCGGTCGATATCGGGTTGTGTCCTTCGGGGGGTCGTCACGGGCCGGAGACGGGGTCCCGCTCCGGTACTCTCCGTGGGATGCGAGTGCTTGTGAGCCCGGGTCGCGCCCCGCGTTCGACTCCCCGCCGCGTGCGTCGCACAGTATGGACCATGCGTACTCCTTCGCGCGGGAATATGCCCGAAGCGCTTGTTGCGGTGACTGTACGTCAACCATGCTGTCCCGTAAGGGAATCACGTTCCGTAAAGGTGTGTCCGCCGGTTCGGATGGTGTGAACGGTGCAGGTGCTTCAGGTGCAGTTGGAGGTCGGGCCGGACCCGGCGGAGGTGGGGCGTGCGCGCAGGTGGGCCCGGAAACGGCTGGCCGGTTCCGGGATAGGGGACGACGAGCCGCTGGCGGAGACGCTGGTGCTGCTCATCTCCGAGCTGGTGACCAACGCGGTCGTGCACACCGGCTGTCCCGCCGTGCTGCGGATGCTCTTCGCGGCCGAGGGCGGGGTCCGGGTCGAGGTCGCCGACCGCAGCGAGCTGCCGCCCCGGCCGCGGCACGCCGCGGGGGAGGACACCAACGGGCGCGGCCTCGAACTGGTCGACGGCCTCGCCGACCGGTGGGGCTGGCAGCCCGAAGGGGCCGGCAAGAGCATCTGGTGCGAGGTGGACCGCACGCCCGCGGCGCCCGCGCCGGCCGGGGGCGTGATGTCACCCGGACGGATGCCCTGTTGACGGTTCGTTCCGTTTTCCCCACCCTGGGGTGAGCGATTCGTGGCGAGGGGAGCCGAGGGCCGTGGGCCCTCGGCGTGTGCGGGTCGTGGCCGGGTGGCGGCGGTCCGCAACCGTGCTCGGGGCGCGTGCGGGCGCGCCGCCGCCCGGAGGGGGGCCCGGTCGGGGGAGGGCGGAGGGCTGCCTGGCCGGAGGAGACCGGAGGGCCTGGTCGCCGCTGCCGAGGGGCCTGATCAGAGCAGGGCCACCGGAGCCACCGGGGTGCCGGTGCCGCCGACGAAGGGTTCCGGCATCGCGGACAGCAGGAAGCCGTAGCGCGCCTCTTGTGCACAGGCTGTGGACAACTCTTCGAGGTTCCAGTTCTGGCCCTGGAGCATCCCCATCTCCACCAGGTCGAGCGCGTGCACCCCGAGCCACAGGTCCTCGATCTCCGGCGGGAAGATCTCGAAGGTGAGCGTGTCGTTGGCGACCGCCGCCACGTCCCGGGCGTGGAACCACTCCGGCGTACGGATCGACAGCCCGGGCGACGGGAACGCGTATCCGTGCCGGTCCCCGGCCAGGTACAGCCGCATCTGCCCGGTCCGTACGAGCACGATGTCGCCGGCCCCGACGCGCACCCGCCCGTACTCCGCCGCCTCGTCCAGGTCCTCCGGCGTCACCGCGTGGTCCCCCGGCAGCCGGTCCACGCCCTTCGCGGCCGCCACGTCCAGCAGCACCCCGCGCCCGACGACGTGCCGGGCCGTGTGGATGCCGCTGAACGCGGCCCGGCCGTGCGCGGTCACCGTGCCGGCGGGGCGCCCGTTGTAGATCCGGCCCGAGTGCGAGGCGTGGGTGAGCGCGTCCCAGTGGGTGCCCGCCTGGAGGCCCAGGGTCACCGCGTCGTCGCTGGTGGCGACCGTGCCGGGGCCGAAGAGCTCCTGGTTGACCTGGACCATCACGTGCAGCGGATTGACCCGGCCCGGGATCATCCCGGTCTGCACGCCGTCCTGCCGCAGCTCCACCGCGAGGGGCACGCGGAGGCCGGAGCGGACGCCCGCGGCGGCGTCCCGGACGGCCGCGTCGGAGATCAGGTTGAGCGTGCCGATCTCGTCGTCCCGGCCCCAGCGGCCCCAGTTGTTCACGCGCTGCGCGATCTCGTGGAAGGCGGCGGGAAGGGACATCGGGACCTCCGGGGTCTTGTCTTCCGGCATCTGACGGCCCATAGAATCTAACGGACCGTCAGAAACTGCGGGAAGGGGCCGGAGATGGGGAACTTCTTGGCGGGCAAGGTCGTCGCCGTGACCGGGGCGGGACGCGGCATCGGGCGCGCGGTCGCCCTCGCCTGCGCCGCCGAGGGGGCCAGGGTCGTCGTCAACGACTACGGCGTCTCCGTCGAGGGCGCCGAACCGACCAGTGAGATCGCCGCGGCCGTCGTCAAGGAGATCGAGGCCGCGGGCGGCGCCGCCGTCTCCGTCGCCGACGACATCTCCACCATGGCGGGCGGCCAGCGGGTCGTCGACGCCGCCCTCGCCGCGTACGGCCGGATCGACGGCGTCGTCTGCGTGGCGGGCATCCTGCGCGAACGCATGCTCTTCAACATGACCGAGGAGGAGTGGGACCCCGTCGTCGCCACCCACCTCAAAGGCACCTTCACCGTCTTCCGCGCGGCGTCGGCCGTCATGCGCCGGCAGCGCTCCGGCACCCTCGTCGGCTTCACCAGCGGCAACCACCAGGGCTCCGTCGCCCAGGCCAACTACTCCGCCGCCAAGGGCGGGATCATCTCGCTCGTCCGCAGCGCCGCGCTCGGCCTCCACAAGTACGGCGTCACCGCGAACGCCGTCGCCCCCGTCGCCCGCACCCGCATGTCCGCCGGCGTCCCCATGGAGCTCACGGAGATCGGCGAGCCCGAGGACGTCGCCGCGCTCGTCGTCTACCTGCTCAGCGACCGCGCCCGCGCCGAGGACATCACCGGGCAGGTGTACACCGTCGCCGGACCCAAGATCGCGGTCTGGGCGCAGCCCCGGGAGCTGCGGGCCGGATACGCCGAGGGCGGCGCGTGGACGCCGGAGCGCATCGCGGACTTCCTGCCCGGGACCGTCGGCACCGACCCGATGCCGATGCTGGCCCGGCTGGAGGAGATGGCCCGGGCCGCAGCGGCGGGGGACCGCCCCAACCAGTAGGCCGGCTTCGAGGAGAGGGAGGGCACGCCGTGCACGGTGTGGTGTTCGACGGCAAGGACGTAGAGGTCGTCACGGACCTGGAGGTGCGGGACCCCGGGCCCGGCGAGGTGCTGGTGCGGATCCGGGCGGCCGGGCTCTGCCACAGCGACCTGTCCGTCCTCGACGGGACCATCCCGTTCCCGCCGCCCGTCGTGCTCGGGCACGAGGGCGCCGGGGTGGTCGAGGCGGTCGGGGCGGGGGTGGGCCACGTCGGCCCCGGCGACCACGTGGCGCTGTCCACCCTCGCCAACTGCGGGGCGTGCGCCGACTGCGACACCGGCCGGCCCACCATGTGCCGGAAGGCCATCGGGAGGCCCGGGCGGCCGTTCTCCCGGCAGGGCCGGCCGCTCTTCCAGTTCGCGTCCAACTCGTCCTTCGCCGAACGGACCGTCGTGCGGGCCGTGCAGGCCGTGAGGATCCCCGACGACGTGCCGTTCGCCTCGGCGGCGCTGCTCGGCTGCGGCGTCCTCACCGGCGTCGGAGCCGTCCTCAACCGGGCGAAGGTGGCCCGCGGCGACACCGTCGTCGTCATCGGCGCCGGCGGCATCGGGCTCAACGTCGTCCAGGGCGCCCGGATCGCGGGCGCGGCGGTGATCGTCGCCGTCGACACCAACCCGGCCAAGGAGGACCTGGCCCGCCGCTTCGGCGCCACCCACTTCCTCGGCTCCGCCGACGGCGTCCGGGACGTGCTGCCGGCCGGCGCCGACCACGTCTTCGAGTGCGTCGGCCACACCGGCCTCGTCCGCACCGCCATCGACCTCCTCGACCGGCACGGACAGGCCGTGCTGCTCGGCATGACCGCCCCGACGGCGGAGGCGAGCTTCCCGCCCGCCGCGATGTTCCTCGACAAGGCGATCCTGGGCTGCCGGTACGGCTCCTCCCGCCCCCAGAAGGACATCCCGCTGTACGCCGGCCTGTACCGCACCGGCGCCCTCCTCCTCGACGAACTCGTCACCACCACCTACCCGGTGGAGCAGTTCGCCCGCGCCCGCGCGGAGGCGGAGGCGGGCGAGGTGGCCCGGGGGGTGCTCGTCTTCTGACGCGGCCGGGGAAGGCGCGGACGGGACCCGGCCCGCACGGGACCGCACGGAACCGGGCGGGAGGGGAGCGGCGTCCGGAGCGGAGAAGCCCGCGCCCGACCTCGACGTGAGGAAACCCCATGGAACTCCGCAGGCCGCCGGCCGTGCTCGCCGTCCTCGCCCTCGTGCCCCTGCTGGTGGCCGGCTGCAGCGACGGCTCGCCGCCGCCGGAACCGGCCGACGTGGTCGAGACCGTGGACGAGGAGCCGGCCGGGGAGAAGACGGGGGACACGGGGACGGCGGACGAGGCGGCGCGGCAGCGGGCCCGGGACGCCGTCGGCTCGCCGGACGACCCGGAGTTCGTCGAGGGCGGCAGCGCGCCGGCCGCGGAGGGCGCGCACATCCGTGCCGTACTGGACCCGGGGGCCGCGTACGACCTCTCCGTGGCCTGCGTCGGGACCGGCAGCGTGCGGGTGGTCGTCGCCGGCCGGGCACCGGCGACCCTGCCGTGCGACGGGGCGCCCCTCCACCGCCGGGTCGCGGACGCCCCCGCCGAACTGCCCGTCGACGTCACCCCGGCCGGCGGGACGAAGGGGGTCGTCGCCTGGCAGATCGACACCGTCGACCCCGACGGGAACGGGGCCGGCGCACCGGAGGCCGCCGAGGACGACGATCAGCCGGAGAAGCCGGTGCGGAAGGTGCGGCGGTAGGCGGTGGGGGTGACGCCGATGGCCGTCATCAGGTGGACGCGCAGGGACTGGGCGGTGCCGAAGCCGGAGTCCTGGGCGACGCGGTCGACCGGGAGGTCGCTGGTCTCCAGGAGGTGACGGGCCCGTTCGACGCGCTGCTGGGTGAGCCACTGGCCGGGGCTGATGCCGACCTCGTCGCGGAAGCGGCGGGTGAAGGTGCGGACGCTCATCGCCTCCCGCTCGGCCAGGTCCCGCAGCTGGATCGGCTCGTGGAGGTGGGCCAGCGCCCAGGCGCGGGCGGCGGTCGTCGTGTGGGTGCCGGAGTCCGGGACCGGACGGGCGATGTACTGGGCCTGGCCGCCGTCCCGGTGCGGCGGGACGACCGTGCGGCGGGCCACGTCGTTGGCGACCGCCGCGCCGTGGTCGCGGCGCACGATGTGCAGGCACAGGTCGAGGCCGGCGGCGACGCCCGCCGAGGTGAGCACGTCGCCGTCGTCGACGAAGAGGACGTCGGCGTCGACCCGCACCGTCGGGAACAGCCGCTGGAAGTGGTCGGCCGAGGCCCAGTGCGTGGTCGCCGGGCGCCCGTCGAGCCAGCCGGCGGCGGCGAGCACGTACCCGCCCGTGCAGATCGCGACGAGCCGCGTCCCCGGCCGCACCCGCGCGAGGGCGGCGGCCAGGTCCGGCGGCAGCCTGCCCTCCTGGTACACCGGCCCGAGCTCGTACGAGGCGGGCACGACGACCGTGTCCGCCGTCTCCAGCGCCTCCGGGCCGTGCTCCACGTGCACCGCGAAGTCCGCGTCCGTCGGGACCGGTCCCGGCGCCACCGCGCATGTGACGGTCTCGTACAGCGGCCGTCCCGCCGCGTCCTTGGCGCGGCCGAAGATCCGGTGCGGGATGCCCAGCTCGAAGGGGAGCAGCCCGGGCAGGGCGAGGACGACGACGCGGTGCGGCCGGTGCGGCACGGGCTCCCCCTCGGGAAATCGGTGGTGGTCCAGACCACGTGGTGGTACGACTGGCTGCCCGTGACGGACAACACGCGCGAGGACGCGCGCCAGGACAGCACCCCCCAGTCTGACGCCGGCGCGCCGGCTCCGGCGACGCTCCCGCCGCCGCCCCTGTGGAACCGCGACTTCCGGCTGTTCTTCACCGCCCGGGCCGTCGCCGTCCTCGGCGAGGGCATGGTCCCCGTCGCCTTCGCCGCCGGACTCCTCGGCGCCGGCCGGCCCGGCTCCTCCGTCGGCTACGCGCTCGGCCTGTGGACGGCCGCCTTCGCCGTCTTCGTCCTCTTCGGCGGCGTCCTCGCCGACCGCTTCACCGCCCGCCGCATGATGATCACCGCCGATCTGCTGCGGCTGCCCGGCGCCGCGCTGCTGGCCGTCGCGTTCGCGGTCGGCAGCCCGCCGCTGTGGGCCGTCTACGCGCTCTCCGTCGTCGCCGGCGTCGGCGCCGCGCTCTTCCAGCCGGGCGTCGCCTCGACGATCCCGCGCATCGCCCCCGACGTGCAGCGCGCCAACGCCGTGCTGCGGGTGGCGGAGGCGCTGATGACGATGGCGGGCCCGGCGCTCGCGGGCCTCCTCGTCGCCGCCTGGAACGCCGGCGCCGCTTTCGCCGCGAACGCCGCCACCTTCGCCGTCAGCGCCGTCTGCTTCCTGCTGATGCGGATCCCGCCCGCCCCGGCGGACAACCGCGAGCGCGGCTCCTTCGCCTCCGAACTGGCCCTCGGCTGGCGCGAGTTCCGGGCCCGGAGCTGGCTGTGGGGCGTCATCGCCATCTGGACGGTGTACGGGCTGACCGTCGCCGGCCCGATGGTGCCGCTCACCGCGAGCCTGGTCACCGGCGGCCACGGCTCGGCCGTGTACGGCGCGCTGATGGCCGTCAACGGCGCCGGCAGCGCCCTCGGCGGCCTGCTCGCCCTCCGCGTCCGCCCCCGCCGCCCCCTCGCCTCCGGCGCCGTCGCCCTCCTCGGACTCCCGCTCAACCTGGCGCTCCTCGGCCTCGGCGCCCCGGTCGCCGCGCTCGCCGCCGGGCAGCTCGTGGCCGGCACCGCCTTCGCGTTCTGGCTCGTCATGTGGTCCACGGCCGTCCAGACCCACGTGCCCCAGGAGGCCCTGAACCGCATGCACGCCTACGACGTGGCCGGATCCCTGCTGATGATGGGCGTCGGCCGGGCCCTGTCCGGGCCGGTCGCCGGCGTGGTCGGCACGGAGGCGGTGCTGCTCGCGGGCGCCGGCATCGCGGTCCTGGTGGTGGCGGCGCTGCTGGCGGTCCGGCCGATCCGGGAGCTGCCGAGGGTGGGGTGACGGCCGGGGAGCCGGGGCGGTGTCCCGATCCGTTGGAAACCTGACAGTCGGGCCAATGGCGAGGGTGCGGTTCCGGCCACGATGCTCGGTGGCATGGCCCAGACAACGGAGCACCGCCCCGCCACCCCGACCCCCGCCCCCGGCCCCCGTACCCCCCGCGTCCACCACGCCTGGTACGTCGCCGCGGTCGCCTTCGTCACGATCATCGGCGCGGCCGGCTTCGCCTCCCTGCCGGGCCTGCTCATCGAACCGCTCCACGCCGAGTTCGACTGGTCGCGCGGCACGATCGGCTTCGCCGTCTCCGTGAACCTCGCGCTCTACGGCCTCACCGCCCCCTTCGCCGCCGCCCTCATGGACCGCTTCGGCATCCGCCGGGTCGTCGCCGCGGCCCTCACGGTCATCGCGACCGGCGCCGTCCTCACGGTCTGGATGACGGCCGCCTGGCAACTGGTGCTGTTCTGGGGCGTCCTCGTCGGCCTCGGCAGCGGCTCCATGGCGCTCGCCTTCGCCGCGACCGTCACCAACCGCTGGTTCACCGCCCGCCGCGGCCTGGTCACCGGCATCCTGACGGCCGCCGGCGCCTCCGGCCAGCTCGTCTTCCTGCCCCTCCTCTCCTGGCTGGTCGAGCACCACGGCTGGCGCCCGGCCGCCGTGACCGTCGCCCTCTCCGCGCTCGCCGTCGTCCCGTTCGTCTGGCTGCTGCTCCGCGACCACCCGGCGGACGTCGGCCTCGCCCCGTACGGCGGCGAGTACGCCGAGAAGCCCGCCCCCGTCACGGGCGCCGCCCGCCGCGCGGTGACGGTCCTCCTCAAGGCGGCCCGCACCGGCCCCTTCTGGCTCCTCGCCGGCACCTTCGCGATCTGCGGCGCCTCCACCAACGGCCTGGTCAAGACCCACTTCGTGCCCGCCGCCCACGACCACGGCATGCCGGTCACGGCCGCCGCCGGACTCCTCGCCGTCATCGGCGTCTTCGACGTCGTCGGCACGATCGCCTCCGGCTGGTTCACCGACCGCTTCGAGGCCCGCCGCCTGCTGGCCGTCTACTACGCCCTGCGCGGCGTCTCGCTCCTCTTCCTGCCGATGCTGCTCGCCCCGGCGGTGCACCCGCCGATGATCCTGTTCATCGTCTTCTACGGCCTGGACTGGGTCGCCACCGTCCCGCCCACCATCGCGCTGTGCCGCGAGCACTACGGCGAGGACTCCGCGATCGTCTTCGGCTGGGTCCTCGCCTCCCACCAGGTCGGCGCCGCCGCCGTCGCCTTCGCGGGCGGCGTCGCCCGCGACGTCTTCGGCTCCTACGACGTCGTCTGGTACGCCTCCGGCGCCCTGTGCGCGGCAGCGGCCCTCATGGCCCTCGTGATCCGCCGCCGCCAGGCATGATGAGGGCATGAGCGACTGGGGGAAGCGGCCGTGGCTGCTGGCGGTGTTGCTGCTGGTGCCGGCGGCGGCGACGCTGGCGGGGATCGGGACGTACACGGGGGTGCTGGGACCGGAGGACCCGCCGAAGCCGTCCCGGGCGGACCTCGTGGGACGGTACGAGGACGGGGAGGGGGGTGTGGTGACGCTGCGGGCGGACGGGAAGGCGGAGGTGCGGGGGATCCAGCACAACCTGTACGACGACGGAAGCGGGGCCGGGAAGAGCTGCGACACCTGGTCCTGGACCGTCGACGAGACCCTGCCCCGGTGGCACAGCGCCGTGGTGGTGAGCGGACCCTGCGGCTTCTTCCACACCTGGGACGTGGACGGCACGCGGTCCGACCCGCGGATCATCCACTACATCGAGGACTCGCTGCCCCTCGTCCCCCGCGTCCTCACCCGCCGCTGAACCCCCCGAACCGCCCCCGGTGGAACAGCAGCGGCTCGCCGCCCTCCTCCACCGCGTCCAGGGCCTCCACCCGCCCCACCACGATCAGGTGGTCGCCCCCGGTGTGGACGGCGGTGACCGCGCAGTCGATCCAGGCGGGCACCCCGGCGAGCCGCGGCGCGCCGGTCACCGGGGCCGGCGCCCACGCCACGCCCGCGAACTTGTCGGCGCCGCTGACCGCGAACGCCCGGCACAGCGCCGCCTGCCCGGCCCCCAGCACGTTGACGCAGAAGGTGCCGGCGGCGGCGATGCGGGGCCAGGTGGTGGAGGTCCGGGCGACCATGAAGGCGACCAGGGGCGGGTCGAGCGACAGCGAGGCGAAGGACTGGCAGGCGAAGCCGGCCGGGCCGTCGCCGTCCACCGCCGTGACGAGGACGACGCCGCTCGCGAAGTGCCCGAGCACGCGCCGGAACTCGGCCGGATCGAGCGGCGCCCGCTCGTCCTCCCGGACGGCCCGCAGCGCGGGCCGGGGGAGGGGTTCGACGGCCGTGGGCGCCCCGGCCGCTCTCAGGTGTCGGACGGCGCTGGCCGCCATCCCCGCGTGTCCCATCATGCTCCGCATTGAAACTGACAGACCGTCAGATAGGAACACCCGGGACGGCACGACCTGCCGGGTCACCGCCCCTCGTACACCGCCCCCCGCCGCTCCACGAAGCTCGCCACGCCCTCCTGGGCGTCGCGGGTCGTCATGTTCAGTTCCTGGGCCAGGGCCTCCGCCGCGAAGGCGGTGGCCCGGTCGCTGTCCAGGGAAGCGTTGACCAGGTGCTTCGTCAGGGCGAGGGCGCGGGTCGGACCCTGGGCGAGGCGTTCCGCCCACGCGCGGGCCGTCTTCTCCAGGTCCTCCGCCGGCACCACCCGGTTCACCAGGCCCATCGCCCGCGCCTCCGCCGCCGGCAGCGCGTCGCCGAAGAACATCAGCTCCTTCGCGCGCTGCGGGCCGATCAGGCGCGGCAGCAGGTACGCCCCGCCGCCGTCCGGGACCAGACCCCGGCGTACGAACACCTCCACGAAACGGGCCGACTCGGCCGCGATCACCAGGTCGCACGCGAAGGCCAGGTGCGCGCCGATGCCCGCCGCCGTCCCGTTCACCGCCGCGATCACCGGCTTCTCGCAGTCCAGCACCGCCGCGACGAACCGCTGCGCGCCGCGCCGGATCATCCGCGCCACGTCCCCGGCGACCCGCTCGCCGCCCGCCGCGGGCGCGCCCCGCAGGTCCGCGCCCGCGCAGAAGCCGCGCCCGGTGGCGGTGAGCACCACGCAGCGCACGGACGGGTCGGCGGAGGCGTCGGCCAGCAGGGCGGTGATCCGCTCCCGCTGCTCCCAGGTGACCGCGTTCATCGCCTCGGGGCGGTTGAGCGTGATCCACGAGACGCCGTTCTCCACCCGGTGCAGGACCTCGGACATGGGGCTCCTATCGGCAGACCGCGAGCGCGTCCAGTGCCACCGCGCCCTGGCCGCGCGGCAGCACCATCAGCGGGTTGATGTCGAGTTCGGCGAGGTCGCCGTCGAGTTCCAGGGCCATCCGCTGCACCCGCAGCACCACCTCGACCAGCGCGTCGACGTCGGCCGGCGGTGCGCCGCGTACGCCCTCCAGGAGCGCCCGGCCGCGCAGCTCGTCCAGCATCGAGCGGGCCTCGCGTTCGCCGAAGGGCGGGACGCGGACGGCGGTGTCGTTCAGGACCTCCACCAGTACCCCGCCGAGGCCGACCGTGACCGTCGGGCCGAACAGCTCGTCGTGGGTCACCCCCACCACCATCTCGACGCCCTTGCCGACCATCTGGCAGACGAGGATCCCGTCGAGGTCGATCTGCTCGTAGCGGGCGATGTCGGTGAGGTCGCGGTACGCGTCCCGGACCTGGCTCGCGGACGTCAGCCCGACCTTCACCAGGCCCAGCTCCGTCTTGTGGGCGAGCCGCGCGCCGGACGCCTTCATCACCACCGGGTAGCCGACGAGCCCGGCCGCCCGGACCGCCGCCGCCGCGCTCGTCACCAGCTGCTCGCGCGGCACGCGGATGCCGTACGCGCGCAGCAGCTGCTTCGCCGCGTGCTCGCTGAGCCGCTGCCCGGGCCGCATCAGCGCCTGCGCCTTGCGGAAGGACGGGGACGGGGTGCGGGGCGCCTCGTCGAAGGGGGAGCGGTAGCCGGCGGTGAAGCGGTGGTGGTCGAGGTACGCCTTCACCGCGCCGATGCAGTTGGCGAAGGTGCGGAAGGTCGCCACCCGGGACGAGCCGAGGAGGGTGGTCCGGTACGCCTCCTCCGTGCCGACGGGGGAGCCCCACACCACGCACACCAGCTTGTCGGTGGCCTCGGCCGCGTCCACCAGGTCCTGCGCCAGCTTGTCGCTCATCGGCGGGAAGGGGCCGGTGATGGGACAGATCAGCACGCCGACGGACGGGTCCGCGAGGATCGCGTCGATGATCTTCCGGCCGCGCCGGTCGCCGACGGGGTGGCCGCCGTTGTCGACGGGGTTGGCGACGTTCAGGTACTCCGGGATCCACTGGTGCAGCTCGTCCTGCTTGCCCTGCGGCAGCGTCGGCAGGCTCAGCCCGGCGGCCGTCGCCAGGTCGGCGAAGTGGGCGCCCGTGCCGCCGGAGATGGAGTAGACGACGACGCCCTCGGCGAGCGGCCTGCGGGCGCGGGCGAGCAGGGTGGCGGTGTCCTGGAGCTGGTCGAGCCCGTCGACGCGGATCACCCCGAACTGCCGCATGGCCGCGTCCACGACCCGGTCCGCGCCGGTCAGCTTCCCGGTGTGGGAGGCGGCGGTACGGGCCCCGGTCTCGGTCCTGCCGACCTTCACGGCCACCACCGGCACGCCCTCGCGCGCGGCCCGGTCGGCGGCGAGCAGGAACGACCGCCCGTCCTTCAGCCCTTCCACGTACGCGGCGATGGCGCCGACCTCGGGGAGGGAGGCGAAGTACGAGAGGAAGTCGGCGGTCTCCAGGTCGGCCTCGTTGCCGGTCGGTGCCCAGTGGGAGAGCCGGACGCCCAGCTCCTGGAGGGTGAAGACGGGCCGGCCCTGGTGTCCGGACTGGGTGATGAGGGCGACGGACGGGCCGTCGAGGTCGTCGCGGAACCGCTCGAAGGCGTTGAGGTTGGTGTTGGGCCCGAGGAGCCGGACGCCGGCCCGGCGCACGGCCTCGGCGAGCCGCTGCTGGGCGGCGGCCCCGTCGGCGCCGGTCTCGGCGAAGCCGGAGGCGAAGGCGACCGCGAACCGCACCTTCGCCGCGCCCAGCTCCTCGACGACCGGCAGCGGGTCGGCGACCAGCAGCACGGCCAGGTCGACGGGCCCGGCGAGGTCCTTGACGGACGGCACGCAGGGGAGGCCGAAGACGGCGGTACGGGTCGGGTGCACGGGGATCAGCTCCGCGCCGACCCGCCCGGCCCAGGCGAGCAGCTGCCGGGTGATGCCGGCGTTGGGGCGTCCCTCGGTGTCGGAGGCGCCGACGACGGCGACGGTCCGGGGCCGGAAGAACCGGTCGAGGTCGGGAACCTCGGCGTACAGCGCCCGCCCGCTGACGTCCCGGTCGCCGGGCGCGGCGGCGTGCCCGTGGACGGCGGTGCGGGGCGACTCCCCGCAGGCCTCCACGCGGGCGCGCAGACCGGAGGTGAAGGTGCCGTGAGTCGATCCAAGCATGGTTGCGCTCCGCCCTTCCGTGCAGGGACGCGTCCCGGACAAGTGACCTGACGCCCAGTCAGATTACAGAACTGACGCTCAGTCAGGAATGGGGCGGCGGGGAGGAAGCGCGGGAGGGGGCGCGGGCGGGGGCCCATGAGGGGCGCGGAAGCGCGAAGACCCCGCCGCGGCGGGGTCTTCTGGGCGCGGGTGCTACGTCCGCTTCGGTGCCGTGCGGGCGATCCGCCGCGCGATCCGTTCCGCGTCCCTGGCCAGCTCCCTCAGCATCCCGGAGATCGGGTTGGTGAACCCGGTGAAGTACAGCCCCGGCGCGTGCCGCGGGCTCCGGGCGCCGCGCACGACCGGCCGGCCCCGCGCGTCGAGCACGTCGAGGTGGCCGACGAGGGGTTCGAGGGCGCGGCGGTAGCCGGTGGCGGCGATCACCGCGTCCGGGGAGATCCGGCTGCCGTCGGCCAGCACCACCTCGTGCCCGTCCAGGGCCTCTACGGCCGCGACGACCTCGACCTTCCCGGCCCGGATCGCCGCGACGAGCCCCACGTCCTGGACGGCGATGGCGCCGTCGCGGACGCGGCTGGCGAGCCCGGCGTCGGGGCGCGGCAGCCCGTACGCGGTGAGGTCGGGCGAGGCGAAGCGGGCGACGCCCCGGCCGAGCAGGTCCACGACCGGGACGGGGAGGCGCCGGACGAGGATGCCGCTGCGCTGGGCGGGCCAGCCGGCGGTGGTGCGGCGCAGGATGTGCGGGGCGGTGCGGACGGCGATCCGGACCCGGCCGGCGCCGCCCTCGGCGAGGTCGGCGGCGATCTCGGCGCCGGTGTTGCCGATGCCGACGACGAGCACGTCCTTCCCGGCGTACGGCTCCGGATTGCGGTACTCGCGGGCGTGCACGAGGTCGCCCTCGTACGCGTCGAGCCCGGGCCAGGCCGGCACGGTCGGGGTGTGGTTGAAGCCGGTGGCGACGACGACGGCCCGGCCGGTCAGCCGCCGTCCGCCGGTCGCGTGCAGCACCCAGCCGGTGCCGTCCTCGGCGCGCTCGATCCGGTGCACCTCGACGCCGGTGACGACGTCCAGCTCGTGCTTCTCGGCGTACGCCTCCAGGTAGCGGACGAGGTCGGCGCGGGCGACCCAGCGGCCGTACGCGCGGGGTATCCGCATGCCGGGCAGGCCGGAGAGGCGCCGGGTGGTGTGCAGCCGCAGCCGGTCGTAGTGGCCGCGCCAGGAGGAGCCGACGTCCCCGGACTTCTCCAGGACGACGGCGCGGACGCCGCGGGCGCGCAGGGTGGCGGCGACCGCGAGCCCGCCGGGACCGGCGCCGATGACGTACACCGGCTCTTGGGGGGTGGTGACCATGAACGCTGAGCGTAATGACGTGTACACGCAGTGGGTCTCGCCGAAGCGGGGATTTCGGTTGCGAAACGGTCACGCGCGCCGACCCCTTGCGGAGCCCGGCGGCCCTGCGCTGAACTGACGTACTGTCAGATTCTTGGGTGTACGCCGAGGAGGCCCCCCATGCAGACCCTCTGGCTCACCGGCGCCGAATGGCTCGCCGTCCTCCGCATCGGCCTCGGCCTGTGGTGGCTGGAGAGCTGGCGCCACAAGGACCGCAAGGGCTGGTTCGAGCGCGGCACGGGCATCGCGTGGGCGGCGGACGTGGCCTCCCGGCACCGCTGGGCGGCGGTGCGCGGCGGCTTCGAGAAGGTCGTCGCCCCCCGCCCCCGGCTCATGGCGTACGTCGTCGTGTACGCCGAACTCGCCCTCGGCCTCGGCCTCACCGCCGGCTTCCTCACCCCGATCGCCCTCACCGGCGGCCTCCTCCTGAACCTCCTCTACCTCGTCCTGATGATCCACGACTGGGCCGAGCAGGGGCAGAACGCGATGATGGCGCTGATCTCGCTGGTCGCCCTCGGCGCGATGTCCTGGCAGACCTGGTCCCTCGACTCCGCGATCGGACTCTTCTGATGACGGCCACCCCCGAGGCCGACGCCTTCACCCGCCCCTACTGGGACGCCGCCGCCGAAGGCCGCCTCCTCATCCGCCGCTGCCGCGCCTGCGCCCGCGCCCACCACTACCCCCGCGAGTTCTGCCCCCACTGCTGGAGCGAGGACGTCGCCTGGGAACCGGCCACCGGCCGGGCCACTCTCCACACCTGGTCCGTCGTCCACCGCAACGACCTCCCGCCCTTCACCACCCGCACCCCGTACGTGGCCGCCCTCGTCGACCTCGCCGAGGGCCCCCGCATGATGACGGAGATCGTGGACGTCCCCGAGCCGTCCCTCCGCATCGGCATGCCCCTCACCGTCACCTTCCGCCCGTCCGACGACGGCTTCACGATCCCGGTCTTCACCGCCGCCCCAAACGCCTCTTCGGCCACTTAGGGAAGAACCTGTCCGAAAAGAATGCCGCGCGAACAAGCCATGAGAAGAGGGAGTTCGCGAGAGGGCTTCGGCCGTCTCCATCGCTGAGTTCCGTTCCGTATGTGCCGCAAACGCTCACTCGCACCCGCCGAAAAGTCCCCAGGTGATCACCGCACTTGACGCATTCCAGTTGTCTGCTGCTGGCAATTACGGGATGCGGGTACGCTGCTGGTGCGTTGCTCGATCCGCCGTCATGCTGTTTCGAGTCATGTTGAAATACCCCCCTTCGATCGCCCGTTACGAGGCGGCATAGTCGCGGTCCATCGCCCCCGGTGATGCCTTCGCAAGCCGGCGAGGGACGGTCCAGGTGCTGTGGCGGTCAGCGACACGAAGGCGGCCCGGTACCACCGTCTACAGCTCGGCGGACACGACCGACTACGTGACCAGGCTGCGGGCGTGCCAGGAAGTGGATTTCCTTCCGGACAGCTGCTCGTCCTACTCGTACCGGTAACGATTCCACTGCCTGAAAGGCCGTAGGGATGGCGGGGTGGCGCGTGGGGCGCGTCACCCCGCATTGCATGAAGACAGCGAGAGAAAGTCGCAGGAGGGGCGCCGTGGCGGAAGCGGTTCTGTCGGTGCGGGGGCTGGTGTACGACGTGCCCGGGCGGACGTTGTTCGGGGGGCTCGACCTCGATGTCGGGCCCGGGGAGTCCGTCGCGGTGATGGGACCCAGCGGATCCGGCAAGTCCACGCTGCTGTCCTGCGCCCTCGGGCTCGTCCGGCCGGCGGCCGGGACCGTCTCCGTGGGCGGCGCCGACATGACGGGGTTACGGGGCAAGGCCCTCGCCCGGCACCGCGCCCGGCACATCGGCATGATCTTCCAGTTCGGTGAACTCCTGCCGGAACTCTCCCCCCTCGACAACGTCGCCCTCGCCGCCCTCCTCGCCGGAGCCGACCGCGAGGACGCCTACCGGCGCGCCGGAGAACTCCTGGCCGAGCTCGGGGTGCCCGACGCGGCGACCAGCGTGGAGCTGTCCGGTGGCGAGCGGCAGCGGACGGCCGTGGCGCGCGCCGTGATCAACTCCCCGACCCTGCTCCTCGGGGACGAACCGACCGGCGCCCTCGACGAGACCGCCCGGGAGAAGGTGGCGGACACGCTGTTCGCCATGCCCCGGCAGCACGGCTGCGGCCTGCTCCTCGTCACCCACGACCCAGCCGTCGCGAGCCGGGCCGACCGCACCCTCACCCTCCACGGGGGAGCACTCGTCCCCGTACCGAGGAACGGGCAGGCGGCCGTCCGATGAACCACCGCCCCCAGCCGGCCCACCGCCGCGCCCCGAACCGCCGCCCCGGTCTCACCCGGCGCCTGCTCGCCGTCGGGGCCGAGGCCGGGCGCCGCGCCGAGGCGGGCCGCGTCCGCTTCGCCGCGCTCCTCCTCGCCGCTCTCACGCTCGCCCTCGCCCTCGCCTCCGTGGTCGCCGCGCACGCCACCTACCAGGGGCAGGAGGCCCGGGGGAAGGCGCGCGGACCGGTGTTCCAGCAGGACGCGCCCGACCGTCCCGCCGTGGCCCTCTGGAGCGTCACCGGCGACTCCGTCCCCGGGAGCGGCCAGTTCCCGGTCGTGTTCCTCACCCGGCTGACCGAGGACGCGCCGCTGCCGCCCGGCCTGGCGAGCTGGCCCGAGCCCGGCGAGGCCGTGCTCTCGCCCGCCCTGTGGGACCGCCCGGGAGCCCGGGACCTGGCGACCCGCTACGGCCGGACGGTCGGCACCATCGGAGCCGAAGGGCTCCAGTCGCCGGACGAACTCTTCGCCTACGTCGTGCCCTTCACCCGCGCGGAAGGGGACGGCGTCGATCCGATCGTCGGCTTCGGCCCGGACACCGGGTTCGTCGCCTTCTCCGTGGGCCAGCAGGACGACGCCAAGCCCGAGTGGAACTTCCTGCTCATGGGCGGACTTCTGCTCGTCCTGCCCGCCACCGTCCTCATGGTCGTCGCGGCCCGCGCCGGGGCGCACGCCCGGGACCGCCGTACCGCTCTCCTCGCGGTCCTCGGCGCGACCCCACGGAACCGCGCCCTGATCGTCCTGGGCGAGGCCCTGTACCCCGTCCTCGCCGGGGCCCTGCCGGCCGCCCTGGTGATCGCCCTCGCGGCCACGGTCGACATCCGCCTGCCGTGGGTCGGACACGTCCTGGTGGCCGCTGACGTCCGCGCGTGGTGGTGGGCGTTCCTGGCGGCCGTCCTCGCCGCCCTGCTGCTCGTGCTGGCCGTCGTCGTCCTCACGGACGCGACCGGCCGCGAGCGCGGGTCCGGCAACCGGATCAGAGGGGCTCGACGAGCTCCGGTGAGGTGGGCCGTCGCCTGTCCCGTTCTCGTTCTGATCGCCGTGCGCGGACCGGAGTTCTTCCCGACGGGCACGGCTCCGTTCGTCTTCGTCAACTGGCTGGGCGCCGCCGGCGCACTGGCCACGCTGCCCGCCGCGCTGGCCGTCGTTATCGGGGCTCTCGGACGCGGGCTGGCGGGGCTGGGCCGCCGCCTCGGCCGCCCCGGGCTCCTCGTCGCGGGCCGCCGCGCGGCGGCCCACCCCGGCCCCATGGCGCGGATGACCGCCGGAGTGGTGATCGCCATCGGCCTGCTGCTCCAGGCGGTCGCCTGGCAGGGGCAGCTCGGCTCGTACGCCAGGGCGGCCCAGGCCACGGTGGACCGTATCGGCACCTCGGCGCTCGTCGTCCGGCCGCCGACCGCCACGGCCGGTCAGTGGACCGCCTTCTCCCGCGCCCTGCCCGCCGGGACGGAGACCCTCTCGCTGACGTTCGAGCCGCAGGCGGGCCGGACGACGGTCACCGGCGGATGCCCGGCGCTCAGCGCCCTGGGGCTGCCCTGCGCGTCCGTGCCGGCGAGCGAGGTGGGCCTCGCGGCCGACCCCCGCCTGCGGGAACTCCTCGGCTGGAGCGACAGCGGCCGGAGCGCGGTGCGGGTGGTCCTGGGGGCGCCCGTCACCGGGCAGGGCGACGGCCGGGGCTTCACCCAGACCGTCCTGCTGTCACCCCGTGCGGGCGCGGACCTGTCGGAGGAGCGGATCAAGCAGGTCGCGTACGCGTCGTTCCCCATGGGCGCCAAGGTCGCCACCATCGGCGGCGAGTGGCTCACCGCCGCCCGGGTGAACCAGCTCCAGGGCGAGTGGCTCACCCTCTTCGGGCTCGCGGGCATCGTGATCCTCGCCATGGCGTCGGGGTTCGCGGGCCTGGCCGAGTTCCTGCGCCAGGGACGCGCGCTGGCCCCGCTCGCGACGCTGACCGGCAACGCGCGCGTGTACTGGTCCACGGCGCTGTACGGCATCCTCCTGCCGCTGGTCCTGGCGGGCCTGGTGGGCTCCGTCGTCGGCGCGTGGCTGGTCCTTCCGCAGACCGCGTCCGGGTCCTCGTACGTCTCCGACGGCCTGCTCGTCGCATGCGCCACCGCGGCCGCGCTGATCGGCGCCGCGGGCTGGGTGTGGGGCGCGGTCGTCTCCGTACGGCAGGCGGCGGCGTGGCGGCCCCGGGGCGAGTGACCCCGCCCGGGGCCGGGCCGGCGGCGGGCGGTCAGAGGGCGCCGATGGTGCGCCAGTGCTGGCTGGCTTGGGAGGTGTTGCAGGTGAAGGTGATCAGGGCGCCGGGGTTGACCGACAGGCACTGGCCGTTGCTCGCGTTCACCAGTTGTCGGCCCGCCGAGGTGGAGGCGCCGTACTTCCACGACTGGGAGCCCGCGCCCGTGCAGGCGGAGAGCGAGACCGAGAAGCTGCTGGCGACGTCCAGGCACTGGCCGGACCTCTTGCTGACCAGCCGGAAGGAGCCGTCCGCCTGGGTCCTGAACGTCCAGGAGTAGCCGACGGCGGCCGTGCTGGTCCCGCACCGCGTCGAGGTGACGGCGGACTGGCCGGGGTACTGCGGCTGCCGCTCCGCCAGGCAGTCGCCGCTGGTCCCGTTCTCCACCGCGTACGTCGACGAACCGCCGCCGCCCGAGGTCGGCGCGGGCCTGGGGGCGGACGTGGTGGGGGCGGGGCGGGGTGCGGAGGTCGCGGGTGGGCGGGTGGTGGTCGTCCCGCCGCCGGACGTCGAGCTTCCGCCGGATGTCGAGCCGCCGCCGGAGGACGTGCTCCCGCCGGACGTCGAGCCGCCGCCCGAGGACGTGCCGCCGCCGCCCGTCGTCGAGCCGCCGGAGGTCACGGTGCCGCCGGAGGTCGTGGTGCCCCCGCCCGTCGTCGCGCCGGAGGCGGACGCGCCGCCTCCGTCGCCGCCGGCCGCGGCGCCGCCGGAGGGCGGGTGTGCCGTCGCCGCGCCGGACGGCTTTCCGGCGGACGGCTGGGCCGTCGGTTTGGCGGAGGCGGAGGGGGAGGAGGGCTTCGCGCCCGGCTTCCCCGTGGTCGCCGGCGGGACGGACGGTGTCAGGGTGGCCGTCGGGGAGGAGGGCGGCCGGCCCTCCGCGCCCGCGCGGCCGATCTCGTACGGGGCCAGGGTGAGCGTCAGCGTCGTCCCCGTCGTGATCACGACCGGGACGGCCATCATGACGATCCGGTTCCGCCGCTTGCGCGCCCTGCCGTCCGCCGCCGCCCGCCCGTCGAGCGGGTGCACGGTGCCGGGCGGCGGCGGGACCGCCGGCTGCGGGGTCAGGGGCGCCGTGGCCACGTCCCTCGACGGGTCGGCGGCCTCCAGCTCGGCCAGCGCCTCGGCGGTCGGCGCCCCGGCCGCGAACGCGGCCCGCTCGGCGATCCGCGCCGCCACCGGCTCCGGCCAGCCGACCCCGGCCGCCCGCGCGTCCGCGTGCCCCACCAGCTCCGTCGCCGTCGGCCGGTCCTCCGGGTCCTTCGCCAGACAGGTCCGTACGAGGTCCGCCAGATCGGGGTCCGTCTCCGCGAGCCGCCCGAAGTCCGGCTCGCCGTGCACGACCCGGTAGAGCAGGTCGTGCCCGGAGCCGTCGCCGAACGGCGGCCGGCCGTTCGCCGCGTACAGCACCAGGCTGCCCAGCGCGAACACGTCCGCCGCGCCCGTCAGCCGCCGGTCCGCGACCGCCTGTTCCGGCGCCATGTACGCCGGCGTGCCGATGATCATCCCCGTCTTGGTGAGCCGGCTCTGGTCCGCCGCCCGCGCCACGCCGAAGTCGATCAGCGAGAGGCCGTCCCCGGTCAGCATCACGTTGGACGGCTTCAGGTCCCGGTGCACCATCTCGGCCGCGTGCACCGTCCGCAGCGCCGCCGCCGCCTCCCGCAGCAGCCGCCACAGCGCCCCCGCCGGCAGCGGCCCCTTGTTCAGCCGCAGCGCGTCGTTGAGCGTCACGCCCGGGATGAACTCGGTCGCGAACCACGGCGGCTTCGCCAGCCGGTCGCTCGCCAGCAGCTTCGTGCTGGCCCCGGCGGGCAGCCGCGCCAGGTTGTCCAGCTCGTGCCCGAAGTGGCTCAGGAAGTCCCGGTCCTCGGCGAGCGCCGGCAGCACCCTCTTGACGGCCGCGTACGTCCCCGGCACCGCGCCCAGGTAGACGCGGCCCATCCCGCCGGACCCGAGCACGCCGAGCAGCCGGAAGGCGCCGATCGCGCGCGGGTCGTCCGCGTCGAGCGGCATCGCGCCGCTGCCGCGCAAACTAGAGTCGTTTTCCAGTTCCCCCTGCATGGGGCACAGGGTAGCCCAGTGCGGCAGGCATCTGAATGGCCCTCAAGTCCCGGGGTGAGGGGCGAGGTTGAAGGTTCGGTGAACGGCGGGGCCGGGGCGGGGGCCGGGACGAGGGGCGGCCGGGGCCGCCCGGGGCCCCTTGCCGGGCCCTCCCCGAAGAGGGCCGTCAGGCCGGGTGGCGGGGCAGCCAGCCGCGCTGCACGGCCCGCACGCCCGCCTCGAAGCGGCTGCGGGCGCCCAGCCGTTCCATCAGGTCGGTGGCGATCCGCCGGGACGTGCGCTGGGAGACCCCGAGCCGCTTGGCGATCGCCTCGTCCGTGAAGCCCTCGGACAGCAGCCGGATCGTCGTCGCCTCCTGGCCGGTCAGCCCGTCGGCGTCCCGGACCGCCGGCCGCCCCAGCGGCTGCGCGGCGGCCCACGTGGTCTCGAAGAGCGCGCACAGCGCGCTCAGCGTGCCCTGCCCGGTCAGCACCACCGCCCCGGCCGCCGTGTCGTCGCTGTTCACCGGGATGACGGCGGTCGAACGGTCCGTGATGATCATCCGGGTGGGCAGGACGGGCGCGGTACGGATGTGCGCGCCGCGCGCCGACAGCCAGGAGACGTACTCGACGGTGTGCGGGCTGTTGCGGGCGCTGTCGAGGTAGATCGTCCGCATCCGGATCCCGCGCTTCAGCAGCTCCTCGTTGAGCGGGCGGGCCGCCGCGATGGACTCCGGCGTGTGGGCGCCGTCGGGCGCGAAGGTCATCACCTCGGTGGTCATCTCGCGGGTGAGCCGGGCCAGGCACTCCCGTATCCGGTCGAGACCGATCAGCTGCTCCACGCCCGGGCTCGGCTCCGCCGGCCGCAGGTCGGCGAAGTCGGCGATCAGCTGGGCCGCGGCGGCCCGCGAGGTCTCCACCCGCTGCTGCTGCGCCGCGAGTTCGGCCTGCTGCCGGGCGAGCAGGATCTCCATCCCGATGTCCGGCGAGACGGCCCGCAGCCGCCCCTCCTGCTCGGCGGACGGCCGGACGAGCGCCAGCTCGCTCAGCAGGTCGAGCGCGTCCCGCACCTGCTCCTCACCGAGTCCCGTCGCCTCCGCCAGGGCGGCCACGCCGGCCTGCGGCTGCGCGAGCATCGAGCGGTAGACGGACTCCGCGCGCGTGTCGAGGCCCAAAACGGCCAGCATCTCCAACCCCCCGCGAGAGACAGCACCAGCGAACTTCTCAGGCATCGTGATCATGCCATAACCGCAGGTGACCGGGCAGGTTTCCGCCGGGTCCTGGCCGGAACCGTCCATGGCCCGAAACGACCCCGCGTCAAACGTTGAACACGGGTCTACCTTCCTGTTTGGCTCGTACGCATGTATCTCATCCACGCGAGCCTGCGGGCGCTCGGTGGCGCTGCGACGCTCCCTTCCGACACCCGCGCTCTCGTCCTCGGCCAGGTGCTGCCCGGGGAGCGGGTCGAGCACGTGGCCGTCCACGCGGACGCGCTGCCCCACCCCGTCCTCGGGCTCTACGTCCTCTCGGGCCGGCTCCAGGACGCCGAGGCGACCGCCCGCGCGGTCTGCCGGCGCGCCCTGCTCAACTGCCCCCAGCTCGACGGGTGGACGCTGCTCCGCGCCCAGGCGCCCCTGCTCGCGCCCTTCTTCCCGTAGGGGCCCGGGCGCCCGGGGCCCGGGGCGGCCCCGGGGTGGACGGAAGGGTCCAAGGCCCTTTCGGGCCAGCCGGAAGCCCTTCCGGAGCCTGCGGCGGGCGACGAAGGTAGTGCTCGCCGGCAGGGAACACCGACCGGCGGGCAAGGACCGGAAACGCGTCACCGCGGGACGCGCACCGGTTCGGGCCACCACCCCGGGCACCCCGCCCGGACCCGCCCCGGACACGGCCCCGGGCCCAGCGCCCCCGGCCCGTACAGAGCAAAGGACTCACGCCATGATCAGCACCCGTATCGCCCTGGCCGCCGCGGTCGCCGTCCTCGCCCTCGCCGCCCCCGTCGCCCAGGCCGCCACCGCCGGCCCGGCCGCCGCACCCGTCACCGGGGCCGTGACCGTGGCCGCGAGCCCGGCGGAGGAGCCGGTCGTCGCCACCCCCGACGACATGATCTGGCAGTAAGTCCCCGGCACGTCCCCACCGGCGCCCCTCACGCGCCACCCGCCACCCCGGCCCCGCTCACCCGACCGCTGCTCCTGCAGGGCAGCAGTCGCAGGAGCAGCGACCGGCACCGGCGCAGGACCCGGCGCAGCAACCGACGCCGGCACAGCGACCGGCACGGCAACCGCCCCACCCACCGGCGCCGGCGCCCCGCGCGGCCCCCCTCGACCACCTCTCGGCAGTACCGACCCTTCAAGGATCTGACATGTCCATGTCTTTTCGCGCCCGTCGTACCGTCTCCGCCACCGGCGTCATCCTCGCCGCCATGGGCTGCACCGTGAGCCTCGCCGTCTCGCCGGCCTTCGCCGACACCACCGCCCAGGCCGCCGCCCTGGCCCGGGCCCAGCTCGGCGACCACGCCTGCTCCACCAACTCCCTCGGCGGCACCGGCTTCCTGACCAGCTGCAACACCTCCACCGGCACCGAGGCGGAACCCTGGTGCGCGGACTTCGTGAAGTGGGTCTGGAAGAACTCCGACTTCAACGTCAACGGCACGACCGCCGCCGCCTCGTCCTTCTACTCCTACGGCCAGGCCAACGGCACCCTGCACACCTCGTCCTCGTACCAGCCGCAGGTCGGCGACGCCGTCGTCTTCAACTACTCGGGCGGCTGGGCCCAGCACGTCGGCATGGTCACCGCCGTCAACGCGGACGGCTCGATCCTCACCACCCACGGCAACTGGAGCGACCGCGTCGCCGACGTCCCGGTCAGCGCCTCGCAGAAGCAGGTCGGCGACACCCCGAGCGGCATCGGCCAGCGGATCAGCGCCTACGTCTCCCCGGTCGGCGCGACCCCGGCCTCGTACAGCAAGGGCGACCGCGACTTCACCAGCGACCGCAACGACGACCTCCTCGGCGTGAGCGCGAGCGACGGCAAGCTGCGCATGTACGCCGGCAACGGCGACGGCGACTTCGCCTCGCACGAGGTCGGCCCGGGCTGGGGCGCCATGGACAAGGTCAAGGCCGCCGACTTCAACAACGACGGCGACGGCGACCTGGTGGCCCGCGAGGCCGCCACCGGCGAACTGCACCTCTACCTCGGCAACGGCAACGGCGGCTTCAAGTCCCGCACCGTCATCGGCACCGGCTGGAACGCCATGGACGACTTCGTCGCCGGCGACTTCACCGGCGACGGCAAGGCCGACATCGCGGCCGTCCGCAAGGACGACGCCACCCTCCGCCTCTACGCCGGCACCGGCACGGACGTCTTCTACGACAAGCAGATCGGCTCCGGCTGGTCCGGCATGTCCAAGCTCGCCGCCGGCGACTTCAACGGCGACGGCCGCGCCGACCTCGTCGCCCAGGTCGACGCCACCGCCAACCTCAACCTGTACGTCGGTACGACCACGGGTGTGGCCCCCGCGATCCAGATCGGCCAGAACTGGGGCGGCATCGGCAAGCTCACCCTCGCCGACATCGACAGCGACGGCCGCGCCGACGTCGTCGCCACCATCGCCAGCACCGGCGACCTCTACCTCTACAAGAGCCAGAGCAACAGCCTCAAGGCGGGCGTGAAGGTCGGCCAGGGCTGGGGCGGCATGAACCACCTCATCTAAGCGGTGCCCACCGGGGCCCGTTCCCCCAGGAACGGGCCCCTCACCGACCGACTTCCCCCTCCGACACGAAGGTCAGCCCGCCATGCCCTCGCACGCCCCGCGCCGCACCGCCCTCCCCCTCCTCGCCGCCACCGCCCTCGCCGCCCTGCTCCCCCTCACCGCCGCGTCCCCCGCCTCCGCCGCGTCCGTCGCCACCTGGGACAAGGTCGCCCAGTGCGAGTCCGGCGGGAACTGGTCCATCAACACCGGCAACGGCTTCTACGGCGGCCTCCAGTTCCTGAAGTCCACCTGGGACGCGTACGGCGGCGGCACCTACGCCGCCTACCCCCACCAGGCGTCCAAGATGGAGCAGATCCTCGTCGCCGAGAAGGTCCTCGCCTCCCAGGGCGAAGGCGCCTGGCCCACCTGCGGCCCCCGGGCCGGCCTCGGCTCGGACCACCAGGACCCGTACCCCGCGCAGCCGGTCGTCCCCCGCGACCACGACTTCACCGGCGACGGCAACGACGACCTGCTGAGCGTCAGCGCCGCCGACCACAAGCTCCGCCTCTACGCCGGCAACGGCGACGGCCAGTTCGCCTCCAGCGAGGTCGGCGCCGGCTGGGGCGCCATGGACAAGGTCAAGGCCGCCGACTTCAACAACGACGGCGACGCCGACCTCGTCTCCCGCGAGGCCGCCACCGGCGAACTGCACCTCTACCTCGGCAACGGCGGCGGCGGCTTCAAATCGCACACCGTCATCGGCACCGGCTGGAACGCGATGGACGACTTCGTCGCCGGTGACTTCACGGGCGACGGCAAGGCCGACATCGCCGCCGTCCGCAAGGACGACGCGAGCCTCCGCCTCTACTCCGGCACCGGCACCGACGTCACGTACACCAAGCAGATCGGCACCGGCTGGTCCGGCATGTCGAAGCTCGCCGCCGGCGACTTCAACGGCGACGGCCGCGCGGACCTGGTCGCCCAGGTCGACGCCACCGCCAACCTGAACCTGTACGTCGGTACGTCCACAGGCGTGGCCCCGGCGATCCAGATCGGCCAGAACTGGGGCGGCATCGGCAAGCTCACCCTCGCCGACATCGACAGCGACGGCCGCGCCGACGTCGTCGCCACCATCGCGAGCACCGGCGACCTGTACCACTACGCCAGCATGAGCAACAGCCTCAAGCCCGGCGTCAAGATCGGCCAGGGCTGGAACGGCATGAGCCACCTCATCTGACGCGACGAACCGCCCGGCCCCTCCTGGGGCCGGGCGCTTCCGTCGTTCAGGCCCGGGACGCCCCCGCGACGAACGCTGCCCAGGCGGCGGGGGAGAGGGCGAGCTGCGGGCCGTCGGGAACCTTGGAGTCACGGACGTGGACGGTGGAGGGGTGAGCGGCGACCTCGACGCACTCGCCGCCTTCGCCGCCGCTGTAGCTGGACTTGCGCCAGTCGTAGGCGACCTCGATGCAGTTACCGCCGGAGGCGTCGCTGTAGCTGCTCTTGAACCAGGCCAGATCCGCGGTGCTCATCGTTCTCCCAGCAGTTTCTCGATCCAGGTCAGGGACTCCCGTTTGGAGAGCGCCTGTGAGCGCAGGATTCCATAACGCTCAGAGTGCTGGCGAACCTCTTCCGGATCGGTGATCAGCCGTGCGTGGCCGTAGATTTCGGTGTACGCGACCTCCCGCCGCCCTGGTGGCGTCAGCAGGGTGAAAGCACCGCCCAGGTAGGGGTGATCGTCTCTGTCGAGCATCAAAACCTGGAGCTCTACAGTTCGGCGCTGGCCCACCTCAAGGATGCGCTGCAGCTGTTCCCGGTGCACTTGTCGACCGCCGAAGGGGCGGAGCAAGACCGCCGCCTCCAGCACGAAGGTAATCGTTGGCGCCGGCCATCTCTCAAAGAGCGCCTGCCGCGAGATGCGGTCGGCGATCCGCCTCTCGATCGTTTCCTCGTCCAACATCGGACGGCGGTGCTCGAACAACGAGCGCGCATATGCGGGCGTCTGGAGGATGCCCGGCACCGCCTGCACCTCGTAATAGTGCGCCGCCAGCGCCCGCGCCTCCTCCTTCGCGAAGCTCTGGAACCAATCCGGGTGCCGTACCCGCGCCCGGGCCAGCGCCTCCTCCGTGTCTTGAACGGCCGCCGCCAGCACGCCGCCCGCGTTCAGCACCGTCTCCGCCCGCAGCAGAAACTCCGGCTGCAGCGTCCGCACCCCCCGCTCCATCGCCGAGACAAGGTCCTCGCTGCAATGCGTAGCCGAAGCCAGCTGCGCCTGGCTCATCCCCGCGTTCATGCGCAGCACCTTGAGGATCTTCCCCAGCGCCTTGAACAGGTGCGTCGTACCGTCCACTTCGGAGGGCTTCTCCGGCCGCTCCTCTTTGTTCCCCGACATCCGTACCGCCCTCTTGGCGTACCCGTACAGTTACCCAGCGTCGTGGCGTCGCTGCTGGTCAGCGTACGGCCGGGGCGCCACCCTCGAAGGCATGAAGCCGGAAATCTCCACTCCAAGAAGTGAGCGCACGCCGGAGTTCGCGCTGCGCCTGAGCCCCACGCCCCGGGGCGCGCGGCTGGCCCGCCTCCTCGCGGCGCACCAGTTGCGGGACTGGGGCGTCACGGGGGCCGCGGCGGAGGCGGCGGAGCTGGTGGTGGCCGAGCTGGCGAACAACGCGGTCCAGCACGGCCGGGTCCCGGGCCGGGACTTCGAGCTGCGCATGGGGTACACCGGCGACCACGTGACGGTCGAGCTGTCCGACGCGCGGGGCGAGAGCCGGCCGTTACCGTGCCGGGAGCCCGACGAGGGCGGCTACGGACTCCTCCTCGTAGCCACCCTCGCCACCACCTGGGGCGTCAAGGACCGTCACGTCGGCAAGACGGTCTGGGCGACCGTCCCGCTGGCCCCGGCCGTGCGTCAGTAGTAGGTGCCGCTCCCCAGGTAGTAGTCGTGCATGTCGTTGCGGGCCGCCAGGGGCCGCTTCCAGTCGCCGGTGCCGCGGTAGAGGGCGGGGCCGGTCCCGTCGACCGCCATGAGGTCGACGCGGCCGTCGCGGTTCTGGTCGCCGACGTCGATGATCTGGGTGAAGCCCTTCCAGCCGCCGCCGATGCGGGTGCGGGCGGCGAAGGTGCCGTCGCCCTTGCCGAGGTAGAGCCACAGGACGCCGTCGCGGTCGCGGGCGACGAGGTCGCCGGCGGGGGCGCCGCCGAGGTTGCCGACGGCCGCGATCTTGTCGTAGGTGTTCCAGCCGCCGCCGACGCGGGTGCGCGCGGCGAACGGGGCGGTGGCGTTGCCGGTGCCCTTGTACAGCCACAGGACGCCGGTCTTGTCGGTGGCGACCAGGTCGGTGCGGCCGTCGCCGGTGAGGTCGGCGGCGCTGGTGAGCTGGTCGTAGATCTGCCAGCCTCCGCCGACCTTGACGCGGTGGGCCAGGCCCGTGCCGTTGCCCTGGTGGAGCCAGAGGACGCCGGTGCGGTCGCGGGTCAGGATGTCGGCGTGGGCCGCGCCGCCGACGTTCGCGGTGGGGACGATCCGGTCGTACACGTTCCAGCCGCTGCCCAGGACGGAGAGGGAGCTGCGGTTGCTGGCGGCGTCCCAGGAGGAGCCGATGTAGACGACGGTGTTCCGGTAGAACCCGCCGGTCTCGGAGAGGGACAGGACGTCGGGGAGCCCGTTGTCGTCGAAGTCGTGCGGGACGACGGGGCGCTGCATGCGGAAGGTGCCGGTCGTGTCGAGGGCCGGGCCGATCCCGTTGTGCGGCTTGGCGGTCAGACGCCAGGTGTAGGCACCGTTGGGGCCGGGCACGTCGGTGTCGAACTCGCCGTTCCAGTAACTCTCGGCGGTGCCGTTGGCGTCGGCCCAGAGCTTCAGCGTCCGGGACCACCCGCTCGCCACGTGGGTGAGGGTGGCGGTGGCGACGACGTGGGTGTTGCTGAGGCGCCAGGTCAGGGGCACCGGGTGCCGGTTGTCGAGGTTCATGACGGCCGGGAGGTCGCTGCCCAGCAGCGTCACCGCGGTGGGCCGGCCGGTGCTCGCCACCTGCCGTGCCGCCGGCACGCCGTCCGCTCCCGGGGCGATCCGGTACATGCCCTCGCCGGCGGCGAGGGTGCCGCCCTGCACGAGCGCGGTGCCGTCCGGGCCGGGCGCGGACGCCGTGTACGTGTCGAGGACCTTGAGCGTCGTCGCGCCGGTCAGGGAGCGGGCGGTGAGGCCGTACAGCGGGTTCGGGGTCGAGTACGACTTGTCATGACCGCCCATGCCGTAGAGCACCCACCCGTCGATCAGCCTGACCGACACGCCCGTCGCCTTCGTCAGGGGGATGCGCAGGGCGCCGGCCGGGGTGCCGCCCCGGGGCATGACGACGACGGTGGCCGTGGAGCTGGACGGCTGCTCGACCCAGGCGAGGTGGGTCGCGGAGGCGGCGACGGAGACGGCCGGGTGGGCGGGCGCCACGTCCACGACCCGCTCGGCCCGCGCGGTGTCGACGAGGGCGATGCGGGAGGTGGCGGTGGTGTCGGCGGGGTCCGTGTACCGCACCAGGACGGTGCCGGGGGCGGGCGTGGAGAAGGAGGTGATGTCCGCCCCGGCGGGCAGGCCGGTGACCGGGTCGGCGCGCAGCCCGTCCGCCGTCGCGGTCACGAGGTGCAGTTCCTCGCCGCCGGACGGGTTCGCCCGCACCGTCACCAGGGAGGCCGGGCCGACCGGGTACCCGGCCTGGTAGCCCGCGCCGAGCGCGGCGAGGTCCATGACGACGGGCTCGGCGGCCGTCCCCATGTCGCGGAAGGTGTGCACCAGCCCGTCGACCTTGACGACCACGTCGGTGCCCCGGAGGTGCCGGTACGGGCCGGTGCCGTGCGGCAGGGCGGTGGTGGAGCCGTCGGCGTACCGGGTCCAGACGGACGAGCTGACGCCGTCGGCGGAGTGCCACGTCAGGAACCCGGACGGCCCGGCGGCGTACAGCGTCCCGCCGTCCCGGATCACCGGGACCTCCTGCTCGACGGCGGTGGCCTCGCCTGCCGCCACGGCGACCGGCGCCCCGGCGGCCACCGCCGGGGCGGTCAGCACTCCGGCGGTGACGGCGAGGGCGACGAGGGTGGCCGCGGCGAGGCGGCGGGGGGTGGATCTCATGGACTGCTCCGGGGGTGGTGAGGCGTGGTGGAGGGATCAGAAGAGGACGGGGCGGGTGCCGTACGGGGAGGCGTACGGCGGGATGCCGATCAGGTGGCGGGCCTTGAAGGGGGCCTTCCAGTCGCCCGTGCCCTTGTAGACGCTGAGCCAGGGGTCTTGCTGCGTGCCGTCCTCGGCGAGCAGGTCGGCCCGGCCGTCGCGGTCGACGTCGCCGATGTTGACGATCTGGTCGTAGGTGCCCCAGCCGCCGCCGACCCGGACGCGCGGCGCGAAGGTGCCGTCGCCCTTGCCGAGGTACAGCCACAGGACGCCGTCCCGGTCGCGGGCGAGCAGGTCGCCGGCCTTCGCGCCGCCGAGGTCGCCGGGGGCGTTGAGGAGGTCGTACGTGTTCCACCCGCCGCCGATCCGGACGCGGGGCGCGAACGGCTTGGCGGCGGTGCCGGTCGCCTTGTACAGCCACAGGACGCCGGCCTTGTCGGTGGCGACGAGGTCGGGACGCCCGTCGCCGGTCAGGTCGAAGCCGGCCGCGAGCTTGTCGTACGCGTTCCAGCCGCCGCCGACCCGGAGGGGCTTGCCGAGCGCGTGGCCGGTGCCCGGGTACAGCCACAGGTCGCCGGTGTCCTTGCGGCGGGCGACGACGTCGGAGTACGGGCTCGCGTCGAGGTTCCCGGCGGACAGCATCCGGTCGTACACGTACCAGCCGCCGCCCCGCTCGGTCCGCTCCCAGTCCCGGTGGGGCCCCTCGACGAACTGCCGTACGTCGTACGAGGCGAGGTGGCCCGAACCGTCGCGGAGGAGCAGGTCGGGCGAGCCGCTGTCGGAGTAGTCGTGCGCGGCGGTGCCGCTGTCGACGGTCAGGGTGCCGGTCCGCACGACCTTGCCGCCGACCCCGCTCATCGATTCGACGGTCATCTCCCAGGTATAGGCCCCGTTGTACGTGGCCGTCCCGGTGTAGGCCAAGGGGCGGGCCTGGGCGTCCCAGCCGCCGAACGTCCCGTCCCAGTCGAACGCCGCCTCGGTCTGGGTGCCCTTGAGTGTCCGGCCCTGGGACCAGCTCCTGCCCGACTTCGTGTGGGTCACCTGGAGGCTCACCCACACGTCGCTGCGGCCGTACGTCCACCGCAGCACCGCCTTGGCGCCGGCGCGCCGGAAGTCGGCGGCGGCCGGCACCTGTTCGGTCAGGACGGTGGTCGGCGTGGTCGCTCCGTTGGTGGCCAGCAGGGTCGCCGTCGGCCGTCCGTCCACGCCGGGTGCGATCCGGTAGACGCCCTTGCCGCCCTCCGGAGTGCTGCCCTGCGCCAGCAAGCCGTCGCCGGCGCCGAACAGCCATCCCGTGGCGGAGGCGAGGAAGCCGCTGACGGTCGTCCCGTCCTGGAGGGAGACGGCCGAGAGCTCCTTCCCGGGAAGGCCGTACACGGCCCAGTCGCTCAGCAGGGAGACGCGCACGGGGGACCCGCCGGCCGGGACCGCGTGCCGTGTGGTCTGCGTGGTGCCCCGGCGGACCGCCACCAGGGTCACGTTGTTCTGGGAGTCCGATTCGGGCCAGGCCAGGTGGGTGGCCGACACCGCGATGCTCCCGTTGGGGGAGAAGCGGGGCACGGCGCGGTCCTCCACGACCTTCGCGGTCGCGAGGTCCACGACGGCCAGGCGCTGCCCGGTCACGCCGCCGACCGTACCTCTGTACTGGACGGCGAGAACGCCGGAGGCGGAGTACGCGCTCCTGTAGATGTCCGCATCGGCGGGAAGGCCCGACACCTGGCGGTGGACGACCGTGTCGGCGGGCTTGGAGACCAGATGCAGGCTCTCGCGCTGGGTTCCGTCGTACCGCACCAGCACGAGAGAGTCCCCCGCGAGCTGCGAGAGGTACGCGTTCGTGCCGATGGTGCTGGTGTCGATGTCGACGGACGCGCCGGCCATGTCCAGCAGCCGGTACACGCTCCGGCCCATCTGCACGGCGACGCGGTCGCTGTCGGGGGCCGCGACGGGCCGGTAGTGCAGGGCGTCCTGGGGCAGAGGGATGACCGCCCCGTCCTCAAGCCGGTGCCACCGAAAGGCGCGGCCCGTGCCGTCGTCGGTCACGGTGTCGGTGATGAAACCGTTCGCTCCGGAGCCGGTCAGAATCTCGTCCGTGCCGAGGACGAAGGGCCCTGCCTGCCCCGCCGTGGCGGACGCGGCCATGGGGACGGGCGGCGCGGCGAACGAAGGGGCGGCCGTCCCGGCCGTCACTGCGAGTGCGACGGCGACGGCCACGGTGAGGCGGCGGCCGGCCGGGCGGAGGTGCTTCAAGGGGATTCCTCCCGAAGTCTGTGGTCGAGACGTCGGTGCGTCTCGACCACAGGACTCCTGAAGGTCGTTCAGGGTTGTACGGCAGTTCGAAGCAGGTTCCCCCGTTCGTCACGCCGCCCGCCGGCGGGACTCCCGCCCGCCGCTCCGGACGTCAGGACACGTTCGTGAACTTCGTGCCCTCGTTCGGGTACAGCCACGTCTTCATGCGCGCGAACGGCGCGGTGGCCGAGCCCGTCGAGCGGTAGACGTACGTGCCGCCCGAGCCGTACGCGATCAGGTCCGGACGGCCGTCCGCGTCCACGTCGCCCGCGCCGACGAGCTGGGAGAACGCGTTCCAGCCGCCGCCGATCCGCTGGCGCGCCTGGAAGCTGTAGCCGTTGCTCTTGTAGAGCCACAGCACGCCGTCCTTGTCGCGGGCGACCAGGTCGCCGCCCGCGTCGCCGGCGACGTTCCCGAGGGCCGTGATCTGGTTGTAGGCGCCCCAGCCGCCGCCGACCCGGATCCGGGGGGCGTACGGCTTCGCCAGGTCGCCGGTGCCGCGGTAGTACCAGAGGTAGCCCGCGGTGTCGACGGCGAACAGGTCCGCCGCGGCGTCCGGGGTGTGCCAGTCCGAGCCGCCCGCGAGCTTGGTGTACGCGCCCCAGCCGCCGCCGACCCGCACCCGCGTCCCGAAGGTGCCGTCGCCCTTGCCCGGGTAGGTCCACAGCACGCCGGTGGTGTCGAGGGCGACGAGGTCGCCGTTCTTGTCGCCGCCGATCTGCCCGGCCGCCTCGATCTGCTTGTACGTGTTCCACCCGGAGCCGATCCGCGTCCGGCGGGCCGACTGCGCCTGGCCGTTGACCGGCCAGTCGTACAGGTCGTCGCGCCACAGCACGCCCGCCGCGTCCCGGGCGAGGACGTCGGTGGAGCCGTTGTCGGTGTAGTCGTGCGGGTTGGCGGTGCGGGTGACGGTGAGCGTGCCGGTCCGCGTGTCGGTGGCGGTCCCGTCCTGGGAGGTGGCGGTGACCTGCCAGGCATAGGCGCCGTTCGGGGCGCTGACGCCGTCGAGGACGCCGTCCCAGGCCGTCCCGAACTCGCTGCCGCCGTCGGCGAGCGGCGGCAGGTCCCGGACGAGCTTCTTGCCGGAGCGGGTGTGGGTGAGCGTCAGGGTGACGCGCGCGTCGGGCCGGGACAGCTCGACGGAGAGCGGGACGCTCGTACCCGGCTTCTCCAGGCTCACCGAGGCGGGCACGGACGCGCGGGTCACCTTCAGGGCGACGACCCGGCCGGTGTCCGCGACGAGCGAGAGGGCCGGCTTGCCCGCCCAGTCCGCCGTCACCTTGAACAGGCCGTCGGCGGTGCCCGTCGCGCCGCGCACCAGCAGGCTGCCGTCCTCGTGGTGGGCGACGGAGGAGAAGTTCTCCATGACCTTGACCGGCGCCGGGGCCGCCTGCGTCAGGTCGAGCGCGTACAGCGGCGTCAGGACCTCGGGGCCCGCGAACGGGTCGCGCTGGGCGGCGTAGAGGGCCGTGTCGCCGATGATCCCGGCGAGGACGGCCTTCCCGGGCACGTGCGGGAGCGTGAGGGGGGCACGGCCGTACACGCTGAGCTGCGCGCCGCCGCCCGCCGGGTGGGTGATCCAGGCGCGGTACTTCCCCCCGATCGCGCCCGTCGTCGACGCGTCCCAGTCGCCGCCCGGTCCGCCCGGGGTCTCCTGGACCATCGGCGTCCCGGTGGGCACGAGGACCACGCGGTGCGTCGTGTACGGGTCGGGCTGCTGGTTGCTGAGCCGGTAGCCGCGGATGAGGACGAGGGCGACGAGGTTGCCGCTGGCGTTCCGGCCCGACGCGACGACCTTGTGCTCCGTCTCGGTGTACTTGTTGAACTGGTTGCCGTTGGTGTCGGTGAGCTTCGTCTTGCGGACGACGCCGTTGACGTGCTCCAGCTGCCACAGCTCGCGGCCCACGCCGGACTCGGCGGTCCGGCTCTCGTAGGCGACGTTGTGTGCGACGCCGGCCAGTTCGCCGGTGAGGGTGTGGTTGGCGTACTTCCCCTGCGTGGGGTTGTAGTGGGTGAGGTAGCCCTGGTTCTGCGTCACCATCCAGTCGGAGAAGGAGTCGTGGACGTTCGTCTCGCTCCCGAAGACGGCGGTCGAGCCGTCCGGCTTGTGCAGTGTCAGCGTCCGCTCGCCGTTCTCGTCCGTGCAGGACGTGACGTAGCCGAAGGAGCCGGAGGACACGACCTCGGCGCCGACCGGCAGCAGCCCGGGCGCGGACGGCTCGCAGCGGGCCGTGGCGGTCGCGGCGGCCGGGGCGGCCACCGCCGGGGCGGTGACGAGGGTGCCCGTCACCGCTCCGACGGTGGTCAGGGTGACGAGGGCGGCGGCGAGCCGGCGCCCGGTGATGCGGTGGTTCACGGTGCTCCCGTTCGATAGGAAGACGACGAGGAAGAGAGGGGGGCGACGGTCAGGCGACGCTGGTGAACTTGGTGCCCTCGCCCGTGAACACCGCGGTGCTCAGGCGGGTGAAGGTGCCGGTGACCGTGCCGTTCGCGTGGTAGACGGACGTGCCGCCGGCCCCGTAGGCCAGCAGGTCGGGCCGCCCGTCGCCGTCGACGTCCCCGGCGCCGACGAGCTGGCTGAAGGCGTTCCAGCCGCCGCCGATGCGGGTGCGGGCGAGGAAGGTGCCCTTGCCGGTGCCCTGGTACAGCCAGAGGACGCCGCTCGTGTCGCGCGCGACGAGGTCGCCGGCGGCGGTGCCGGCGATGTTCCCCGTGGCGACGAGCTGGTTGTAGACGCCCCAGCCGCCGCCGACGCGGACCCGGGTCGCGAACGGCCTGGCGAGGTCGCCGGTGCCCTTGTAGAACCACAGCACCCCGGAGCCGTCGGTCGCGAGCAGGTCGGACCGCCCGTCCCCGTCGAGGTCGGACCCGCCGGTGAGCTTGTTGTAGATCCCCCAGCCGCCGCCCACGCGGACACGGGTGCCGAAGGTGCCGTCGCCCTTCCCGGCGTACGACCAGAGCACCCCGGCGCCGTCGAGCGCGACGAGGTCGCCGGTCAGGCTGCCGTCGAGGTCCCCGACGGCCTCGATGTGCTTGTACGTGTTCCACCCGGAGCCGATCCGGCTCCGCTGGGCGGTCATGACCTGCCCGTTCACCGGCCGGTCGCGCAGGTCGTCGCGCCACAGCACGCCGGCGGCGTCCCGGGCGAGGACGTCGGTGGAGCCGTTGCCGGTGAAGTCGTGCGGGTTGACGTCGCGGCTGACGTACATCTGCCAGCCCTGGTAGGCGGGTTCACCGGAGCCGTCGAGGAGCGACGCCTCGGCCTCGATCGCGTACCGGCCGTTGGGGGCGTCGGTGCCGTCGTCGAGGGTGCCGTCCCAGACGAAGGAGAACCGGGTGCCGGTCTCGGGCGCGGGCACGCGCGCGTGGAAGGTCTGCTCGGTGACCGTGTGGTGCAGCGTCACGTCGAGGAAGGCGTCCGGGCGGGACAGGTCCCAGCCGAGCGTCACCTTGCCGCCGGTCCGGTCGAGGTTCACCCCGTCGGGGACGTGGACCTGCTCGATCGCGAGCGGTACCGAGGTGTCCAGCTCCGCGACCTTGGTGACGACGGGCACGCCGCCCGCCGCCGCGGTGATCCGGAACAGCCCGGCGCCGTCCTCGGCGCGCGAACCGGCGGCCACGACGCTGCCGTCGGTGCCCGCGGCCAGGCCGGACAGCGTCGTGGTGAGCTGCCGGGTCCCCGCGCCGGTCAGCGAGACGGCGGTGGCGGGCTCGCCGTCGGCGCCGTACACCAGCCAGTCGCCCGCCAGCGCGGCCCGGGTGTGCAGGCCGGGGCCGAGGACGGTCGTCTTCCGCTCGCCCGTCGCGCGGTCGACGGAGACGACCCGCCGGCCGTCACCGGAGCCGGCCTCCAGCCAGGCCACGTGGGAGGCGGACAGCATCAGGCCGCCGGCGGTGCTGCCGTCGTCGCCGGGGGCGTCGTGGTGCGCGACGACGGTCTTCTTGCCGAGGTCGACCAGGGCGCGGGCGGGGGTGTACTCGGCGGTGTCGCCCGACGTGTAGGAGACGACCGCGAAGCCGTCCCGCACGGGGGCGGAGGACCGGAAGAACCCGGCGTTCGCCGGCAGTCCGGAGATCTTCTCGCTCCGGAGCACGCCGCCGTCCTGGGTCACGACGTGCAGCTCGACGGTGTGGTCGTCCAGGACCACCTCGGCCAGCACACTGTTCCGGCCCAGCACCGAGAGGAAGGTGCCGCCGATCTCCGCCAGGTCGATCGTGACCCCACGGGCGGTGGGGGAGGCCATGTCGTGCAGGGTGAAGCGGTTCATCGGGTACTCGTGCCCGACCGCGACGACGTCGCCGGACGAGGCCCAGCCCAGGCGGCCGTCGAACCGCTGCGCCGTGCCGCCGGCGTACGGCGTCCACAGCAGCTGCTCGTCGGCGAGCTGCGCGAGGAAGCCGCTCGGCCCCGTGGCGACGAGAGCCGCGCCCGCGGGCAGCACCGGCAGGCCGGAGACGGCGGCCGGGGCGGCCGGGGCGGCTTCCGAGGTGGCCGCGAAGGCGGCGGGTGCCGTGCCGAGGGTGCCCGCGCCGAGCGCGGTGACGGCGAGAACGGCGGTGACGGCCGCGGCGAGACGCGGACGGCTGGTGCGGAACTGCAAGGAGACCCCCACGATGAAGACCGGGCACGAGACGTGCCGCGCCCGGTCAGACTCGTGATCGGGTCGGGTGGTTGTACGGAGGATCGAGGATTCGTTCGATCGATCTCCCGCCAACCTCCGGCGGGGCAGGAGAGGTTACGGCGCACGCCTCAGCCGCCCGTCCGCTCCAGCACCCCCCGCACGTACCCCGCCTGCCCCGCGTGCTGGAGGTCCTCCGCGAGCACCGACACCAGCCGGACGCCCAGCGTCACCGGCGGGTCCCACGCGGTGTCCACCACCCGGTCCAGGTCCGCGTTCGTCACCCCGGCCAGCAGCGACGCCGTCCGCTCGTGCACCGCGTCGTGGTAGCCGAGCAGCAGCTCCGCCGGCACCCGTACGGCCCCGACCTGCGCGGACGTGTGGCCGAAACCGGTCGCGCCGGGCGGGAACGGCAGGCCGAAGCGGTCCCGCCAGCCGTCGGAGCGCCACACCTGCTCCGTACCGAAGGCGTCCGCCAGGTGGTCGTCCTGGACACGGGTGAGGTGCCAGACGAGCCAGGCGATCGAGTTGGCGTCCGGGTCGATCCGGGCGGCCAGCCGGTCCTCGTCCAGGCCCTGCACGGCCGCGTGGACGGCCTCCCGGATCCGGCCGAAGGAGTCGAGCAGCAGGCCGGCACTGTTCATCACGCCCCCTTGGGGTCGCGCGCCGCCCGCCACCGGGCCAGCTCCGCCTCGACGTCGAAGGGCGCCAGGCGCAGCGGGGGACCGGCCGGCGGGCGGCGCAGGGCTTCCGCGATCTTGGTGTTGATCTCGCCGAGGATCCGCCGGACCTGCGCCTCGGACCGGGCCGCCGCGACCGCCGCGGCGGCGTCCTCGACGTCCTTGCGCAGCTGGAGCGCGGGCGGCAGCACCGCCACGCCCTCCCGGTGCAGCTTCTGCTTGACCCACCACAGCGCGTCGTAGGGCGCGGTGTCGTCCGGAAGGGGCTTGCCGAAGCCGGAGAGCGCGCGGAACTCGCCGCGCGCGGTGGCCTCCCGGATCTGCTTGTCGACGAAGGACTCGAAGCTGACGCCCGGCGGTTTCCGTTCGGTCATGTGTCCAGCGTACGTATCCGGGCCGTTCCGCATGTGGTGAACGCGGTCTACTCCGGCGCCCGGTCTTCCGGCACCCTGAGGGCGGTCAACGCGCGTAAACCCTGGTCACCTCACGCCACGGAGGACACATGCGTCACCCGCGTACGACTCGCCCCGCCCCCCGGGCCACCGCCGCCACCACCGGCCGCGCCCGCCGCCCCGCCCCCCGGGCCACCGCCCTCGGCGCCCTGCTGGCCCTGCTCGCCGGGCTGCTCACCGTCCTCGGCACGGCCGGCACCGCCCACGCCGCGCCGCTCTTCAAGGCCCCCTTCGCCTGCGGCCAGAAGTGGACGTACAGCCACCACTCCGCCGAGGTCCGCCAGGCCCTCGACTTCGTCCGCTCCGACGGCGGCGCGACCGCCGGCGCCCCGGTCCTCGCCTCCGCCTCCGGCACCGCCTACCGCTACTCGCAGCCCTCCGGCGCCGGCAACTACATCGTGGTCGACCACGGCGGCGGCTGGAAGACGTACTACTTCCACCTGAACGCCTACTCGGTCGCGCACGGCGCCGCCGTCTCCCAGGGCCAGCAGATCGGCACCACCGGCTCCACCGGCAACAGCTCCGGCGCCCACATCCACTACGAGCAGCTGTACAACGGCGTCGGCCAGACCATCGTGATCAACGGCGTGTCGCTCGCGCCCTACCCCGGCTCGTACGGCTCCAAGCACCTGACCAGCGACAACGGCTGCTCGGGCGGCGGGACCGGGAAGTACTGGGTGGACACCTTCGCCAACGCCACCGGCTACGCCGCGCCCAACACGAACGACCCGCAGGGCGTCCTGAACGCCGGCACGAACTACGTGTACTGCAAGGTCTGGGGCCAGGAGATCCGCGACGCCTCCGGCAACTACAACCACTGGTGGCTCCGCACCGACCTCGACACCGTCTACGCCGGGAAGAACGGCCGCGGCGCCTACGTCTCGGCCTACTACCTGTCCCGCTGGGGCAACGACGAGGCCCGCGACAACAACGGAACCGTCATCCCGAACTGCTGAGCGGGCGGACCGGCCGGACCTCCCGAAAACGGGCAGGAGCCCCGCTCGTGCCGGCAGGCGGCACGGAGCGGGGCTCCTTGGGTACTGCTCTAGAAGATCTCGATCGCCACTACGGCGTTCAGATCGCGGTGACGTTCTCCGCCTGCGGACCCTTCGGGCCCTGGGTGACGTCGAAGCTCACCGCCTGGTTCTCCTCGAGGGAACGGAAGCCGTTCGCGTTGATCGCGGAGTAGTGGACGAAGACATCCGGGCCGCCGCCTTCCTGGGCGATGAAGCCAAAGCCCTTTTCAGCGTTGAACCACTTGACGGTTCCGGTAGCCATGAGCCCTCCTATGGGCCAAAGGGTCGCCCTGCTCCAGAACCTGCAAACAAGTCTGAAAACTACAAAAGCCTGCGGGTCACATGCTCCGCAGGCTCTGTACTGCAAGGGAAACCAAACTGCAACTTGCGTCGAGCGTAGCACGCAGTGTGTGCGACGCGATAGAGGGAAAGATCACGTCACCCGCATGTTTGATCCCGGCGCTATGCCGCTGACGCGCCGCGCCGGTGAGAGCGACGGCCTTCCCGACCGGATCCCCGGCGATGTCCACCGTACGAGACGGGGCTAGCCTCGCGATGTGGACAATGCGAACGACGAGCACCAGCGCAGCCGGCCCCGCGTCGGGCACATCCAGTTCCTGAACTGCCTGCCCCTCTACTGGGGCCTCGCCAGGACCGGGACGCTCCTCGATCTGGAGCTGACCAAGGACACCCCGGAGAAACTGAGCGAGCGGCTCGTCCGGGGCGACCTCGACATCGGTCCCATCACCCTCGTCGAGTACCTGCGCCACGCCGACGGCCTGGTCGCCCTCCCCGACATCGCCGTCGGCTGCGACGGCCCCGTCATGTCCTGCGTGATCGTCTCCCAGCGCCCCCTGGAGGAGCTGGACGGCGCCCGCGTCGCGCTCGGCTCCACCTCGCGGACCTCGGTGCGCCTCGCCCAGCTGCTGCTCGCGGAGCGGTACGGCGTCACGCCCGACTACTACACCTGCCCGCCCGACCTGGGGCTGATGATGCAGGAGGCCGACGCGGCGGTCCTCATCGGCGACGCCGCCCTGCGGGCCTCGCTGCACGACGCGCCCCGGCTCGGCCTCGCCGTCCACGACCTCGGCCTGATGTGGAAGGAATGGACGGGACTGCCGTTCGTCTTCGCCGTCTGGGCCACCCGCAAGGAGTACCTGGAGCGCGAACCGGAGACCGTCCACGAGGTCCACCGCGCCTTCCTCGCCTCCCGCGACCTCTCCCTCGACGAGGTCGCCAAGGTCGCCGAACAGGCCGCCCGCTGGGAGGCATTCGACGCCGAGCTGCTGGAGCGCTACTTCCGCACGCTCGACTTCCGCTTCGGCCCCGGGCAACTCGCCGGAGTACGCGAGTTCGCCCGCCGCACCGGTCCGACGACCGGATTTCCGGCGGACGTGCGGGTCGAACTGCTGCCGCCGCAATAACCCGCCGGGCGACCCGCCCGCCGCCCGCCGAATTCCCGCCCGGATTTCCGGGCCGCCCCCGTTTCCCGGCCTCTCCGGCGCCTTCCCATTCCCGCCGCCGGAATCGCGCAAGGGAACGTTCATCGGAAATTCATCCCCACCCGGACCCCGGCCCGGCGGGCGGACCCCCCTGGCGTACGCTGGATCGGGCCGCCGACCGGCCCTGAAGCACGCGCGCCGGCACGCTCGACCGCACGCCTCGACTGCCCGCCCCGAAGCAACCTCCGAAAGGGACGAAACGGTGACCGAGAAGGCCGACCTCCAGTCCGTTCTCGACCGTGCCGCCGCCGGTGGCCGCATCACCCCCGAGGAGGCGCTCGACCTCTACCGCTCGGCGCCCCTGCACGCCCTCGGCGCCGCCGCCGACGCCGTGCGCCGCCGCCGCTACGCCGGTACCGAGCACATCGCGACGTACATCATCGAGCGGAACATCAACTACACCAACGTCTGCGTCACCGCCTGCAAGTTCTGCGCCTTCTACGCGGCCCCCAAGGACACGAAGAAGGGCTGGACCCGCGACCTCGACGACATCCTGCGCCGCTGCGCGGAGACCGTCGAGCTCGGCGGCACCCAGATCATGTTCCAGGGCGGCCACCACCCGGACTACGGCGTCGAGTACTACGAGAAGCACTTCGCCGCCATCAAGAAGGAGTTCCCGCAGCTCGTCATCCACTCCCTCGGCGCGTCCGAGGTCGAGCACATGGCGCGCATCTCCGGCGTCTCCGTCGAGGAGGCCATCGGCCGCATCCACGCGGCCGGCCTCGACTCCTTCGCCGGCGCCGGCGCGGAACTCCTCCCCGAGCGCCCCCGCAAGGCCATCGCGCCGCTCAAGGAGTCCGGCGAGCGCTGGCTGGAGATCATGGAGATCGCCCACGGCCTGGGCGTCGAGTCCACCTCCACCATGCTCATGGGCACCGGCGAGACCAACGCCGAGCGCATCGAGCACCTGCGGATGATCCGCGACACGCAGGACCGGACGGGCGGCTTCCGGGCCTTCATCCCGTACACGTACCAGCCCGAGAACAACCACCTCAAGGGCCGCACGCAGGCCACCCTCTTCGAGTACCTGCGCATGATCGCCATCGCCCGGATCTTCCTCGACAACGTCGCCCACATCCAGGGCTCCTGGCTCACCACCGGCAAGGAGGTCGGCCAGCTCTCCCTGCACTACGGCGCCGACGACCTCGGCTCGATCATGCTGGAGGAGAACGTCGTCTCCTCCGCCGGCGCGAAGCACCGCTCCAACCGGCTGGAGATCATCGACCTGATCCGCAAGGCCGGCCGCGTCCCCGCCCAGCGCTCCACCACCTACGAGCACCTGGTCGTCCACGACGACCCGGCGAACGACCCGGCCGACGACCGCGTCGCCTCCCACATCTCCTCTGTGGCCATCGAGGGCGGCACCGCCCACCCCGAGCTGAAGCTCCTCGACGCCCGCTGACCGCCCCGTGCTCACCCTCCACACCGCCGACGCCGCCCCGGAGCTGGCCGTCCTCGTCGACGGCCCCCGGATCGCCGCCGTCGGCCCGTACGAGGAACTGGCGGACGCCCACCAGGACGCCCGCCTCCGCCGCTGGCCCGGCATCCTGCTGCCCGGCCTGCTCAACCCGTACGCCCCCGAGCTCCTGGAGCGCACCTACCACCCCGACCCGCGCGAGGCCGACACGCTCGGCACCGCGCCGATCACCGGGGAGCGGGCGGCGGAACTCTTCCGCGCCGACCCCGCCCGCCTCGCCGCCAGCGCCCGCCGCGGCGTCCAGCGGCTGCTCGCGCACGGCACGGTCGCGATCGCGGGCGAGCTGCGCACCCGCGCCGCGGCCGACGCGGTCCGCCGCGCCGGCCTCGCCACCGGCCGGCGCCCCGACCAGCTCCCCGGCCCGCCGTCCCTCTCCCCGCGCCCGCTGATCCTCCTGCCCCGCCCGACCCCCGGCGCCCCGGCCCGCTTCGCCGTCTTCGACGTCCCCGACCCGGCCACCCTGGTCCGCCGCGGCGCGTCCACCTGCGTGGCCACGGTCCTCGACGGCCGCCTGGTCTACCGCGCCCGCTGATTCCCGGCGGGCGGGGCGACCGGGTCGAGCGGCGGGTCGTCCGCCTCCATCTGGTAGAAGTACGCCCGCTCCACCAGGCTCGGGAAGGACCAGTCCCCGGCGACGGCGAGCAGGTCGGCGGCCTTCACCGGCACCTTCCCGTCCTTCCCGGCGTACACGGCGAGGACGACATCGGCGTCCTTGTACGCGTACCTCACCAGCACCCGGTCGGGCGACTCGCTGACCGGCCCGAGCCGCAGCTCCCCGACCTCCATCTCCCGCCGGTCCCGCCGCACCCCGTCGTTCACGGGCCGCCGCACCGACACGACCGCGCGGAAGCTCCCGCCGCCGGCCTCGATCACGTACTCGCTCACCCGGTCGCCCACCGGCCGGACGAGCTCCACCGGCAGCTCCGAGCCCAGCAGCCGGGCCATCTGCCCGCGGTACTCGTCACGGCGGACCCAGTCGGCCCCCGTCAGCCGCGTCTCGCGGACGGTCGGCGCGGCCGGCAGCGGCTCGCCGGTACCGCCGCCCGGCAGCAGCGCCAGGCCGAGCGCCCCCGCCGTGACCACGGCGAACGCGGCCGTACCGACCGCGAACCGGGCACGGGCCCGCCGCCTGCGCCCCTCGCGCACCGCCAGCGGCACGAGGTCGGGCAGCGGCGGAAGGTCCTCGGCCGTACGGTCCAGGGCGTCGCGGAGCAGAAAGGTCTCATCGGTGTCCACGGTGAACCTCAGCTTCCTTCCATCGAGAGCCCGGCGTCGGCCAGCCGGGTGCGGAGTCGGGCGAGCGAGCGCGAGCACTGGCTCTTCACGGTGGCCTCGCTGCACCGCAGCAGCGCCGCCACGGAGGCCACGCTCTGGTCGTCCCAGTAGCGCAGCACCACCATCGCCCGCGCCCGGGGCGGGAGTTCGGCGAGCGCCGCGAGCAGCGTCACGCGCAGGTCGGCGTGGTCGGCGACGGCCTCGGGCACGGTCCCCCCGGCCCGGCCGAGCGCCAGCAGGTCCCGCAGCCGGCGCCGCCGCTCGGCGAGGAACGTCCTGGTCAGCACGGTCTTGGCGTACGCGAGCGGATGCTCGGCCGCGCCCGCCCGCCGCCAGTGCTGGTACAGCTTCGCGAGCGTGGTCTGGGTCAGGTCCCGCGCGCCCTCCGCGTCCCCGCAGAGCAGGTACGCCGTCCGGTACAGCCGCTGCTGCGCGGAGCGCGCGAACTCCTCGAACCCGGTCTCCGACCCCACGTCCACGGCCGGGACCGCCCTCGGCCCGGCCTCGGTCGTCACTGCCATCGCACCTCTGCTCTCCTCGCCGCCGTCTGCTGTGTCCGACCGTCCTTGAGCACGCCCGGGCCCGAAAGGTTGAAGCGGTACGGGGAGAGATTCGGGCGGCTGCTTGAATGGGTTCCGTGACCCGAGCCAACCTGGACAAACAGCCGCACGAAGTCGCCTCCATGTTCGACGACGTGGCGGCCAACTACGACCTCACCAACGACGTGCTCTCGCTCGGCCAGGACCGCCGCTGGCGCAAGGAGGTCGCCAAGGCGGTCGACGCCCGGCCCGCGCAGAAGGTCCTCGACCTCGCGGCCGGCACCGCCACCTCCTCGCAGCCGTTCGCGCGGGCGGGCGCGTACGTCGTCCCGTGCGACTTCTCGCTCGGCATGCTGCGGGTCGGGAAGCAGCGGCACCCGTGGATGCCGTTCACGGCGGGCGACGGCACGAAGCTGCCCTTCCGGGACGACGTCTTCGACGCGGTGACGATCTCCTTCGGGCTCCGCAACATCCAGGACACCGAGCAGGCGCTGCGCGAGCTGTACCGGGTGACGAAGCCCGGCGGCCGGGTCGTCATCTGCGAGTTCTCGCACCCGACGTGGGGCCCGTTCCGCACGGTGTACGAGGAGTACCTGATGCGCGCGCTGCCGCCGGTCGCCCGCGCGGTGTCCTCCAACCCCGACGCGTACGTCTACCTCGCCGAGTCCATCCAGTCCTGGCCCGACCAGCCGTCCCTCGCGGGCCTGCTCCAGAAGGCCGGCTGGTCGAAGGTGGCCTGGCGGAACCTGACTGGCGGCATCGTCGCCCTCCACCGCGGCTTCAAGCCCGCGTAACCCCCGCAGCGCCCCGTCCGCCGCCGGGCCCGTCCGCCGCCGGAGACCCGGTCGGCGGTGCAGGGCGCCGTCGTCGGCGGAGGGGCCCGCCCTAGACTTCCCTACGACCCTCTTCGCCGACCTTTCGGGAGATTCGCCGTGACCGAGACCCCCCTCTCCGAGCACAGCGCAGATGTGATCGTCGTCGGAGCGGGCCCGGCCGGCTCCACCACCGCGTACTACCTGGCCAAGGCCGGCCTGGACGTGCTGCTCCTGGAGAAGACGGCGTTCCCGCGCGAGAAGGTCTGCGGCGACGGCCTCACCCCGCGCGCCACGAAGCAGCTCGTCTCGATGGGCATCGACATCTCCGAAGAGGCCGGCTGGCTGCGCAACAAGGGCCTGCGGATCATCGGCGGCGGCGTGCGGCTCCAGCTGGACTGGCCCGACCTCGCCTCGTACCCGGACTACGGACTGGTCCGCAAGCGCGACGACTTCGACGAGATGCTGGCCCGGCAGGCGCAGAAGGCCGGCGCCCGCCTGTACGAGCGCTGCAACGTCGGCGCCCCGGTCGTGGACGCCCGCACCGGCCGGATCACCGGCGTCCACGCCAAGCTCGGCGAGGAGAAGACCGAGGTCACCTTCCACGCCCCGCTGGTCGTCGCCGCCGACGGCAACTCGACGCGCCTGTCCCTCGCCATGGGCCTGCACCGGCGCGAGGACCGCCCGATGGGCGTCGCCGTCCGCACGTACTTCACGACCCCCCGGCACGACGACGACTACCTGGAGTCGTGGCTGGAGCTGTGGGACAAGCGCGGCCCCGAGGACCGCCTCCTCCCCGGCTACGGCTGGATCTTCGGCATGGGCGACGGCACCTCCAACGTCGGCCTGGGCATCCTCGACTCCTCGTCCGCCTTCCGTGAGCTGGACTGGCGCGAGGTGCTGAAGACGTGGTGCGCGTCGATGCCGGAGGACTGGGGCTTCACCCCGGAGAACATGACGACGCCGATCCGCGGCGCGGCCCTCCCGATGGCCTTCAACCGCCAGCCGCACTACACCAAGGGCCTGCTGCTCGTCGGCGACGCGGGCGGCCTGGTCAACCCGTTCAACGGCGAGGGCATCGCCTACGCGATGGAGTCCGGCCAGATCGCCGCCGACGTCATCGTCCAGGCCCACGCCCGCGCCACCCCCGCCCAGCGCGAACTGGCCCTCCAGCGCTACCCGCGCGTCCTCAAGGACACCTACGGCGGCTACTACACGCTGGGCCGCGCCTTCGTGAAGCTCATCGGCAACCCGAAGATCATGAAGATCGCCACCCAGCGCGGCCTGACCCACCCGCTCCTGATGAAGTTCACCCTCAAGATGCTGGCCAACCTCACCGACCCCACGGGCGGCGACGCGATGGACCGCATCATCAACGGCCTCTCGAAGGTCGCCCCGAAGGCCTGACGCCCGGGCCCCGGACACGCCGAAGGGCCGTCGCTCCCCCGAGGAGTGACGGCCCTTCGTACTGCTCCGATCGCCCGGGATCAGAGGATGCGGACGGCGCCCGACGGCGGGTCCCAGTCGAGCGAGCGCTCGACGACGCCGGTGGACGAGTTCTGCGCGCCGACGTACTTGCCGCCGCCGACGTAGACGGCGACGTGGTACGAGCCGCTGCGGCTGCCCCAGTAGAGGATGTCGCCCGGCTGGAGGTTGCCCAGGGAGACGGAGGTGCCCATGCTCGACTGCTGGTACGAGATGCGCGGCAGGTCGATGCCGGCGGCGGCGTAGGCGGCCTGGACGAGGCCGGAGCAGTCCCACGAGTTGGGGCCGGTGCCGCCGGTGACGTACGCGTCGCCGACCTGGGCGCGGGCGAAGGCGACGATCGCGGCGGCGGTGCCGGAGGCGGCCTGGGTCGACTCCGAGGAGGAGGCGGAGGAGCCGCTGTCGCTCGACGAGTCCGCGCGCGAACCGGAGTCCGAGGAGGAGGACGAGGAGGACGCGTCGGACGCCGCGGTGGTGCGCAGCTGGGTGCGGGCGGCGTCGCGGGCGGCGCGGGCCTGCGCCTCGGCGCGGGCCTCGGCCTCGGCGCGCTCGCGCTCGGCCTTCGCCTCGGCCTCCTGGCGGGCCTTCTCGGCGCGCTCGGCCTCGGCCTTGCGGTCGGCCTCGGCCTTGGCCTTCTTGGCCTCCTTGGCGGCCTTCTCCAGGGCGGCGGCCTCCTGGGCCTGCAGGCTCTGGTCGAGGGCCTCCTGCTGGGACGCCTCGGCGGAGGCGGCCACGGCGCTGGAGAGGTCCGCGGTGAGAGAGCCCAGGGTGGGCATCTCGATGGTCTCGGTCACCGGCTCGGCACTCGCCGGGCCGGCAGCACCGGCCACCGCGATGGTGCCGAGGACGCCACCGGCAACTCCGGCGCGGAGCGCGAGCTTCGAGGCGCTGCGGCGGGGCTTCCGGTGGCTGGGTATGTGAGCGGTGTGGGACATGGGTACAACCGCTATCAGGGCTTCACGGTTCCCTTCAAGAAACGTGGGTTGCGCCACAGTTACGACCGGAACTCCACAATCCGCTTCCTCGGCCCCCTTATTGACGCCGTAACGGGCAAAACGGGCACGGCTCATTGTGCCCTTGATCATGGGTTTTCAATGAGATGCCCGAATTGCCCCTCGCTTACCACCTCTTGAAGCCGATGGCCAAGCCCCGTTCTTTTCGGGCCGCCGCGGCGTGACGCAGGTCACACCCTCGTCTCGTGAACGCGTGCACACGGAGCCGCGGCGTCCACTTCCGTCCCGCGGGCCCCTCGGACGGGCGACGGCCCTGCCTATATCACCCAGACGCGTCCACTGCCAATTTGCTTGCACGGCCCATCTCTTGATAGAGCGCCACCCGTTCCGACCAGCGATTTCCGGTCCGAATGTCACACCTGGTGATCACCTGGGCGCTTCACGCGACAAGATCACTGCTCATCCGACTTCATGATCCTTCGTCAGGTGGTGGAGATCACAAATCCGTTGGCGACCCCCGTGTCGCAGATCACAGAGGGGCGGGCTTAAGATACGCGGACGTCGGGCTTGTGAACTGCCTCACATGTGGGCGATCTTCCCGGAGGTCGCCGCGGGGCTCCGCGAGCGAGCCGACAGTGCGGTCCAACGGTCAAGGACGACTGGAAGGAGCGAGGAGCGTGAATGCGTACGCGCCCATCCTCGTGCTCGGTGCCCTGGGTGCGGGGTTTGCGATCTTCTCCGTGGTCATGGCCACGCTAATCGGGCCAAAGCGGTACAACAGGGCAAAACTTGAGGCGTACGAGTGCGGCATCGAGCCCACGCCGACGCCCGCCGGGGGAGGCCGCTTCCCCATCAAGTACTACCTGACGGCGATGCTCTTCATCGTCTTCGACATCGAGATCGTCTTCCTCTACCCCTGGGCCGTCACCTTCGACGCCCTGGGGCTTTTCGGGCTCGTGGAGATGCTGCTCTTCGTGCTCACCGTCTTCGTCGCCTACGCCTACGTGTGGCGGCGCGGCGGCCTGGAATGGGACTGAGGGGCTGAGGAGCACCCATGGGACTCGAAGAGAAGCTGCCCAGCGGTTTCCTGCTGACCACCGTCGAGCAGGCCGCGGGCTGGGTCCGGAAGGCGTCCGTCTTCCCCGCGACCTTCGGCCTCGCCTGCTGCGCCATCGAGATGATGACGACCGGCGCCGGCCGCTACGACCTCGCCCGCTTCGGCATGGAGGTCTTCCGCGGCTCCCCGCGCCAGGCCGACCTGATGATCGTCGCCGGCCGGGTCAGCCAGAAGATGGCGCCCGTCCTGCGGCAGGTCTACGACCAGATGCCCAACCCCAAGTGGGTGATCTCCATGGGCGTCTGCGCCTCCTCGGGCGGCATGTTCAACAACTACGCGATCGTGCAGGGCGTCGACCACATCGTGCCGGTCGACATCTACCTGCCGGGCTGCCCGCCGCGCCCGGAGATGCTGATGGACGCGATCCTCAAGCTCCACCAGAAGATCCAGGGCTCCAAGCTCGGCGTGAACGCCGAGGAGGCGGCCCGCGAGGCGGAGGAGGCGGCGCTGAAGGCACTGCCGACCATCGAGATGAAGGGTCTGCTGCGTTGAGCGAAGAAACGCCGAACCCCGAGAAGGAGCTCTCCGCGCAGAACCTGCCCGGGCAGCGCGGTGACCACGGGGAGGAGGTACGGCTCCAGCGCGGCATGTTCGGCGCGAACAACGGCGGCGACACCTCCGGTTACGGCGGCCTCGTCCGCTCGATCCGCCTCCCCGGCCCGGCCGCCCGCCCCTACGGCGGCTGGTTCGACGAGGTCGCCGACGAGCTCGAAGGCGCCCTGGAGGAGCAGGGGCTCGTCCCCGAGAACGCCATCGAGAAGACGGTCGTCGACCGCGGCGAGCTCACCTTCCACATCGAGCGCGAGCACCTGGTCCGCGTGGCCCGCACCCTGCGCGACGACCCGGCGCTCCGCTTCGAGCTCTGCACCGGCGTCTCCGGCGTCCACTACCCGGGCGACAAGGGCCGCGAGCTGCACGCCGTCTACCACCTGCGGTCGCTCACCCACGGGCGGCTGATCCGGCTGGAGGTCTCCGCCCCCGACGCCGACCCGCGGATCCCGTCCCTCGTCGCCGTCTACCCGACGAACGACTGGCACGAGCGCGAGACGTACGACTTCTTCGGGATCGTCTTCGAAGGCCACCCGGCCCTCACCCGGATCATGATGCCGGACGACTGGCAGGGCCACCCGCAGCGCAAGGACTATCCGCTCGGCGGCATCGCCGTCGAGTACAAGGGCGCCCAGATCCCGGCTCCGGACCAGCGGAGGTCGTACTCGTGAACAGCACCGCATCCAGCCCCCGCGAGACCACCGAGGGGTCCGTCTACACGGTCACCGGCGGCGACTGGGACGAGGTCGTCCAGTCCGCGGCGAAGGCCGACGACGAGCGGATCGTCGTCAACATGGGCCCCCAGCACCCGTCCACCCACGGCGTGCTCCGGCTCATCCTGGAGATCGACGGCGAGACCGTCACCGAGGCCCGCTGCGGCATCGGCTACCTCCACACCGGCATCGAGAAGAACCTCGAGTACCGGACCTGGACGCAGGGCACCACCTTCGTCACGCGCATGGACTACCTCACCTCGTTCTACAACGAGACGGCGTACTGCCTCGGCGTGGAGAAGCTGCTCGGCATCACCGACGACGTCCCCGACCGGGCGAGCGTCATCCGGGTCCTGCTCATGGAGCTCAACCGGCTCTCCTCGCACCTGGTGTGCATCGCCACCGGCGGCATGGAGCTCGGCGCCACCACGATCATGATCTACGGCTTCCGGGACCGCGAGATGATCCTGGACCTGTACGAGCTGATCACCGGCCTGCGCATGAACCACGCGTACATCCGGCCCGGCGGCCTCGCCCAGGACCTGCCGCCCGGCGGCGTCGACGCCGTGCGCGAGTTCGTGAAGACCATGAAGAAGAACCTGCCGGAGTACGACAAGCTCGCCACCGGCAACCCCATCTTCAAGGCCCGCATGCAGGGCGTCGGCCACCTCGACCTGACCGGCTGCATGGCCCTCGGCGCCACCGGACCGATCCTCCGCTCCGCGGGCCTCCCGCACGACCTGCGGAAGACCGACCCGTACTGCGGCTACGAGACCTACGACTTCGAGGTCCCCACCGCCGACACCTGCGACGCCTACGGCCGCTTCCTCGTCCGCCTGGAGGAGATGCGCCAGTCGCTGCGGATCGTCGAGCAGTGCCTCGACCGGCTGGAGCCCGGCCCGGTCATGGTCGGCGACAAGAAGATCGCCTGGCCCGCCCAGCTCGCCCTCGGCCCCGACGGCCTCGGCAACTCCCTCGACCACATCAAGAAGATCATGGGCACCTCCATGGAGGCCCTGATCCACCACTTCAAGCTGGTCACCGAGGGCTTCCGGGTCCCGGCCGGCCAGGCGTACGCGGCCGTCGAGTCCCCCAAGGGCGAACTCGGCGTGCACGTGGTCTCCGACGGCGGCACCCGCCCCTTCCGGGTCCACTTCCGCGACCCGTCCTTCACCAACCTCCAGGCCATGGCCGCGATGTGCGAGGGCGGCCAGGTCGCCGACGTCATCGTCGCCGTCGCCTCCATCGACCCCGTGATGGGAGGCGTCGACCGATGACCGAGAACGTCAGCCTCGGGATGCCCCAGCTCCCCGCGGACCCGTACCCGGCGGACGTCCACGCCCGCCTGACGGCGGACGCCCAGGCGATCATCGACCGCTACCCCGGCTCCCGCTCCGCGCTCCTGCCGATGCTGCACCTCGTGCAGGCGGAGGAGGGCCACGTGACCCGCACCGGCATGCAGTTCTGCGCCGACATGCTCGGCCTGACCACCGCCGAGGTCACCGCCGTCGCCACCTTCTACACCATGTACCGCCGCAAGCCGTCCGGCGACTACCAGGTCGGCGTCTGCACCAACACCCTGTGCGCGGTCATGGGCGGCGACGCCATCTTCGAGGAACTGAAGCAGCACCTCGGCGTCGGCAACAACGAGACCACCGAGGACGGCAAGGTCACCCTCGAGCACATCGAGTGCAACGCCGCCTGCGACTACGCCCCCGTCGTGATGGTCAACTGGGAGTTCTTCGACAACCAGACCCCCGAGTCGGCCAAGAAGATGGTCGACGACCTCCGCGCGGGCCGCACCGTCGAACCCACCCGCGGCGCCCCCCTGTGCACCTTCAAGGAGACCGCCCGCATCCTCGCCGGCTTCCCCGACGAGCGCCCCGGCGCCGTCGCGGCCACCGGCGGCGCGGGCCCCGCGTCCCTCGTCGGCCTCCGGCTGGCCAAGGGCGAGACCCCGCAGCAGACCCGCATCGTCCACCCGCGCGGTGAGGCAGCCGGTCAGGAGGGAGAGTGATGACCTTGGCCGCCGAGATCAACTCCAGCAGCCCGGAGAAGCTTCTCTCCCCGGTGCTCTCCGCCTTCTGGGACCAGCCCGACTCCTGGACCCTGGAGACGTACGAACGCCACGACGGCTACCAGGGCCTGCGCAAGGCCCTCGCCATGAGCCCCGACGACCTCATCGCGTACGTGAAGGACTCCGGGCTCCGCGGACGCGGCGGCGCCGGCTTCCCCACCGGCATGAAGTGGCAGTTCATCCCGCAGGGCGACGGCAAGCCGCACTACCTCGTCGTCAACGCCGACGAGTCCGAGCCCGGCACCTGCAAGGACATCCCCCTCCTCTTCGCCAACCCGCACTCCCTCATCGAGGGCATCGTGATCGCCTGCTACGCGATCCGCTCGAACCACGCCTTCATCTACCTGCGCGGCGAGGTCGTCCCCGTCCTGCGCCGCCTCCACGAGGCCGTCCGCGAGGCGTACCAGGCCGGCTACCTCGGCCGGAACGTCCTCGGCAGCGGGCTCGACGTCGAACTCACCGTGCACGCCGGCGCCGGCGCGTACATCTGCGGCGAGGAGACCGCCCTCCTCGACTCGCTCGAAGGCCGCCGCGGCCAGCCCCGGCTCCGGCCCCCCTTCCCCGCGGTCGCCGGCCTCTACGCCTGCCCCACCGTGGTGAACAACGTCGAGTCCATCGCGTCCGTTCCCGCGATCCTGCACCGCGGCAAGGACTGGTTCACCTCGATGGGCAGCGAGAAGTCCCCCGGCTTCACGCTCTACTCGCTGAGCGGCCACGTCGCCTCGCCCGGCCAGTACGAGGCCCCCCTCGGCATCACCCTGCGCCAGCTCCTCGACATGAGCGGCGGCATGCGCCCCGGACACCGGCTCAAGTTCTGGACCCCCGGCGGCTCCTCCACCCCCATGTTCACCGAGGAGCACCTCGACGTGCCCCTCGACTACGAGGGCGTCGGCGCCGCCGGCTCCATGCTCGGCACCAAGGCCCTCCAGTGCTTCGACGAGACCACCTGCGTCGTCCGGGCCGTCACCCGCTGGACCGAGTTCTACGCCCACGAGTCCTGCGGCAAGTGCACCCCCTGCCGCGAGGGCACCTACTGGCTCGTCCAGCTCCTCCGCGACATCGAGGCCGGCCGGGGCGTGATGTCCGACCTCGACAAGCTGAACGACATCGCCGACAACATCAACGGCAAGTCGTTCTGCGCCCTCGGCGACGGCGCCGCCTCGCCGATCTTCTCCTCGCTGAAGTACTTCCGCGACGAGTACGAGCAGCACATCACGGGCAAGGGCTGCCCCTTCGACCCGGCCAAGTCGACCGCCTGGGCGGACAACCACAAGGAGGTGACCGCATGACCGTCACCACGCCCGACAGCGCGGGCGGCGGAAGCCCGGCCGTACCGCCGGAAGACCTCGTGACGCTGACCATCGACGGCGCCGAGATCTCCGTCCCCAAGGGGACCCTGGTCATCCGCGCCGCCGAACAGCTCGGCATCGAGATCCCCCGCTTCTGCGACCACCCGCTCCTCGACCCCGCCGGCGCCTGCCGCCAGTGCATCGTCGAGGTCGAGGGCCAGCGCAAGCCGATGGCCTCCTGCACCATCACCTGCACCGACGGCATGGTCGTCAAGTCGCAGCTGACGTCGCCGGTCGCCGAGAAGGCCCAGCACGGCGTGATGGAGCTGCTGCTCATCAACCACCCGCTGGACTGCCCGGTCTGCGACAAGGGCGGCGAGTGCCCCCTGCAGAACCAGGCCATGTCCCACGGGCAGGCCGACTCCCGCTTCGACGGCGTCAAGCGGACCTACGAGAAGCCCGTCCCGATCTCCACCCAGGTGCTGCTCGACCGCGAGCGGTGCGTCCTGTGCGCCCGCTGCACCCGCTTCTCGAACCAGGTCGCCGGCGACCCGATGATCGAACTCATCGAGCGCGGCGCCCTCCAGCAGGTCGGCACCGGCGACGGCGACCCCTTCGAGTCGTACTTCTCCGGCAACACCATCCAGATCTGCCCGGTCGGCGCCCTCACCTCGGCGGCGTACCGCTTCCGCTCCCGCCCCTTCGACCTGGTGTCCTCGCCCTCCGTGTGCGAGCACTGCGCCGGCGGCTGCGCCACCCGCACCGACCACCGGCGCGGCAAGGTCATGCGCCGTCTCGCGCAGGACGACCCCGAGGTCAACGAGGAGTGGATCTGCGACAAGGGCCGGTTCGCCTTCCGGTACGCGCAGCAGCGCGACCGGCTGACGACCCCGCTCGTGCGCAACGCCCAGGGCGTCCTCGAACCGGCGTCCTGGCCCGAGGCGCTGGAGGCCGCCGCCCGCGGACTCGTCCGCGGCCGGACCGGCGTCCTCGCCGGCGGCCGGCTCACCGTCGAGGACGCCTACGCCTACGCCAAGTTCGCGCGGGTCGCCCTCGACACCCACGACGTCGACTTCCGCGCCCGCGTCCACTCCGGCGAGGAGGCCGACTTCCTCGCCGCGCACGTGGCGGGACGCGGCCGCGACCTGGACGGCTCCGGGGTCACGTACACCTCGCTCGAAGCCGCGCCGACGGTGCTGCTCGTCGGCCTGGAGTCCGAGGAGGAGGCCCCCGGCGTCTTCCTGCGGCTCCGCAAGGCGTGGCGCAAGCGCGGACAGAAGACGTACGCCGTCGCCACCCACGCCACCCGCGGCCTGGAGAAGGCCGGCGGCACCCTGCTGCCCGCCGCCCCCGGCACCGAGGCCGAGTGGCTCGACGCCCTCACCTCCCGCGTCGGCCTCGACTCCACCGGCTGGGCCGCCGCCGAGGCCCTGCGCCAGGACGGCGCCGTCATCGCCGTCGGCGAACGGCTCGCCGGCGTGCCCGGCGCGCTCACCGCCGCCCTCCGCGCCTCCGCCGCCACCGGCGCGCAGCTCGTCTGGATCCCGCGCCGGGCCGGCGAGCGCGGCGCGGTCGAGGCCGGCGCGCTGCCGAGCCTGCTGCCCGGCGGCCGTCCCGCGACCGACCCCCGCGCCCGCGAGGAGGTCGCCGCCGCCTGGGGCGTCCGCGAACTCCCGCATGGCTACGGCCGCGACACCGGCCAGATCGTGGAGGCCGCCGCCGCCGGCGAACTCGCCGCGCTGCTCGTCGGCGGCGTCGACGCCGACGACCTGCCCGACCCGGCACGCGCGCGGGAAGCCCTCGACGCGGCCTTCGTCGTCTCCCTCGAACTGCGCCCCGGCGCCGTCACCGAGCGCGCCGACGTCGTCCTCCCGGTCGCCGCCGTCGCCGAGAAGCCCGGCACCTTCCTCAACTGGGAAGGCCGCGTCCGGATGTTCGAGGCCGCGCTCAAGCCCGAGCAGATGACGAGGACGCTCGCCCCGAGCGACCTGCGGGTCCTCCACATGCTCGCCGACGCCATGGACGCCCACCTCGGCCTGCCCGACCTGAAGGCGGCCCGGCGCGAGATGGACCGGCTCGGCCGCTGGACCGAGGAGCGGGCCTCCGAGCCCGCCGCGCACGCCGTGCCCGCGCCCCGGCCCGGCGACGGCGAGGCCGTCCTCGGCGGCCACCGGCTCCTGCTCGACCTCGGCCGGCTCCAGGAGGGCGACGAGGCGCTGGCCGGCACCCGCCACGCGGCCGTCGCCCGGCTCTCCGCCGGCACCGCGGCCGACACCGGCGTCAAGGACGGCGACCTGCTGGAGGTCACCGGCCCCGCGGGCTCCGTCGCCTTCCCCCTCCAGGTCACCGAGATGCCCGACCGGGTCGTCTGGCTCCCGATGAACTCGGCCGGCCGCGGCGTCCTCGCCGGCACCGGCGCCCGCCCCGGCGACCTGGTCCGCATCGGCCCGGCCGCCCCTTCGACTTCGCCGGAGGTGCAGGCGTGAACACCCTCCTCGCCGCGGAGGACCTGTCCATGTTCGGGACGGACCCCTGGTGGCTCGTCGCGGTCAAGGCCGTCTTCTGCTTCGCGTTCCTCATGGTGACCGTGCTCTTCTCCATCGTGTGGGAGCGCAAGGTCGTCGCCTGGATGCAGCTGCGCATCGGCCCCAACCGGCACGGCCCCTGGGGCCTCCTCCAGTCCCTCGCGGACGGCATCAAGCTGATGCTCAAGGAGGACGTGATCGTCAAGCGGGCCGACAAGGTCGTCTACGTCCTGGCCCCGATCGTCGCCGCCATCCCCGCCTTCATGGCCATCGCCGTGATCCCCTTCGGCCCGGCCGGCCACGAGGTGTCGATCTTCGGCCAGCGCACCACGATGCAGCTCACCGACCTGCCGATCGCGATGCTGTACATCCTCGCGGTCGCCTCCGTCGGCATCTACGGCATCGTCCTCGCCGGCTGGTCGTCCGGCTCGACGTACCCGCTCCTCGGCGGCCTGCGCTCCTGCGCGCAGATGATCTCGTACGAGATCGCCATGGGCGCCGCCTTCGCGTCCGTCTTCCTCTACTCGGGGTCGATGTCCACCTCGGCGATCGTCGAGGCCCAGCAGGACCGCTGGTTCGTGATCCTGCTGCCGGTGTCGTTCCTCATCTACATCGTGACGATGGTCGGCGAGACCAACCGCGCCCCCTTCGACATGCCGGAGTCCGAGGGCGACCTCGTCGGCGGCTTCAACACCGAGTACTCGTCCATCAAGTTCGCGATGTTCATGCTCGCCGAGTACGTGAACATGGTGACGGTCTCCGCGGTGTCGGTGACCCTCTTCCTGGGCGGCTGGCGGGCCCCCTACCCGATCAGCACCTTCTGGGAGGGCGCCAACCACGGCTGGTGGCCGATGCTGTGGTTCGTCCTCAAGGTGCAGCTGCTGCTCTTCTTCTTCATCTGGCTCCGCGGCACCCTGCCCCGCGTCCGCTACGACCAGCTGATGAAGCTCGGCTGGAAGGTCCTCATCCCGGTCTCCGTGGTCTGGCTGATGCTGGTCGCCACTGTCCGGGCGCTGCGCAACGAGAACATCGCCTTCACCAACATCGTGCTGTACGTGGCCGGCGCGGTCCTCGTGGTGCTGCTGCTCTCCTTCGTCGCCGACCTCTTCCGCGACCGGAAGGCGAAGGCCGCGGGCGAGGACCCGGCCGCCGAGCGGGAGTTCGACCCGATGGCCGGCGGTTTCCCCGTACCGCCCAAGCCCGGACAGACCCTGCCGCCCGTGCCCCGGCGCAGGCCCCGACACCAGCGGGACCTCGTTGTCAGTGGTGGCCCCGATACTGCTACCGAGAGTGACGAAAGGGGGACGGATCGTGTCTGACTTCCAGAATCCGGTGGCCGGCTTCGGCGTGACCTTCAAGGCCATGTTCAAGAAGCGGCTGACCGAGCAGTACCCGGAGCAGCAGAAGACGACGGCACCCCGCTTCCACGGCCGGCACCAGCTCAACCGCCACCCGGACGGGCTGGAGAAGTGCGTCGGCTGCGAGCTGTGCGCCTGGGCCTGTCCCGCCGACGCCATCTACGTGGAGGGCGCGGACAACACGGACGAGGAGCGCTACTCGCCCGGCGAGCGGTACGGCCGCGTCTACCAGATCAACTACGCCCGCTGCATCCTGTGCGGGCTGTGCATCGAGGCGTGCCCCACCCGCGCGCTGACCATGACGAACGAGTTCGAACTGGCCGACTCCTCCCGCGAGAACCTGATCTACACCAAGGAGCAGCTGCTCGCGGGCCTCGACGACCGCATGGTCGACACCCCGCACGCGATCTTCCCCGGCATGACCGAGCAGGACTACTACCGGGGTCTGGTCACCGAGGCCGCGCCCGGCACCGAGCGCCAGGTCGCCGTGTCCAAGGGGGAGGGTCCGCAGGAGGCCGCGTCGACCTTCGGCGAGGACGAGCCCGCGTCGGGGAAGGTGGTCGGCCGATGAGCGCGCTCGCCGCCTACGCCACCTCCACCGGCGAGGCGATCCAGTTCTGGGTGCTCGGCACCGTCGCCGTGATCGGCGCGCTGTGCACCATCCTGATGAAGAAGGCCGTGCACTCGGCCCTCTGCCTGGCCGGCACCATGATCGTCCTCGCGGTCTTCTACCTGGCCAACGGCGCGTACTTCCTCGGCATCGTGCAGATCGTCGTCTACACCGGCGCGATCATGATGCTGTTCCTCTTCGTCGTCATGCTGGTCGGCGTCACCGCCGCGGACTCGCTGAAGGAGACCATCAAGGGCCAGCGCTGGTGGGCCGCCGCGTGCGGCCTCGGCTTCGGCGTCCTGCTCTTCGCCGGCATCGGGAACGCGGCGCTGACCGAGTTCACCGGCCTCGGCGCGGCGAACGCCGCCCACGGGGGGAACGTGGAGGGCCTGGCGGCCCTCATCTTCACCAAGTACGTGTTCGCCTTCGAGATCACCGGCGCCCTGCTCATCACCGCGTCCGTCGGCGCGATGCTCCTCACCCACCGGGAGCGCACCGAGCGGGCCCGGACCCAGCGCGAACTGTCCGAGCAGCGGGTCCGCGAGGGCAAGCACCTGCCGCCGCTGCCCGCCCCCGGCGTCTACGCCCGGCACAACGCGGTGGACATCGCGGGCCTGCTGCCCGACGGCACCCCGTCCGAGCTCACCGTCATCTCGACCCTGCGCAAGCGGGGCCAGGTGCGGGACGTGTCGACGGAGGCGCTCGCCGATCTCAAGGCCCTGGAGCAGCGCTCCGCGGAGCGGCTCGGCCGCGACCGGGAAGAAGAGGAGGCCGGCCGGTGAATCCCGTCAACTACCTGTACCTCGCCGCCCTGTTGTTCACCATCGGCGCGGTCGGGGTGCTGATCCGGCGGAACGCGATCGTGGTCTTCATGTGCGTGGAGCTGATGCTCAACGCCTGCAACCTCGCGTTCGTCGCCTTCTCCCGGATGCACGGCAACCTGGACGGCCAGATCGTCGCCTTCTTCACGATGGTCGTGGCCGCCGCGGAGGTCGTCGTCGGGCTCGCGATCATCGTGTCCGTCTTCCGATCCCGCCACTCGGCCTCGGTCGACGACGCCGGCCTGATGAAGCTGTGAGGGGCTGACCGTGGAAAATCTCATCGCGCTCCTCATCGGGGCACCCCTGCTCGGGGCCGCCGTCCTGCTGTGCGGCGGGCGCCGGCTCGACAAGGCCGGGCACTGGCTCGGCACGCTCCTCGCGGCCGTCTCCTTCGTCCTCGGTCTCGCGCTCTTCGCCGACATGCTCGGCAAGGGCGCCGACGAGCGGGCGGTGCGCCAGCACCTGTTCTCCTGGATCCCCGTCGAGGGCTTCCAGGCGGACATCGCCTTCCAGCTCGACCAGCTGTCGATGACCTTCGTGCTGCTGATCACCGGCGTGGGCACGCTCATCCACGTCTACTCGATCGGGTACATGGAGCACGACGAGCGGCGCCGCCGCTTCTTCGGCTACCTGAACCTGTTCGTCGCGGCGATGCTGCTGCTGGTCCTGGCGGACAACTACCTGCTGCTGTACTTCGGCTGGGAGGGCGTCGGCCTCGCCTCGTACCTCCTGATCGGCTTCTGGCAGCACAAGCCCAGCGCGGCCACCGCCGCGAAGAAGGCGTTCCTGGTCAACCGGGTCGGCGACATCGGCCTGTCGATCGCGATCATGCTGATGTTCACCACCTTCGGCACCTTCGCCTTCGGGCCGGTGCTGGAGTCGGCGGCGGAGACCTCCGAGGGCACGCTGACGGCGATCGGCCTGATGCTGCTCCTCGCGGCCTGCGGCAAGTCGGCCCAGGTGCCGCTGCAGTCCTGGCTCGGGGACGCGATGGAGGGCCCGACCCCGGTCTCGGCCCTCATCCACGCGGCCACCATGGTCACCGCCGGCGTCTACCTGATCGTCCGCTCCGCCGACATCTTCAACGCGGCGCCGGACGCGCAGCTCGTCGTCACCATCGTCGGCGCGGTCACGCTGCTCTTCGGTGCGATCGTCGGTTGCGCGAAGGACGACATCAAGAAGGCCCTCGCCGGGTCGACGATGTCGCAGATCGGCTACATGATCCTGGCGGCCGGTCTCGGCCCCATCGGCTACGTCTTCGCGATCATGCACCTGGTGACGCACGGCTTCTTCAAGGCCGGGCTGTTCCTCGGCGCCGGTTCGGTCATGCACGGCATGAACGACGAGGTCGACATGCGGAAGTACGGCGGCCTCAGGAAGTACATGCCGGTCACCTTCGCCACCTTCGGCCTCGGCTACCTCGCCATCATCGGCTTCCCGGGCCTGTCCGGCTTCTTCTCCAAGGACAAGATCATCGAGGCGGCCTTCGCGAAGGGCGGCACCGAGGGCTGGATCCTCGGCGCGGTCACCCTGCTGGGCGCCGCCATCACCGCGTACTACATGACCCGCGTGATGCTGATGACCTTCTTCGGCGAGAAGCGCTGGCAGCCGGACGAGCACGGCCACGAGCCGCACCCGCACGAGTCCCCGAAGTCCATGACGGTCCCGATGATCCTGCTGGCCTTCGGCTCGGTCTTCGCGGGCGGGATCTTCGGCATCGGCGACCGGTTCGTGAACTGGCTGCAGCCCGTCACCGACTACGAGCACGGCCACCCGCCGATCAGCGCCCTGGCCGTCACCTCGGCCACCGTCGCCGTCATGGTGATCGGCGTCGGCCTCGCCTACCTCCAGTACGGCCGCAAGCCCGTCCCGGTGGTCGCCCCGCGCGGCTCGCTGCTCACCCGGGCCGCCCGCCGCGACCTGCTCCAGGACGACTTCAATCACGCCGTCTTCGTCACCGGCGGCACCCACCTGACCCGCTCGCTGGTCTACGTCGACCACTCGCTCGTGGACGGCGTGGTCAACGGCACCGCGGCCTCCGTGGGCGGTCTCTCCGGCCGGCTGCGCAAGCTCCAGAACGGCCATGTCCGCTCGTACGCGGTCTCCATGTTCGGCGGTACGGCGATCCTCATCGCCGCGACCCTGCTGATGAGGGCGGTGTGACGCCGATGTCCTTTCCCCTTCTGACGGCGACGGCAGCGGTGCCGGCGGTCGGCGCGATCCTCACCGCCGCCGTGCCCGCCGCCCGGCGCACCGCCGCCAAGTGGCTGGCGCTGACCGTCTCCCTGGTCACGCTGGTGCTGGCCGGGATCGTCTTCGCCCGCTTCGAACCGGGCGGCGACCGCTACCAGCTGGTCGAGTCCCACTCCTGGATCAAGGACTTCGGGGTCCGGTACGAGCTGGGCGTCGACGGCATCGGGGTGGCGCTGATCGCGCTGACCGCGCTGCTGATCCCGTTCATCGTCCTGGCGGGCTGGCACGACGCCGACCCCCTGGAGACCTCGTCGAAGAGGTGGCGGCCGACGCAGGGCTTCTTCGCCCTGATCCTGATGGTCGAGGCGATGGTGATCCTCTCCTTCGAGGCCACCGACGTCTTCCTCTTCTACATCCTCTTCGAAGCCATGCTCATCCCGATGTACTTCCTCATCGGCGGCTTCGGCGACCGCGCGCACAGCGGCAGCGACGAGAACGCGGCGGCGCAGCGCTCCTACGCGGCGGTCAAGTTCCTGCTGTACAACCTGGTCGGCGGCCTGATCATGCTGGCGGCGGTCATCGGGCTGTACGTGGTCGCGGGGAACTTCTCGCTCACCGAGATCGCCGAGGCCCGGGCGAACGGCTCGCTGGAGATGGCGTCCGCCACCGAGAAGTGGCTGTTCCTCGGCTTCTTCTTCGCCTTCGCGGTGAAGGCGCCGCTGTGGCCGCTGCACACCTGGCTGCCGAACGCGATGGGGGAGGCGACCGCCCCGGTCGCCGTCCTCATCACCGCCGTCGTCGACAAGGTCGGCACCTTCGCGATGCTCCGCTTCTGCCTCGGCCTCTTCCCCGAGGCGAGCAAGTGGGCCACGCCGGCGATCATCGTGCTCGCGCTGATCAGCATCGTGTACGGGGCGCTGCTCGCGGTCGGCCAGCGGGACATCAAGCGGCTGGTCGCGTACGCGTCGATCTCCCACTTCGGCTTCATCATCCTGGGCATCTTCGCGATGACCAGCCAGGGCCAGTCCGGCGCCACGCTGTACATGGTCAACCACGGCATCTCCACCGCCGCGCTGATGCTCGTCGCCGGCTTCCTGATCTCCCGGCGCGGCTCGCGGCTCATCGCCGACTACGGCGGTGTGCAGAAGGTCGCGCCGGTCCTCGCCGGCACCTTCCTGATCGGCGGGCTCGCGACCCTGTCGCTGCCCGGACTCGCTCCGTTCGTCAGCGAGTTCCTGGTCCTGGTGGGCACCTTCGCCCGCTACCCGGTGGCCGGGATCGTCGCCACGACCGGCATCGTCCTCGCCGCGCTGTACGTCCTCGTCCTCTACCAGCGGACGATGACCGGCCCGGTGAAGGAGGAGGTGCGGACGATGCCCGACCTGCGGCCGCGCGAGCTCGCCGTCGTCGCCCCGCTGATCGCCGTCCTGCTCTTCCTCGGCGTCTTCCCGAAGCCGCTGACGGACGTGGTCAACCCGGCGGTCCGGCACACCATGTCGGACGTGCAGCGGACCGACCCCCAGCCCGAAGTCCCCGTCCAGAACGTGGAGGCGGCCAAGTGAACGCCCTCGCTGTCCACAGCCTGTGGACGACGGCCGCCGAGCCGCTGAACAAGATCCCGGCGCCGAAGATCGAGTACACCCAGCTCGCCCCGGTGCTGATCGTCGTCGGCGCGGCGGTCCTCAGCGTCCTCGTCGAGGCCTTCGTGCCCCGCAAGGGCCGGTACATCAGCCAGCTGTTCCTCTCGGTGCTGGCCCTCGCCGCCTCGTTCGCCGCCGTCGTCGGCCTCGCGGCCGGCGGGTACGGCACCACCAAGGCCCGTATCGCCGCCATGGGGGCGATCGCCGTCGACGGCCCCGCCCTGTTCCTCCAGGGCACGATCCTGCTCGCCTCGATCGTCGCCGTCTTCACCTTCGCCGAGCGCAGGCTCGACCCGGCCGACCACGGCCACAAGGTCGACTCCTTCGCCGCCGAGGCCGCCGCCGTCCCCGGCGGCGACCACGAGAAGGCGGCCGTCAAGGCCGGCTTCACCACCACCGAGGTCTTCCCGCTCGCCCTCTTCGCGATCGCCGGCATGCTGGTCTTCCCGGCCGCCAACGACCTCCTGACCCTGTTCATCGCGCTGGAGGTCTTCTCCCTCCCGCTCTACCTGCTGTGCGCCCTCGCCCGCCGCAAGCGGCTGATGTCGCAGGAGGCGGCCGTCAAGTACTTCCTCCTCGGCGCCTTCTCCTCGGCGTTCCTGCTCTTCGGGATCGCCCTGCTCTACGGCTACGCGGGCTCCGTCTCGTACGCCGCCATCGCCGACGTCGTCGACGGCGCGGTCGCCTCCGTGAACCCGGCGCTCGCCCAGACCATGGGCAACGACGTGCTGCTGCTCATCGGCTTCGCGCTGGTCCTCATGGGCCTGCTCTTCAAGGTCGGCGCCGTCCCGTTCCACATGTGGACCCCGGACGTCTACCAGGGCGCCCCGACCCCGGTGACCGGCTTCATGGCCGCCGCCACCAAGGTCGCCGCCTTCGGCGCGCTGCTCCGCCTGCTGTACGTGGTGCTGCCGGGGCTCACCTGGGACTGGCGGCCGGTCATGTGGGGCGTCGCGATCGTCACGATGCTCGGCGGCGCGGTCGTCGCCATCACCCAGACCGACATCAAGCGGCTGCTCGCCTACTCGTCGATCGCGCACGCGGGCTTCCTGCTCGCGGGCGTCATCGCGGCCACCCCGAGCGGCATCTCGTCGGTCCTGTTCTACCTGGGCGCCTACTCCTTCGTGACGATCGGCGCGTTCGCCGTCGTCACCCTGGTGCGGGACGCGGGTGGCGAGGCCACCCACCTGTCCAAGTGGGCCGGTCTCGGCCGCCGTTCGCCGCTCGTCGCGGCGGTCTTCGCGGTCTTCCTGCTGGCCTTCGCCGGCATCCCGCTGACCTCCGGCTTCTCCGGCAAGTTCGCGGTCTTCAAGGCGGCGGCGGAGGGCGGCGCGGGCGCGCTCGTGGTGGTCGGCGTCCTCGCCTCGGCGGTGGCCGCCTTCTTCTACATCCGGGTGATCGTGCTGATGTTCTTCAGCGAGCCGAAGGCGGACGGCCCGACGGTCGCCGTGCCGTCGGCGCTGACGACACTCGCCATCACGGCGGGCGTGGTCGTCACCCTGGTCCTCGGCCTCGCGCCGCAGTACTTCCTGGACCTGGCGAGCCAGGCGAGCGTGTTCGTGCGCTGACGCCGGCCCGCTGACGGACAGGGCCCGGCTCGGGGGCGAGCCGGGCCCTTCCGTGTGCCCGCGCGGGTGCGCGGCGCCGCGGTCTACGCCTTCGGGGCGTCCTCCGGGCAGACGCAGTGCACCCGCGGGTTGTACGGGGCGAAGAGGCCGGCCGGGTTCTTCTTGTGGATCCAGGCGTGCAGCGTGTAGACGTCGCCGACGCCCGGGATCACGGCCGGCCCGTCGAAGTCCCGGCCGAAGATCCGCGGCGGCTCGGGCTGCCCGGTGTTGGGGATCACCCACTCGACCGCGACCAGTTCCCGCTTGCCCGTCTCGTGGTTCTTCGCGTACAGCACGGCCGCCGGCCGCGCCGGGTCGGCCGAGCCGACGTGGGCCGGCTTCACGTAGTGGTAGCCCATGCCGCCGAGCCGCGCCGCGCTGGTGTCCTCGACGCACACGTCGGTGCGCCGGTAGCCGTCGGCGATCGCCCGCTCCTCGGACGCGTACTTCTTCGTGGCCTCGTACGTCCTCGCCAGGTCCGGGTGCGGCCAGCCGTGCTCGCCGCCCGCGACCGGGGCGGCCTGTGCCGCGGGGGCGGCCGGGACCGCGGAGACGGCCGGGGCGGCGGCGCCCAGGGCCAGGGCGGCGGAGGCGGCCAGCGCGCACGCGGCCATCAGGGAACGGGGTCGTGCGGACATCGGGATGTGCTCCTCGGGTGGGGGGAAGCGCCCGTCGGGCGCGGGACCGGTGGGCCGCTCCTCCTGGGAGCCGCCGTGAGGAGCATCGAACGCCCGCCCGCCGCCCGCACCCGGGACTGGCCCGGCGGAGTGGCTTCGCGCGGTGACGTCCGGGGGCTCCTGACAGGGCCCGGACGGCATGGGATCGTGGAACCGGTAGTGGTCTGTACCAGTGGGGAGGGACGGATGCGCGGGACCACGGTCCTACCCGGGACGCCCTGTGAAGCGCCCCGGCACGGGGAGCCGCCGGTGCACCGGCTGGAGCTGCGCCTGCCGGACCAAGTGCCGTTCGCCGCCGGAGGGTTCGACGCCATGGGGCCGATGTCGCGGGCCGACTACCCGCACCGGCACACCTTCTACGAGATCGTGCACGTCGTCGCGGGGACGGGCGTGCACGTCCTCGACACCGAGCGGTACGCCGTCCGGCCGCCGCAGCTCGGGGTGATCCTGCCCGGACAGGTCCACCGGTGGGAGGGCGTGCACGGCCTCGAAGGGTCGCTCGTGCTGTTCACGCCCGAGTTCCTGGTCGGCGGCGTCGGCGACGAGGAACTGCTGCGGCGGCTGGGGGAGCGGCCCTGGGCCGACCTCGACCCGGCGGCCCACGCCCGCACCACCCTGCTCATGGAGGAGCTCGCCGAGGAGTACCGGCGCGGCGACGACGGCTTCGCCGGGGTGCTGCGGTCCCTGCTGCACGTGCTGCTCGTCCGCGCCGCCCGGATGCCCGGCGGGCGGGTCGTGGCGCCGCCGCGCGGGCTCGCCGGCGACTTCCTGGCCCTCGCGGGCCGGGCCGCCGCCGAAGGGCTCTCGGTACGGGAGTGCGCCGGGCGGCTCGGGGTGTCCGCCGGCCACCTCAACGAGGCCGTGCGCGCCGCCACCGGCCGGACGCCCGCCGCCCTGCTGCGCGAGGCCCGGGTGCGGGAGGCGCAACGGCTCCTGGTCGCCACCGCGCTGTCCGTGCGGCAGGTCGCCGCCCGGGTCGGCTTCCAGGACCCCGCGTACTTCTGCCGCTTCTTCCGCCGCGAAGTCGGGTGCAGCCCGGGCGACTTCCGAAAACACCACGACCCCCGCGTTCCGTCCATCGCCGCGGATTCCGCGCCCGCCTAGGTTCGTTGCCGATCCCAGCCCCCACCTGAGGAGCCAGGCACATGGACAGCGAGACCAGCACCGGGCACGTCACCCGCAAGACCGTGCTGCGGGCCGCGCTCGCGGCCGGCATGGCCGCGCCCGCCGTGCTCATGGGCGTCCCCGCCCTCGCCCGTACCCTCACCGGCGACGAGGCACCCGCGCTCACCCCGGCCTGCGACGACGGCGACGACCCCACCCCGCCGCAGATGGAAGGCCCCTACTTCAAGCCCAACTCGCCGCGCCGCAACACCCTGAACGACGGGCCGGGCACCCGGCTGACCGTCTCCGGCTACGTCTTCGGGCGGGCCTGCCGGCCGATCTCCGGCGTCCTGCTGGACTTCTGGCAGGCCGACGTGAACGGCGCCTACGACAACACCGGCTACCGGTTCCGCGGCCACCAGTTCACCGGCGCCGACGGCTCGTTCACGCTGACGACGATCGTCCCCGGCCTCTACCCGGGCCGCACCCGCCACCTCCACGTCAAGGTGCAGGCGCCCGGGCGGCCGGTGCTCACGACCCAGCTGTACTTCCCGAACGAGCCCCGCAACACCACCGACTCGCTCTTCGACCCGCGGCTGCTGATGACCGTCCGGGACGCGGGCGGGGGCCGCGAGGCCGCCTTCGACTTCGTCCTCGACGTGCCGCAGACCCCGGGGCCGACGCCGACCCCGACGGGCACGCCGACGACCGCCCCGCCCGGCGGCACGTGGACCGCCGGACGGACCTACGCGGCGGGCGACCGCGTCACGTACGGCGGTGTGGGCTACGTCTGCCTCCAGGCCCACACCGCCACGGCCGGCTGGGAGCCGCCGAACGTCCCCGCCCTCTGGCGGGTCGGCTAGCGCCGGCTCAGGCCGACGGGACGATCCGGCCCCGGACCTCGCCCAGGCCCACCCGGGTGCCGTCCGGGCCGGGCGCCCACGCGGTCAGCACGACCTCGTCGCCGTCCTCCAGGAACGTCCGCTTGCCGCCGGCGAGTTCGATGGCGTCCCGGCCGTTCCAGGTCAGCTCCAGGAGCGAGCCGCGCTGGTGCACCTCGGGGCCGGAGACCGTGCCGGAGCCGTACAGGTCGCCGGTGCGCAGCGAGGCGCCGTTCACCGTCATGTGGGCGAGCTGCTGCGCGGCCGTCCAGTACATGGTGGAGAACGGCGGCTCCGCCACCACCTCCCCGTTGATCTCCACGGAGATCCGCACGTCGTAGCCGCCCGGCTCCTCCTCCGCCGCGTCGTCCAGGTACGGCAGGAGGGGGAGGTCCCGGGCCGGCGGCGCGGTGCGGGCCGCGTCCAGCGCCTCCAGCGGCGTCACCCACGCCGACACCGAGGTCTGGAAGGACTTGCCGAGGAACGGGCCCAGCGGCACGTACTCCCACGCCTGCACGTCCCGCGCCGACCAGTCGTTCAGCAGCGTCAGCCCGAAGACGTGGTCGCGGAAGGCGGACAGCGGCACCGGGCGGCCCAGCTCCGACGGGGTGCCGACGAGGAAGCCGACCTCCGCCTCGATGTCCAGCTTCACCGACGGGCCGAACACCGGCGCCGCGTCCGCGGGCGCCTTCCGCTGGCCCGACGGGCGCACCACGTCCGTTCCGGAGACGACGACCGTGCCCGACCGGCCGTGGTAACCGATCGGCAGGTGCTTCCAGTTGGGGGTCAGCGGCTCGCCGTCCGGGCGGAAGATGCGGCCCACGTTGGTGGCGTGGTGCTCGCTCGCGTAGAAGTCCACGTAGTCCGCGACCGTGTACGGCAGGTGCAGCGTCACCGCGTCCAGCGGGTGCAGCAGCGGCTCGATCTCCGGGCGGTGCGCCGGGACCGTCACCCAGGCCGTCAGCGCCCGCCGCACGTCCCGCCAGGCGGTCCGGCCGGCCGCCAGCAGCGCGTCGAGGCCCGGCTGCGCCAGCAGGGAGGCGTACGGGGAGCCGAGCGCGTGCGCCGCGGCCCCCGCGTCCAGCACGTACCCGCCGATCCGGACGCCGAGCCGGCGGCGGCCCGGCTCGTCGGCGGTGGTGAAGACGCCGTACGGGAGGTTGTGCGGGCCGAAGGGGTCGCCCTCGGCCAGGTCGAGCGGGCTGTGCTCGGGCATCGGTGCGTGCCTCGCTTTCGATGATGGGTGAGGGACACGTTACGGGGCGGGCCGCCGGGCGAGGATGACATGGATCACAGAGAAACCGCGGCCTGTGAGGGCAACCACCCCGCTTTGCGCGGTTTGTTCGCCCGGCGGCGGTGGATCCCGCTCCGAGCTGGGGAAACGCCCGCCCCGGCCGGTCGGCGCGCGTCCTACGATCATGGCGGCGTCGCCCCCGCGTGAAGCGTCCGCGGGCGCGCGCCGCTCTTTTTCTTCCCTGACCAGGAGAAGGTCCCACGTGAAGATCCGCCGCATTCTCGCGACCGCCGTGGCAGCAGCCGTCACGACGCCGGTCGTGTTCCTGTCCGCCGGCACGGCCGTCGCGGACACCAGGCCGACGGCCGACGCCTCGGCGCAGGACGCGCAGACCGCCCAGGACGGCCCGGACGACGCCGACTTCGCCGAGTACGAGCGGCTGGTCGAGGCCGTCATCAAGGCCGAGGAGAAGGTCGAGCGCCTGAAGGCCGAGCGCGAGGCGCTCCTCGAAGACCTCCTGGCGAACAACGTCGACCCGGAGATCAAGGCCGAGTACGACGAGGCGAAGCTGGCGTACGACGAGGCCAAGGCCGCCCGCGAGGCCGCCGACACCGCCGTCACCGAGGCGCAGGCCGAGCTCGACGCGCTGACCGCGGACCCGGAGGCCTCCGCCGAGGACAAGGCCGCCGCCGAGCAGACCCTCGCCGAGGCCACGGAGACCGCCGCGACCGCCCTCGCCGCCGAGAAGGACGCCAAGACCCGCTTCGACGCGGCCGACACGGCCCGCGACGACGCCCTGGTGGCGATGTCCCGGGAGACCGAGCGCCTGAAGGCCGCCATCAAGACTGCCCAGCAGGAGCTCGCGGACGCCGAGGCCGCCCTGGAGGCGTACGAGGGCGAGGGCGCCGACTGCACCGACGAGGAGGCCGTCGCCACCACCCTCACCGGCCCGAAGACCATCGTCGTCGGCTCCAGCGCCGACTTCACGCTCACCGTGAAGAACATCGCGGAGCACGACCTCGACGCGGTCCGCTTCCACGTCTTCGCCGCGCACGTGCCCGAGTCGTGGTCGGACATCATCGGCGCGGAGGACCCGGACTTCGCCCAGTACATCGACGTCGACTGGAAGTCCGCCGCCAACCCGGTGTGGACCGACCTCGACATGGAGTCGGAGTCCATCGACCTGGGCAAGATCGCCGAGGGCGGCAGGACCGACGTCACCCTGCGCCTGACCGTGGCGGACGACGCCCCGGCCGGCGAGGGCATCGCCTTCACCGCCGGCGAGTACGAGAACGAGGACGGCTCCTGCGGCGTCGGCCAGGGCTTCGCCAAGGTCGACTTCGACGTCGTCGAGCAGGACGCCGGGGAGCCGACGGAGGAGCCGGCGGACGAGCCGACCGAGGAGCCCACGGAGGAGCCGACGTCCGAGCCGTCGCCGTCGGCGTCCACCCCGGCCCCGGCCGCCACCACCGCGAACACCACCCAGCAGGGCGGTTCCTCGAACACGCCGGTCGCCACCGGCGGTCAGCTCGCCGCGACCGGCGCGAACGACACGCTGCCGCGGCTCGGCGCCGCGGCCGGCGCGGCCCTCGTGCTCGGCGCGGGCGCGGTGTTCGCCGCCCGCCGCCGCAAGGTGAACGGCTAGGCAGGACCGCGATCCCCCGTACGGCCCCGGGCTCAGCCCGCCGTGCGGGGGATCCGCTGTTCCCAGGTGCGGTGGAAGACGACCTCGCCGCCCTCCTTGCAGACCACCTCGTCGGAGGTGTGGAAGGCGTCCGCGTCGCAGCTGATCTCGGAGCGGGTGTCGACGGTGACGTCCCAGGCGAGTTCCGGCCGGTGCAGCCGGATGTGCCACTCGGAGCGGGTGCGGGCGGACAGCGGGTCGTCCTCCGCGATCGTGTACGTCTCGACGGCGTCCTCCGTGAACTCCAGGCCGTCCGGGTACACGCGCGTGCCGCCGTACTTCGGGTCCACCTGGAGGGTCCACTCGCCCTTGGCGACGTCCCGGAGCACCAGCCGCTCGGGGCGGGCCGGGTCGAGGGTGCGGGGGGACGACACGCCGAGCGGCGGGGCCTGCTCGGGCTCCTCGAAGGAGACCGTGTCCTCCGTGCGGGCGCGGACCGGAAGGGTGAGGGAGGAGCCGGCCGGGTCGAGGGTGAAGCCGTCCGCGTCGGGCTGCGGCCAGATCCACGGCCAGTACGCGGAGGACAGCGCGAGCCGCACCCGGTGGCCGGGCGGGAAGGTGTGCCCGATGCCGTTCAGCTCGAACGTGACGGTCTCCGTCGTGCCGGGCCGGGCCGGCACGGCCCGGTCCCGGCCGTGGCGGGCGGAGAGATTGAGGGCGCCGCGGGTGACGAGGGTGGAGGAGCCGTCCGGGGCGATGTCGCAGAGCCGGGCGACGATCTGGCCGGTGGGCGCCGGCGTCGTCACGCGGAGGGCGACCGAGGGGCGGCCCAGGATCTCGATCGGCTCGCCGCCGGCGGGCACCGGGAAGTCGAAGCAGGCCGAGTGGGCGTCCTCGTCGCGCTGGTCGGGCGGCAGGTCGGCGTCGTTGCCGAACGGGAAGAAGCGGCCCGCGTCGATGCCGGTCTGCTGCGGCGAGGCGACGACGACGGGCTCGCCGCCGAAGCCGTACGTGACGGGGGTGACGTGCGGGGACGGCCAGGACGGGTCGGCGACCCAGCGGCCGGGCAGCTCCTCGTACACGGTCGCCGGCGGGTGGGACTCGCTGATCCAGGAGCGGAGCGCCGGCTCGGCCATGACGTCGTTCGGCACGTCCTTGAGGTGGTGGTCCCACCAGCGGAGGGTCTCCTGGAGGAAGCCGATGGCGGGGCCGGGCGGCAGGCCGCGGTCGGGGTACTGGTGGGACCAGGGGCCGATGATGCCGCGGACCCGGTCCCGGGGGAGGTGCCGGACGAGGCGGAGGACGGTGTCGCGGTACGGGTCGTGCCAGCCGCCGACGGCGAGGACGGCGGCGCGGATCGCGGAGTAGTCCTCGCAGACGCTGCCGTGCCGCCAGTAGGCGTCCCGGGTCTGGTGGGCGAGCCAGGTGTGGACGAAGGGCCGGACGGCCTCCAGGCGGCGCAGCCACAGGTCGCGCCACTCCTCGCCGGCGTACTGCGGGTCGGGCGGGCGGCAGACGAAGGCGAGCATGGTGGCGGCCCAGGCGTGCATGTCGACGCCGAGGACGGAGCCGCCCATGTAGTGGACGTCGTTGTCGTAGCGGTCGTCGGTGGAGCAGACGGTGACGACGGCCTTGAGCGGTTCGGGGGCGAGGGCGGCGATCTGGAGGCTGTTGAAGCCGCCCCAGGAGATGCCGAACATGCCGACCCGGCCGTTGCACCAGTCCTGTTCGGCGAGCCAGTTCACGACGGCGACGCCGTCGGCGAGCTCGGTGGCGTCGTACTCGTCGCCGGGCAGGCCCCCGCTGTTGCCGTGGCCGCGGACGTCGACCCGGACGGAGGCGTAGCCGTGGCCCGCATACCAGGGGTGGCGCTGCCAGTCGCGGGGCGCCGTCCAGTCGGTGAGCCGGTAGGGGAGGTACTCCAGGAGCGCGGGGACGGGCTCGTCGGTGAGCGGCCGCCACACGCGCGCGTACAGCGGGGTGCCGTCGGGCATCGGGATCCGGATGTCCTCGTGGCGGGTCTCGTACGGGAAGTCGGTACGGATCTTCGTCATCGGGTCACCTCAGTGGACGGGGTGCATGGTGCGGCGCAGCCAGGGGGCGAGGGCCATCACGGCGAGGCCGACGGCGACGGCGACGGCGCCGTTGACGCCGAAGTACGCGGGCTTGGACACGTCGTCGTAGAGCTTCACGGTCTGGGCCTGGATGCCGTTGGCGAGGGCGAGGGAGAGGAACCAGAGGGACATGGTCTGGCTGGAGAACGCCTTCGGGGCGAGCTTGCTGGTCGCGGACATCCCGGAGGTCTCCAGGAGCACGTCGCCGAGGCCGAGCAGCAGGTAGGAGCCGACGATCCACCAGGCCGCCATCCGGTACGCGTCGTCGGCGTGGCCGGAGGTCGGCAGGACCATGAGGAGGAAGGACAGGCCGCCGAGGACCACACCGAGGGCGATCTTGTTCGAGGCGTGCGGCTGGCGGGGGCCCATCCGGGCCCAGGCGGCGGCCACCACGGGCGCCAGGGCGACCTCGAAGGCGCCGAGGGCGGAGGCGTACCAGCTCGCGGGGAAGTCGAAGCCGAGGAGGGTGGTGCGGGCGTTGGTGGAGGCCAGCAGCATCATCGTCGAGTACGCCTGGAAGAGGATGAAGTTGAACGCCACCGAGGCGAGGAACAGCACCACGTACGGCCTGAGCCGGCCGCGCTCCTCGGGCGTGACCCGCGGGCTGGTGAACATCACCCAGAAGTAGACGACCGGCGCGATCACCGAGACCAGCGTCAGCAGGTCCACGAACCGGTCCATGGTGAGCCAGCCGGCCGCCGCGAGGGCGCCCGCCGCGGCGGCGGTGACGACCGCGCCGGTGATCATGAGCAGCACCGCGCGGCGCAGGGCGTCGGGGGCGAGCGGGAACTCGGCGGCGTGCCTCTTCCCGGCGAGGTGGCGGCGCCCGGCCACGTACTGGACCAGGCCGAAGGTCATGCCGACGGCGGCGGCCGAGAAGCCCCAGTGGTAGCCGCGGTGGTCGGCGAGCCAGCCGGTGATCAGCGGTCCGGCGAAGGCGCCGATGTTGATCGCCATGTAGTAGAGGGCGAAGCCGGCGTCGCGGCGGTCGTCGTCGGTGCGGTAGAGCTTGCCGACCATGGTGGCCACGTTCGGCTTCAGCAGGCCGGTGCCGGCGCTGATCAGACCGAGGCCCGCCCACGTCATGGCGGCGGTCGGCACCGCCATGGAGTAATGCCCGCAGGCGATCAGGACGCCGCCCCACAGGACCGCCCGGTACGAGCCGAGGATCCGGTCGGCGAGCCAGCCGCCGGCCACCGACACCAGGTAGACGAGCGTGCCGTAGGCGGCGGAGACGGAGGCGGCGGTGCCGGCCGCCATGCCGAGGCCGCCGTCCGACACGCTCGCGGCGAAGTAGAGGACGAGGATGGCCTGCATGCCGAGGAACGAGAACCGCTCCCAGACCTCCAGCCCGGAGAGGGCGAGCAGGCCGCGCGGATGGCCCAGGAAGGCCCGGTCGTCCTCGGGGGGCGGCTGGTCCCCGGTGTCCTGGTCGATCTCCGTTCGGGACAATTCGTACACTCCATGTCGTATCAACTGATCACGAACATACCGGGGGCGACGGGAAGGCGCCCACGGTGATCGAAACGTGACCGGATACGCTGGCTTGAGTGAATCCCAGCGACACATCGACAATCCGTGTGACCACGAACACCGTGTGATCACCACCCCAGCCGTGTGATCGTCGCCATGTGATCGTCAGCAGGCGTCAGCAGACAGGAGACCCCCTCGTGACCGTCGTCGGGCCGTTCGGTCTTAGCGTGCGGGACCAGGCTCTTGAGGCCGATGTCCAGACCGGGTTGGCGGCCGTCGAGGCCGGACTCCTCGACGCCACCAAGAGCGATGTCCCCTTCATCACCGAGGCCGCGCAGCACCTGGTGCTCGCCGGCGGCAAGCGGTTCCGCCCGCTGCTCGTGATGCTCGCCGCCCAGTTCGGCGACCCCTACGCGCCCGGCGTCGTGCCCGCGGCCGTCGTCGTGGAGCTCACCCACCTGGCCACGCTCTACCACGACGACGTCATGGACGAGGCCGCCGTCCGCCGCGGCGTGCCCAGCGCCAACAGCCGCTGGGGCAACTCGCTGGCCGTCCTCACGGGTGACTTCCTCTTCGCCCGCGCCTCGCACACCCTCGCGGACCTCGGACCCGAGGCCGTACGGATCCAGGCCGAGGCGTTCGAACGGCTCGTGACCGGCCAGATCCTGGAGACCGCCGGCCCGATGGACGGCCGCGACCCCGTCGACCACTACCTCGACGTCCTCGGCGGCAAGACCGGCTCCCTCGTCGCCGTCTCCTGCCGCTTCGGCGCCATGATGTCCGGCGCCGACGAGTCCGTCGTCCGCATCCTCACCCAGTACGGCGAACGGCTCGGCGTCGCGTTCCAGCTCGCCGACGACGTCCTCGACATCGCCTCCGAGGGCCACGAGTCCGGCAAGACCCCCGGCACCGACCTCCGCGAGGGCGTCCCCACCCTCCCGGTCCTCCACCTGCGGGCCGCCGCGGCCGCCCACGGCCGCCCCGAGGACCTGGAGCTCGTCGCCCTGATCGACGGCGACCTCACCGACGACGCCCGGCACGCCGAGGCGCTGCGCCGGCTCCGCGTCCACCCCGCCCTGGAGCAGGCCCGCCGGGACACCGTGCGGTACGCGGAGGAGGCCAGGGCCATGCTGGCGCCGCTGCCGGACGGCTACGCGAAGGCCGCCCTGCAGGAGCTGTGCGACGCGGTGGTGCACCGCGCGGGCTGACCCCTTCCTTCCGGGGGGTACGTCCCTAGGGGCGGGTCATCCCGCAGGCGTACGCGAGGTTGATCCCGGGGGCTGACGATTCCGCGGCGCCGTCCTGGTGAGATGGAGACATCGCACGGGAAGTCCACAGGGGCACGGAGGGATCACAGACCATGGCAGCACAGCGAAAGACGAGCCGGTACGTCGTCCCGGTCGCGGTGGCCGGCATCGCCGCCGCGACCGTCGGACTGGTCCCGGCGCTCGCCGCGTCCGGCGACCCGGACCTGCCGGACATCACGGCCCATCAGCTCATCGAGAAGATCGCCGCCTCGGACACCCAGACCCTCTCCGGCACCTTCAAGATCTCCACCGACCTGGGGCTGCCGGCCTTCGACGGGCTGCTCGGCGGGATCGCCGAGGGCATGGGCGACGGCGGCGCGGGCGAGGGCACCGCCGACCCGTCCGCCCAGCTCGGCAAGCTGGTCTCCGGCACCCACACCCTGAAGATCGCCGCCGACGGCCCCGAGCGCCAGAAGCTGACGCTGGTCGACGGCAAGGAGCAGTACAGCCTCGTCCACAACGGCGACGAGGTGTGGGCGTACGACTCCCGGTCGAACACGGTCTTCCACGAGAAGGGCGCCGAGGGCCCCGGCCAGGCCCCGCAGGAGGAGCTGCCCGCCTCCCCGAAGGCGCTCGCCGACGAGGTCCTGAAGGCCGCCGGCGACACCACCTCGATCACGGTCGGCGGCACCGCGAACGTCGCGGGCCGCGACGCGTACCGCCTGGTGATCGAGCCGAAGCAGCAGGGCTCCACGGTCGACGCGATCACCATCGCCGTCGACGCCGCCACCGGCACCCCGCTCAAGTTCACCCTCGACTCCACGAGCGGCGGCAAGCCGGTCGTCGACGCGGGCTTCACCAAGGTGGACTTCGGCAGGCCGGCCGCCTCCGAGTTCGCCTTCACCGTCCCCGAGGGCGCGAAGGTCACCGACGCCGACGCGGTCGAGAAGGAGCACGGCGACGCCGGGAAGGACCTGGAGAAGGAGCTGGAGAAGGGCTTCGGCGACTTCGGCCTCGGCGGCCTCGGCGGCGGGAACGGCGAGCCGAACGTGATCGGCGAGGGCTGGACCAGCATCGCCCGCTTCGACTCCGGCGCGCCGGCCCCGAAGACGGAGGACGCGCCGAAGGAGGTCCAGGGCTTCCTCGACTCGCTCGGCGAGAAGGTCAGCGGGAAGTTCGGCTCCGGCACCGTCTTCAAGACGAAGATCGTCAACGCGCTGATGACGGACGACGGCACCGTCTACGTCGGCGCGGTGACGCCGCAGGCGCTGGTGGACGCGGCGAACGCGGGCCGGTAGGCGCGGGGCCCGGCGGACATGGTGGCCCGGGCGGGTCGGGACGACGTCCACCGACCCGCCCGGGTGGTCCGAGGGCCTACGGGAACGTCAGCTTGAACCCGTTGATGTACCCGGTGTCGGCGGACGCGGTGTCCTGGACGCGGAGCTTCCAGACGCCGTTGGCGACCTCCGCGGAGGCGTTCACGGTGTAGGTCTGCTGGATGTTGTCGGTGCCGCTGCCGGTCCTGTTGTGCAGGTTGTAGACCGTGCCGTCGGGGGCGATGAGGTCGACGACGAGGTCACCGCGCCAGGTGTGGACGATGTCCACGCCGACGGCGAGGCTGCTGGGCGCGTTGCCGGCGACGCCGGAGACGGTGACGGACGAGGTCACCGCGGCGCCGTTGTCCGGGATCGCCACGTCGGCGGTGTTCTCGAAGACGGTGCCCGTCGGCGGGTTCGTGGTGGTGCCGGACAGGGTCCAGAGCGCGTGGGCGATGGCGTCGCTGTTGCGGTCCAGGGCCGTGTCGTTGATGTTCGCGGTCGTGTCGCAGGAGGAGTGGTAGCAGCGGTCGAAGGCCGTCGCCGTACCGCCCCACTTGGACACCTGCGCGCTGGTCTTGACCCGGCTGGCGCCGGTGAAGAGGCCGCCGACGGGTATGCCCGCGTTCTTGAACGAGGCGTGGTCGGAGCGGCCGTCGCCCTCGGTCTCGATCTCGGTCGGGACCCCGATGCCGGCGAAGTAGCTCTTGAAGGTCTGCTCGATGACCGGGTCGTCGTCGTAGACGAAGTAGCCCGGGTTCGGCGAGCCGATCATGTCGAAGTTGAGGTAGCCCTTCAGCTTCGCGCGCTCGGTCGCCGGGAGGTTGTTCACGTAGTGCTTCGAGCCGACCAGGCCCAGTTCCTCCGCTCCCCACCAGCCGAACCGCAGGTGCTTCGACGGCTGGTAGCCGGTGCGGGCGACGGCGAGCGCGGCCTCCAGGATCGCGGCCGAACCGGAGCCGTTGTCGTTGATGCCGGGGCCCGAGGAGACCGAGTCCAGGTGCGAGCCCGCCATGACGACCTGGTTCGGGTCGCCGCCGGGCCAGTCGGCGATCAGGTTGTAGCCGGTCGTGCCGTTGTACGTGAACTGCTGGACGGACGTCGTGAACCCGACCGCGTCCAGCTTGGCCTTCACGAAGTCGATGGACGCCTTGTAACCGGGCCGGCCGTGGGCGCGGTTGCCGCCGTTGGCGGTGGCGATGGACTGGAGGTCCGTCAGGTGCTGCTTCACGGCGGCGACGGACAGGTCGGGCGCGGCGGTGGCACCGGCCGGCGCGGCGGTGGCCGGCACGGCGCCGGCGAGGGCGCCGGCGACGAGCGCCGAGGAACCTGCCAGCGCGGCGAGTCTCGCGGAGAGTTTCATGTGGGGGCTCCGGATTCCGAACGGGGATGGGACGGAACGTGCGAGCGCCTCGCGCCGTGGGTGACGCGAGGCGTTGGAGCTGTGCGAGTGCGTGCTGAATGGTGGGTGAAGAGCTGATGTCACGTCAAGACGCATTCAGGACGCGGCCGTTCGCTCAGCGGACACCGGCTGGTGCCGCCCGCGGCGCCCGGGCCGTCATGGCCGGTTCCGGCCCCGCGCGCCGCCGCCGGGAGCCCGTGGGACGCTGCCGCCGGGGGCCCGTGCGCGGCTACCGCCAGTCGGCGGTCTCCGGGTCGAGGCCGTGGGCGCGGGCGTCGGCGTCGATCGCCGCGCGGAACCAGGCCGCCAGGCCGGGGCGCACCCCGTCGTAGTGCGCGGCGAAGCCCGGGTCCGTCGCGTACCGCCGGCCCAGGCAGACCTGCATCGACCGGCTCAGTGGGAAGTACGCCGCGCTGAAGAGCTCGCGGTGCCGCGTGACGAGCCGGGCCGCCTCGGCGTCGCCGGGCGCGACGCCCGCGTCCATCGCCTCGCCGAGGGCGCGTTCGAGCGCGGTGACGGCCTCGGTGACGGCCCGCCACTCCTCGGGGCCGCGCGCGGCGGAGCGCTCCGCGTACGCCTGCCACTGCGCGGTGTCCCCGTACTCCTCGCGCGCCTGCGCGGACCACGTGGGGTCCCAGCCGGGCCCGAAGAGCGCGGCCTGTTGCTCGGCGGTGAGGAGCAGCCCGCGCTCCTGGGCGTCGATCATCCGGTCCAGACCGGCGCCGAGCCGCCGGAGCCGTTCGATCCGCCGGTCGACCTGCGCGCGCTGGGCCCGCAGCGCGCCGGTCACGTCGGTGCCCGCGTCGTCGAGGACGGCCCGGATCCGGTCCAGGCCGAGCCCGAGCTCGCGGTAGACGGTGACGCGGTGCAGCCGTTCGAGGTCGGCGGCGGTGTAGAGCCGGTACCCCGCGGCCGTCCGCAGCGACGGGCGGGCCAGCCCGATCTCGTCCCAGTGGTGCAGCGCGCGGACGGTGACGTCCAGCAGCGCCGCCACCTGGCCGACGGTCAGCCCGTCGTCGCTCGCGCGTCCGGCGTACGGGTCCTCAGGCATGCGTCCCATTGTCGGGGCCGGTGATCCCGATCGCCGCGAGGTTCCGCGCCTCCTCGCTCGCCGGGTCGAACGGCTTCGCGGCCGTGAGGACGACGCGCGCGTTCTCGGGGGTGATCACCTCCACGTCCCGGGTGTTCCACGGCGTGTCCCGGGGCCCGTCGACCGCGCCGGGCCGCAGCGCGCGGCACGCCCCGGCGACGGCGTCGACCTGCGCGAGCACCCCGGCGAAGCTGTACCCCAGGGCCGGCGGCTCCGCCGGGACGCTGTCCGCCGCGACGAGCAGCACGTCCTGGAACGCCCACCGGCGCAGGTGCACCAGCACCCCCGGAACGGCGAACAGCTCGAAGAAGCCGAGCCCCCGCGTCCAGAAGTCCACGGACTCCGCGAGGTCGGTGGTGGGGACGGTGACGAAGGACGGCATGCCGTAGATGCCGTGGAACGGCTCCGGCGGCACGGCGTCCGGCCCGGGGGTGGGCACGGGGCTCATCTCGAAGGCGTCGTAGAAGTGGGTGGTGCGGGGGTTCTGGTCGCTCATGCGGACCACGGTCCGGCCTCACGCCGCGTGAGGGTCAAGCGCGCATCGACTCCAGGAGGCTGGAGAAGCTGTCGGCGGCGTGGCCGGCGTCCATGCCGCGGCGGAAGAGCGCGACGACGGCGGCCGGGAGCGTGGTGTCGACGCCCGCGTCCGCGTTGGTGTGCAGGACGTGCTCGACGCTGGCCGTGCCCATGGCGAGCCGGTCCACGTTGCCGGTGTGCTGTCCGGCGTCGATGCGCCCGGCGTAGAAGGACATGAAGCCCGGCAGCGACTGCGCGGTCTCCACGGCGTGCGGCAGGATGTCGGCCGCCGTGAGGCCGTTGGCCTCCGCGAGGGCGATGGCCTGCCAGTAGCTGAGCATCGAGGTCCAGAACATGACCATGCCGATCTGGTACATCAGCGCGGCGAGCCCCGGGTCCTCGCCCCGGTGGTCGGTGCGGCCGGTGATGACCTCCAGGGCGGAGCGGTGCCGGTCGAAGACCGCGCGCGGGCCGCTGTAGAAGGTCGACGACTCGGGCTTGCCGATGCCGGAGGGCGGCACGGTGACGCCGCCGGTCAGCTGGACGGCGCCCCGCTCGGCGGCCCAGCGGGCCGCGGCGCGGGCCCGCTCGGGGGTGTCGGAGCTGAGGTTCACCAGGACCCGGCCGGTGAGCGCGGACTCGGCGGGGCCGAGGGTGGCGTACACGGCGTCGTAGTCGGTGAGGCTGAGGACCACCAGTTCGTTGGCGGCGAGCGCGTCCTTCACGTCCGGGGCGAGCACCGCGCCGCGGGCGACCAGCTCGTCGGCGCGGGACGCCGTGCGGTTCCAGACGGTGACGTCGTACCCCTGGTCGAGGAAGGCGCCGGCCATCGCCCGGCCCATCGGGCCGAGGCCGATGACGGTGACCGACTGCGGGGTGGCGGGGGCGGCGGGGCGGGTGCTGGACATGGGTCTCTCTCCTCGCGGGACGACTGAAACGAACTAAAACGAACGCTCTATCCAGAGCATGGACAGACCGTAGCACAGCTCTGGAACGAACGCTCTACTTAGTGACTTGCTACGGTGAACCCATGCAGACCAGCACGCGTGACCGGATCGTCGTCGCCGCCGCCCGCCTCCTCCAGCGCCAGGGGTACGTCGGCACGGGCATCAAGCAGATCGCCCAGGAGGCGCAGGCCACCCTCGGGTCCGTCTACCACTTCTTCCCGGGCGGCAAGGAGACCGTCGCCGTCGCCGCGATCGAGCACGGCGGCGCGGAGTTCGCGGCGCTCCTGCGGGAGGCGCTGGACAGCACGGACGACCCGGCCGAGGCGGTGGTCGCCTGCACCCGGCGCCTCGGCGAGGAGCTGCGCGCGTCGGACTGGACCGACGGCTGCCCCGTCACGGCGGCGGCCCTGGAGACGCTCGGCACCGACTCGGACATCCAGCGGGCCTGCGCCGCCGCGCTGCGCGGCTGGGAGGACCTGGTCCGCGACAAGCTGCTGCGCGGCGGCTTCTCCGCCGAGGCGGCCGGGGAGCTGGCCGTCACCGTCATCGCCGCCCTGGAGGGCGCCGAGGTCACCGCCCAGGTCACCCGCACCGAGGACCCGCTCCACACGGTCGGCCGTCAACTGGCCCGCCTGATCCGCTCGTACGCGGGGTAGCCCCGGCCCGCCCTTGCCGCCGCCCCGCCCCGTCCCGCCCCCGCCCCGGCCCCGGCCCGCCCCCGCCCCGGCCCCGCGCGCGTCAGGCGGCGGTGCGGGCGCGGCGCCAGGCGGCGTACCCCGTGCCGCAGCCGAGCACGATCAGGGCCGCGCCGGTGAGGCCGGCGGCCAGGACGGCCGGCGGGAGGCCGTCCTGCACGCGGCCGAGGACCCCCGCGACCGCGACGGTGCCCGCGTCCTGGTCCAGGAAGTAGCGGGAGTCGTTGGAGTTGCCGCGGTTGTCGCCCAGCAGGAACAGGCGGCCCTCCGGCACGCGGACGTCGTACGGGACCGGCGTCGGCGGCCAGGGCTCCTTCTTCAGGTACGGCTCGGCGAGGTCCTGGCCGTTCACCGTGACCCGGGTGCCGTCGGAGACCACGTGGTCGCCGCCCTTGCCGATGACGCGCTGGATGACCGGCGCGCCGTTGTACCGCCCGGGCACCTGGAGGAGCAGCACGTCGCCCCGGCGTATGTCGCCCGCCGCCACGTCCCGGACGAGCACGACCGTGCCCCGGGGGTGCGTGGGGTTCATGGAGTCGCCCATCACCGTGACGCCCCGGTGGGCGACGAAGAAGTACAGGATGCCGCCGAGGACCGACGCCAGTCCCAGCGGCACCATGATCCACGCCGCGGCCCTCAGCCGCCCGCCTGCCCGCCGCTCCCGCATGAACGTTCCTCCTCCGTCGTAGCCGCCCACGTCCCGGCGGACCCGCCGAGACTAGGGGGTGCCGGGCCGGCGGCGCATCCGGCCCCCGGGACTCCCGCGCCGCCCCCGGTCGCCCGTCACCGGCCCCCGCCCTCCACGAGGGGCGTCAGGCCGTCGAGGAGGGCGGCGAGGCCGCGCTCGAACAGGGCGTCCAGGTCCAGGTCGTAGCCGTCCTCGAAGCCGCCCACGACCTTGGCGAAGGTCGGGAAGCGGCCCGACTCCGCCAGCGCCCGCAGCTCGCCGGCGCGGCCGTCCATCCACTGGTCCTCCGACTGCCCGGTGGCCGCCTCGGCGTGCGCCTCGCGCTCCAGGTGCACCGCCAGGCCCTGCACGTGGCTGTAGATCAGCACGTGGACGTCGAACAGCTCGGCGGGCGCCAGGCCGTGGCCGTCGAGGGCGCTCAGGATCCACTCCCCGTGCACCAGGAGGCGCGGCACGAGCAGCGGGCGCGAGAGCGAGCCGAGCTGCGCCAGCCACGGGTGCCTCCGGTAGAGGCGCCACATCGTCCGCGCGCCCAGCTCGACGCGGGCGCGCCAGCCCTCGGGGGCGTCCGGCGGGTACGACTCCTCGCCGAAGGCCGCGTCCGCCATGTGGAGGACCAGCTCCTCCTTGCTCGGCACGTACCGGTACGTCGACATCGGCGCGACGCCGAGGCGGGCCGCGACGCCGCGCATGGAGAGCCCCGTCAGCCCCTCGGCGTCGGCGATCCCGATCGCGGTCCGGACGATCCGGTCGAGGCTCAGTTCCTGTTCCGTCCCGGGCTCGGCCGCGCGGGCGCCGGTGCCCGGCGGGGCGGCCCCTGGCGTCGTGGGTGCCGGCGGCGTGGTCCTCCGGTGGGCGGGGGAGGCGGTGGGGCCCGCGATGACCGTGCCGACCCGGGGCACGGCCTCCACCACGCCCTCCAGGCGCAGGATCGTCAGCGCCTTGGCGGCCGTGGCCAGCGCCACGCCCCACTCCTCGGCGATCCGCCGGGTCGAGGGGATCCGGTCGCCGGGGGCGAGTTCGCCGTCCGCGACGCGCCGCCGGATGTCGGCGGCGATGCGCCGGTAGGGAGGACCGTCGGCCACGCCAGTGATCTGCGTCACACTCTCCACCTCCACCTCTCTGTACTAGCGCAGAGGCTAGCAGCGGCGACGGCTCCTGGAAGCCGCTCTGACCTAGTACAGGGCGCCAAAGGGGCCGTTGAGAGCCCTGCGCGTACGGCGTACGTTCAGACGCGTACACCGTACGGACGACCACTCAGGAGAGCCCCATGCCCACGAAGAACCGGACCGTGCTCATCTCCGGCGGCGGCGTCGCCGGCCCCGTCCTCGCCCACTGGCTGCGCCGCCACGGCTTCGAGCCCACCGTCGTCGAGCGCGCCCCCGCCCCGCGCCCCGGCGGCCAGGCCGTCGACGTGCGGGGCGTCGCGCTCGACGTCATGGAGCGGACCGGCCTGCTCGACCGGGCGCGCGGCGTACGGACCCGGATGCGCGGCATGTCGGTCCTCGACGCGGAGGGCCGGGAGGTCCACCGCTCCACCGAGGCGACCTTCAGCAGCGGCCGGCTCGACAGCGACGACATCGAGGTGCTGCGCGAGGACCTGGTGCGGATGGCGTACGAGCACACCCGCGCCGACGCCGCGTACCTCTTCGGCGACAGCCTCACCGGGCTGGAGCAGGACAGGACCGGCGTGCGCGCCGACTTCGCGCACGGGCCGTCCCGCCGCTTCGACCTCGTCATCGGCGCCGACGGCCTCCACTCCACCGTGCGGCGGCTCGCGTTCGGCCCGGAGGAACGGTTCGCCCACCACCTGGGCAGCTACCTCTCGGTGTTCGGCACGGAGAACTTCCTCGGCCTGGAGGACTGGCAGACGTGGCTCCGGGGCGACGGCGTGGGCTTCGGCATCATGCCGGTGCGCGCCAACACCGAACTGCGGGTCGCGTTCGGCTTCGAGTCCGGCCCCCTGCCGCCCGGGCTGCGGGGCGCCGACGCGCTCCGGCGCACCGTCGTGGCCAAGCTGTCCGCCGTGGGCTGGGAGGGCGCCCGGCTGGCGGAAGCCGCCCGCACCGCCCCCGACTTCTACTGCGACGCCATGGCCCAGATCCGGATGGACCGGTGGTCGCGGGGGCGCGTCGCGCTGCTCGGGGACGCCGGCTACTGCCCGTCCCCGCTCTCCGGGCAGGGCACCAGCCTCGCGCTCGTCGGCGCGTACGTCCTCGCGGACAGCCTCGCGCGCCACGACGGCGACCACGGCGCCGCCTTCGCCCGCTACGAGGAGCGGATGCGGCCCTTCGTCGCCCTCAACCAGGCGCTGGCCACCGAGAACCCCGGCGGGCCCGCCTCCGAGGAGTCCGTCGAGCGCGCCAAGAACGCGATCACGCTCGACGCGTGAACTGCCGGGCGGGGGGAGGGGATTCGCGACGGGGGGTTCGCGGCGCGAGGTTCCGTACGCTGTTCCCATGGCATGCCGCATCAGTGAGCTCGTCCTCGAATGCGCCGACCCCGAACGCCTCGCCGCGTTCTGGAGCGAGGTCCTCGGCTACGTCGAACTGGGCCGGGAGGAGGACGGCAGCATCGAGATCGGGCCCGCCGGCACCGGCTTCGGCGGCCCGCTGCCCACCCTCGTGCTCAGCCCCAACGACGAGCCCCGCACCGGCAGTCGGCGCCTGCACATCGACGTCAGCGCCACCGACCGCGACCAGGACGCCGAACTGCGGCGGCTCCTCGCGCTCGGCGCGGTGCCGGCGGACGTCGGGCAGACCGGCGAGGAGGAGTGGCACGTCCTCGCAGACCCCGAGGGCAACGAGTTCTGCCTGCTCCGCCGCCGCATCGCCCCCGTCGGCGAAGCCTGACGGGCCGGCGCGGAAGCCGCTCGACCGCGGCGTCCGGAATCCGCCAGCCCGGTTACGGCGGCTCGGTGAGGCTGGGGGCATGAACCGCTTCACGCCCCGGGCCGTCGAGCCCGACGTCCTCACCGCCCTCCGCACCGTCGACGACGCCGGCCGCCCCTGCGTCCCGTACGTCGCGCCCGAGGGCGGACACCCCCTGCGCTGCTGCCTCCGGCTGTCCCGCCCCGGCGAGCGGATCGCGCTCGTCTCGTACGCGCCGCTGCGGCGCTGGGCCGCCGCCGCGGGCGCGGCGCCGGGGGCGTACGACGAGGTCGGGCCCGTCTTCGTGCACGGCGACGCGTGCGCGGGGCCCGAACCGGCCGACGGCTACCCCTTCGCGCGGCCGGGGGCGCTGCGCACCGTCCGCCGGTACGGTGCCGACGGCCGCATCGTCGGCGGGCGGCTCGTCGAACTCCCCGGCCTCGACGAGGCGTTCGCGGAGGCGTTCGCCGACCCGGAGGTCGCGCTCGTGCACGTCCGCGCCGTCGAGTACGGCTGCTTCCACTTCGAGGTGCGCCGGCCGTAACCGGGGGCGCGGCCGGAAAAACCGGTGGCGGCGCCCGGGGCGCGCTGCCTACCGTCGGAGACGACGTCCCCCGTCCGCCGTACGATCCGGGCCCCCGGCCCGCAGAGAGGGTGTTGTATGCCCCGGCCCGCGCCGAGCGCGCCTCACTCCATGGCCCTTTCCGCCTAGGCAGTCTCCTTCGCGAGGCCCGCTCGGCCGACTCCTGCTGTCAGCGACACTTCCTCAGCAAGGAGCCTCCGGGTGACCATCACCATCGACACCTTCACCTGCGTGTGGTGCGGACTCACCGTCCACGCCCACGCCGCCGGCGGGCAGCGGCGCAACCACTGCCCGTCCTGCCTGCACTCCCGGCACGTCCACGACCACGTCGAGGGCGGACCGAGCGACTGCCGGGCGCGCATGTCCCCGATCTCCATCGCCGTGCTGCGCACCGGCGACTGGATGATCGTGCACCGGTGCGTGCGCTGCGACGAGCTGACCTCCAGCCCCGTCGCCGAGGACGACAACCGGCTCATCCTGATGCGGATGGCGGTACGGCCGCTGGCCCAGCCGCCGTTCCCGCTCGAAGCGTTCGGGGACCTGTGACATGGCCCGCCGTACGCGCACCGACGACCGGCGCCGCGCCCAGCGGCGCAAGGACGTGCTGCACGGGCAGCGGACCGGCCACCGGGAGCAGGACTTCCGGTGCGTCGCCTGCCGGCTCGTCGTCCCGCTGGCCGCGCCGGGCACGGCCCACCGCAACCACTGCCCGACCTGCCTGGCCAGCCTGCACGTCGACGCCCGGATCCCCGGCGACCGGGCGTCCGCCTGCCGGGGCCGCATGGTGCCGCTCAGCGTCTCCGTCCGCCCGGACGGCGAGTGGCTCCTGGTCCACGAGTGCCGGTCCTGCGGCGAACTGAGCGCCAACCGGATCGCCGGCGACGACAACGCCCTCGCCCTGATCCGCCTGGCCCTCCGCCCCCTCCGCGACCCGTCCGTCCCCACAGCAGCCCACGGAGCCCTCCTCACCCTGTGACCCGCAACCCCGGGGAAACGGGACCCACCCGGGCCCCGTTCCCCCGGGCCGACCTCAGGCCCGCACCCGGTCCAGCAGACCGTCCGGCTCCGGGTACGGCGTCTCGGCCGGCAGCAGCCGTGCCGCGGCCGTCAGGTCCCCGGCCCGCACGAGGGCGTGCGCCGCCCGGGCGAGCGCCGTGACGTCGGTGACGGCGACCGTCCACTCGTCCGCGTACCGGCGTGCCGCCTCGCCCGCGAGACCCAGCTGGAGCGAGCGGTACGGCAGCGGAGCCAGCCGCAGGTCCCGCTCCGGGTCCCACTGCACCCGGGCCGGCGCCCGCCGCAGCTCCCGCTGCCAGGACGCCCGGTCGGCGTGGAAGCCGCGCTCGTAGTGCGACAGACAGGCGTGCCGCAGCGCCCACTCGAAGCCCGCCCGGGTGATCTCCACCGCGAGGACGGTCTCCTGGCCCTCCTTGGTGCCCCAGCCGGAGCGGTACATCATCCACAGGAACGACGGCTTGATCCACGTCATCCGGTCCCGCTTCCAGAGCTCCGGGAACCGCCCGTCGCGCGCGGTGGGCAGGCCGATCTCCGGCGGGTACGCCTGGTAGACGGTGACCGTGGTGCCGGTGTGCAGCGCGCGGACGCGGCGGAGCGGCTCGCCGCCCCGTACCGCCGGGAGTGGGGACATGGGGTCCAGGGTGGAGCGGCGGGCCGGGCTGCGGCCACCCGTTTTCGCCGTCAGGCGCGGACGTCGTCCGTCGGGGCGGGGCGGGGGAGTGGGGTGTGGGTGGCGGCCTGCTTCGCGGCTCGGGTCATCGCGGCGCGGCTGCGGCGGGCCGTGCGGAGGGCGTCCCAGGTGAGGAGCGTGAGGGCGAGCCACACCAGGGAGAAGCCGGCCCAGCGCTCCGGCGGCATCGCCTCGTGGAAGTACACGACGCCGAGGAGGAACTGGAAGGTCGGGGCCAGGTACTGGAGGAGGCCCAGGGTGGAGAGCGGGACCCGGATCGCCGCCGCGCCGAAGCAGACGAGCGGGATCGCCGTGACGACGCCGGTGGTGGCGAGCAGCGCCATGTGGCCGGCGCCCTCGGAGCCGAAGGCGAGTTCCGAGCGCGAGCCGAGGAAGACCAGGTAGCCGAGGGCCGGCAGGAACTGGACGGCCGTCTCGGCCGCCAGCGACTCCAGGCCGCCGAGGTTGACCTGCTTCTTCACCAGGCCGTAGACGGCGAAGGAGAAGGCGAGGACGAGGGAGATCCACGGCGGGCGGCCGTAGCCGATCGCCAGGACGAGGACGGCGGCGAAGCCGATGCCGACCGCCGCCCACTGGGCGGGCCGGAGGCGTTCCTTCAGGACGAGGACGCCGAGCGCGATCGTCACCAGCGGGTTGATGAAGTAGCCGAGGGACGACTCGACGACGTGCCCGTTGTTGACCGACCAGATGTACAGGCCCCAGTTGACCGTGATGACGGTCGCGGCGATCGTCAGCAGCCCCAGCTTGCGCGGGCTCGCCGCCAGCTCCCGCATCCAGCCCCACCGGCGCAGCGCCAGCAGCGCGAGGCCGACGAGGACGAACGACCAGACCATCCGGTGCGCCAGGATCTCGCCCGCGCTCGCCGGCTTGAGGAGCGGCCAGTAGAGCGGCACGAGGCCCCATATCGCGTACGCGCCGACGCCGTACAGCAGACCGGCGCGGCCGTCGCCGCCGTCCGCCGTCCCGACGGTTCCGTCCGTCTCTCTTCCGCCCATGGAAAGCCTCCCGCCCTGCGCCGCGCTGTCCCGACGAAGGTAGCGCCGCACAGGGCCGGCTGTCATGTGTGTACCGCTATACGGTCATGACCATGGGAGGCGGCGGTCAGCGCGCCGCCGCCAGCGCCTCCGCGATCGTCGTGCCGATCGGCGTGGTCGGGCGCCCGATCAGCCGCGCCAGGTCGCCGGTCCGGAGCGCCAGCGCGCCCCGCGCGACCGCCTCGTCGACGTCGACGAGGATCGCCGCGAACGCCTCCGGCACTCCCGCGCCCGTCAGGATCTCCAGGTGCGCCGCCGCCGGCACGTTCCTGTACGTGATCTCCCGCCCGGCCCGGGCGCCGACCTCCGCCGCGTACTCCGCCAGCGACCACGCCTCGTCGCCGCTCAGCTCGTACGCCCGGCCCAGGTGCTCCTCGGTCGGCCCGGTCAGCACGGCCGCCGCCGCGGCGGCGTAGTCGGCGCGGGAGGCGGAGGCGACCCGGCCCTCGCCCGCGTTGGCGACGACGGCGCCGTGCGCGAGGACGGGCGCGAGGTTCGCCGTGTAGTTCTCGCTGTACCAGCCGTTGCGCAGGAAGGTGTACGGCAGCCCCGAGGCGAGGATCAGCGCCTCGGTCTCCTTGTGCTCCGCCGCCAGGTCGAAGTCGGCGTCCGGCCCGCCCAGCACGCCGGTGTACGCCAGCTGGGCCACGCCCGCCGCCTTGGCCGCGTCGATCACGGCGGCGTGCTGCGGGACCCGCTGCCCGACCTCGCTGCCGGAGATCAGCAGCACCCGGTCGCCCGCCGCGAAGGCGCCGGCCAGCGTCTCGGGCCGGCTGTAGTCGGCGATCCGCAGCTCGACCCCGCGCTCGGCCAGGTCGGCGGCCTTCTCCTTGTTCCGTACGACGGCGGCGACGGAACCGGCGGGGACGGCCGGGTCGGCCAGGAGGGCGTCGACGACGAGACGGCCGAGCTGTCCGGTGGCTCCGGTGACGACGATGCTCATGGGATCACTCGCTTCCTGCGGTGAGGGGGTGGGGCTGCGGTCGGGGTGACACACTCACCGTACGGGGTGCGCTATCTATTCGAAAGTACCCACTTTGACGTAAGGTACTGACGTGCAGGTAAGTGAACAGACCCCAGCTGAGGCCGCCGCCGAGGCCGCCCCGCCCGCCCCCCTGCTGGCCGCCACCGACGGCACCACGTGCCCGTCCCGGCTGGTCCTGGAGCACGTCACCAGCCGCTGGGGCGTCCTCGTCCTCATGGCCCTGCTGGAGCGCTCGTACCGGTTCAGCGAGCTGCGCCGGCGGATCGGCGGCGTCAGCGAGAAGATGCTGACCCAGACCCTCCAGACCCTGGAGCGGGACGGCTTCGTCCACCGCGCCGCCCAGCCCGTCATCCCGCCCCGCGTCGACTACAGCCTCACCCCGCTCGGCGAGGACGCCGCCCGCCGCGTCCGCGACCTGGCCCTCTGGACCCAGTCCCGCGTCCCCGCCGTCGAGGAGGCCCGCGCCGGCTACGACGCGGCCCGCGGCTGACCCGAACCCCTCCGGACGCGGAGAGGGGCACGACCCGTCGTCCGGGTCGTGCCCCTCTCCATGTCGGGCGGGCCGGCGCGTCCGCGTCAGCCGACCACCGTCCACGTGTCGTTCCCGGCCAGCAGCCGGGCCAGATCACCCTCGCCCTGCCGCTCCACGGCGGTGTCGAGCTGGTCGGCCATGAGGGTGTCGTAGACCGGTCGTTCCACCGACCGGAAGACGCCGATGGGGGTGTGGTGGAGGGTGTCGGGGT